>CAYOJQ010000005.1:0-115746 GCA_964404325.1 uncultured Oligoflexales bacterium
TTCCTTCGTGGTCCAAAGACCGGCTTTTGTGAGAGTACGCATTTCAGCTGGTTTTGGGATGCGACCACTTCGCGTGAACGCCGGCTCCTCGCCCTGATCGCCGATGGTTGGCGTGTCTGTTGGTCTTACGATCGCGCCGGTGATATGAGCGCGGAGCAACGCATCCGCTTTTTCTTGGCTCGTCAGCATCAGTCGGCCGTTCTGGGCAATCGCTCGTTGTAGTGACTCCCACAGGATTTCATGGGGGAGCACTTCTCGCGACGTATCGTAAACCGCTTCCACCGCGATGGATCGGATGCCTGCTGGCGGCCGGATCGCTGTGTTGGTGAATCGATACGCGCATCCGCCGAGGAGGCTGAGGAGGAGCGTTGTGATCAACTTTCGCTTTGTCATAGCATCCGTTAAACTTTTGATAGCCAATCTTTTGCCTGAGGTGACCATGTATAACACGGATCCCGATAAGTTGCCAAAGAAGCCGGTAACGATCTCCCAGACCAGTGCCAACAAGGAGTTCGCGCGATGGCTGGAGCAGAATAATCGGCACAGTCTTTGTGATGCATCCGGCTTAAATTGGAATATTCATCTTGAGACGCTTGAGACCCCTGATCCCGCGGACCATCGCCAAGTTCAATGGAGTTTAACTCTGCGCATCACAAGTGAGGTTAATGCAGCCCAACTCCTTGCGGGGCAGACGCTTCATGAGAATAACGATGAACGCCTTCTAAGTCTGTTCGGGGATGCATCCATTCGGATCGCCCTAAAGCCGATCACGCATCAGGAAGCGACGTTGGACGGCGCCAGAAAATGGCTGGCGGCGGAGTTAAATAGGCTGCGAGAACAATTCGCAAAAGATGGATTTCATGAAGTAAAACGCCAGCTGGTCGGCCGATGGATCGATGAAGAGCGCCTCTTTGGCTGAAACCCTCGTTTTCTCGCGTACTTGGGATCGGCCCTAAAGTCCTTGCCATTTTGCCCTGGTTGATTTATTTCTCAATGATTTTGGATCTTTTATCAACCTCCGTTAAGCAAGGACTATCGATGGACTTTGCACCAGAGCATATCAACGGCGGGATCGTTTTGAATCCGTCCAATATCTGCACCAGCCACAGTACCGACTGTAAGTACTGCCCTGAATCAGCTATCAGCATTCACAACTGGTTGGTTGCTCAAGAACTCCAGTACCTCGTTGTTGACTTCCAAGACGAAAAAGAAGTTTGCCCAACAATCTTGATTGAGCTTCTCCAATTGCGTAAGCGTTTGCGCTTTCCGTTTATCTTTGTTGGCTTGATGGAGCGCCCTCGCAGCATCCTTAAGTCTTACGCCTATGGTGACTATCCGTTCTTCGATACACCCGAAGACGCGATGATCTATCTTGAGAAACATCACAAAGAAATTATGACCTTCGATATGAAGAGCATTCGTTTTGGTGAGCTCATCCCAACCAGTCGTTCTCGCAGCGTCCGTCCTGACATGGAAGAGGAAGAAGTCGAGGAAGCGGAAGATTAAAAACAAAAAGCCGGGTTGTACCCGGCTTTTTTTTAACGTCCTAAATTCTTCAGATCACGATTTATCACGGCGAGATTTTCCTGCACCGTTCCTAACTGTTCCGCACTGGGATATTGCGTCAAAGCCTCTTCTAAAAGTTTCTTTGCTTCTTCCAGCAGCACAACCTTCTGATTGGTCTCCATTAAAGAGATGGAGTTTTGAAAGGCTTTTGCGGCCCTTTGGCGCAAAGACTGAACCGCGCGATTGCTGAAGAGGCGAATTTTTTCCTGTGCGGCAGGGTAATAAGGATCTTGCTGTGAAACGCCACTTAATCGATCAATGGCTTCTTTGAACTGCTCCGCCTCGGCGAGTTGATCCGCTTCCATCAACGCCGAGTCCCCACCGCGTAGATCCTGGGTGCTCAATCTTCTTTTTGGAGGCTCAGCCGTCGCGGGCTCTGGTGCGGTAGGTGCCGCGGGTGTTCCCGCTGGGATGGGAATAAGGCTTGCCCAAGTGCGCGCTTCCGTCTGAATGACGAGCGTCACCTTTTCATTGAAGCTGTCGGAGTTCTTTGTTTTCTGCACCGCTTGCTGAGCGAGGTGATAGACGCGGAAATTTTTAATGATCGCGTTTCGCTCAAGGGCGTTTGCAACGTCAATGCCCTTCTCTGTCGCAATGGCTTCCAATGAAGGGGCATCAAGCATTGCCATTCTCAAAGCGCCAACACCCGTCGCTGCTTCGTGGAACGAGCCAGGAGCGGGGCTCTGAGGTAGCTTTTTGTAAAAATCCACGTCTTCCTGCGTGAACGCCTGATTGCTGTCGCTGATGCGAACGATGTATTTCACCAGCTCACGTTTTTGAACGTCGGGTGTGGCTACTTGTTTTGTTCCGGATTTCTCTGCGGCGGGAGGCTCTAGAGTTGTTAAATAATTTTCCTCCGATTCGGAGAGGTAATTTTTCGCGCAACCGGAAAACGCCAATACGACAAAAAGAATAAACGGAGCTCTCACAGTCAACTCTCTCTATCTGTTGCAGACCTAGCATTACTCTAGCACATCAAGAGATTGGCGGGAAATTAGAAGTCCGCTGAGATGGAGGCGAGGTAGCGACGATCCTCTTTAGGAGAGTCTGTCGCGGAAATATCGCGGCCAAACGAAGTAAAATCGAGCGAGAGGAAGCCGAGGCGAGTACTCACGCCGGCAGTGTAGAATCCCTGGCTCGCGCCGATGGAAACGGAAAAAGGGCTAGGAAGAAGTGGATTCCCCGAAAAGAGCTCGATGCCTGCATGGAGTTTCTTGCCAATGGGAATCTCGGATAAGCCGTAATTATTGCCACCAGACGCAAAAGCAATGTGATGCAGATCAACGGCGACGCGTAAGCCTAAATCACGGCTTAAGCGCGGCGAAATGGCCACGCCGATGCGCAGGTCGGTTGGATCGACGGTTGAAATGGCATCGGGGTTGGAAAATTTGCCGGTGAATACCGTACCGCAGACGGTTTCGCGTATTTTGCTGAATGGGTTCAGATAGTCCTCTTTGCAGCCCAGAGGAGCGTTAAGAACGGAGATGCCTAGTGTCGGAAACCAAAAATCCGCCATGGTCCAGAGCATTCCCGCATCCACCGCCAGGCCTACTGAACGATTAGAGCCGTCTTTAAAAGCTGACTGCAACGCGCCTTTATCCGCGAGCGTTGAATAGGGAATCGTCTCTTCATAGGCATAACGACCAATGGAGCGAACCTGAACAGCGGCATTGAAACGGTTGGATGCATTCGTGGCACCGAAAGTTATCAAGCCACCTAAATCGGAAAGAATCGATGTATCCGCTAACCCAGAGCCGGTGGGCTGAGCCTTCACCACGGTATGGCTAAAGGCCGCGGCAGCCAGCGGAACATCGCCTGCTTGAAACATGATAGCGGGCGCAATGGACGTCATGCCCCAAAACGGTTGATCGGTACTCTCGCCCGCCTGCTCCGCGACGGTATCAACGCTAGAGCTGGATTGCTGCATGCCTTGGTAAAAAGCTTTGCCATTCTTGTTGGCGCCAATAACGAGGTTGGGAACTTTAACGAGGTCGACGGCTTTACGCGAACGTGCCTTGCGCACGCGAGCGATACCCGCGGGGTTTGTCCACAAAGAGTTTTCGTCGTTGGCAACGGCGGTGAATGCGCCACCCATTCCGTAGGGGCGTGTCGGATAAAAGTGTTCGGGTATTTCTTGCGCGGCGGCAAAGCCGTTAAAGAAAAGACCAACAACAAGAATGGAGAAACCGCGAAGGCGGCGCATAAGGTCCTCGTGCGAAAGAGCTCTTATGCGACGTATCGTAATGAAAGGAAAAAAGTTTAGTTGGATTCAGACTCAGCTTGGCCCATGGCGGCGGCCAGCATGCGGAGATCTTCGAGCTCCTGTTTTAACTGCGTGATCTCGAAATCTTTTGTCTTCATTTTTTCACGAAGGCCATCCAATTGCTCTTCCTTCGCGCGCAGCAACTCATCTTTCAGCGCCACAATCGTGTCCGACATCTGCGTGATGCGAGTGATGGAATCCTGCGATAAACGCAGAATCTCTTTGTTTTCTTCTTTGGAGAGGCTGAGATGATCGAGAAGCAATGCCATTTCAGGCGCGTTGCTTTCCTGTAGCGTGTTCTGGCTATAGGAGTCGTCGCGATCTGGCAGAGGAGGAAGGTCTCCTGACGCTTGGAGGCGATCAAGCTCCGAAGCCGTGCCGCCGTTTGGTTCGTGAATATAAAGTTTTCCGTTGAAGCTGCGACCGATCAGGTCACCGGAGCGAATCTTGTTCCACACTTCGTGTTCGGAAATGTTTTGGTCTTTGGCATAAAGACTGAGTTCAATCCCCGCGAATTCCGCATCGATATCCTGATCCTGATGAGCCCCCGATTTTCCGCGTTCGGAAGCATGGGATTTCTTAGCGGCGCGATCGCGCGATTTTTTTTTGCTGAAATCGGAAATCATGGAAAAAACTCCTGTTTTTTGCCGGAAGTCCTTTTCTTTTAACTTATGCGTCTTTTAAGTGCAACCGATGAGCCATAACAGCCCGTACATTAAAAATTCTCGTTCAGGGCAAGGGAGCGAGTTATGGCGAGGGTAAGTAAGTACCCAAAATGGCTAAAGAAATTGGCGGATGACCTACGAAAGCGCTGGGTGGTCCTCCTTATCTGTGTCGCGGCGGTCGCCGCGAGTCACATCACGCTCACCCGGCACTACCTTACGTTTCGTCCCGATGAGATTCACACCGATCTTGTTTACCGCGTTGAAAGCAAACTGCTCGATCTGCGTTTTAAACTGCGCGAAATGCGTCGCCCCAAAAGCAAGGTGGGGATTCTTGCTATTGATGAGCGAACGCTGCAGGAGTTCGGTCGCTGGCCGTTTAGTCGCCGCTTTTATGGACAGGCCTTCGATAACTTGAAGAAAGCCGGTGTGCGTTGGATCGGTTTCGACTCCATCTACTCTGAAGCAGAGAAAACACTTTTAGAAGAAGCGAACAAAGAGTTAGCGACGGGAAAAATCTCTCAAGCCAGGCTCCAAGAGCTTTTAAGCACGAGTCCCGCGGACAAAAATTTTGCGGATGGTGTGCAGCGTTTCCAAAACATCGTGCTCGGCTATTTCTTTTTTGGTTCGCAGAACGAGGCCGAACAAGCCCTTGGCAATAGCTCGCGCTTTGCCGGGAAGGATGCGGTCATTGGTAACGAGGTTGGAGCCATTCTCCCCGACGGTTATACGCTCGATAAATACGAACTTAAAAAAGCATACGGTGCGGTGTTCAATATTCCCGAGATTGGCGCTGCTTCTTCTTCCGCCGCTTTCTTCAATAACGACGCCGATGACGACGCTATCAATCGCTGGGGGCTTCTCGTCACGAACGTGGACGGTCACCTTCTTCCATCTCTGGCTTTGAAGACGGCCGCTGAAGCGATGAATCGTGACATCATGGTTTTCTTCAATGACGTCGCTATTGAATCGATTGCTCTTGTGAATCGTAAGGACGAATCAGACGCCATTGAGATTCCCGTCGATCCCAGCGGCGTGGGGCGCATGTTGATCAATCATCGTGGTCCGGGAGAAACATTTCCCTACTTTAGTTTGGCGGATGCCTACAACAACAAGTTCACCAAGAAGCAGCGCGAACAACTTAAAGGCGCTGTTTTGTTAATGGGAGCGACAGCGACCGGTATCGGCGACTTGCGTCCCAACCCATTTGATCCAGCGATTGCCGGCGTGGAGAACCATGCGGCCATGATGGACAACATCATCACAAAGGATTTCTTGAAGAGACCAACAAGCATTTACAAGACAGAGTTGCTTGTTGTTCTGTTGGTTGGTGTTATCTTTGCGCCGTTGATGATTTGGGGTAACTCACTCGTCTCTGGACTGAGCGTTCTCTTAGCGCTCGTCGCCTACTTCTATATCGATCGTTACTACTGGTTTGGACGCGGTATCTGGACCTACATGGCTATCCCGTCTTTGGAAATGATCGGGATGTTTGTCGGTGCGACGCTCTGGAAGTACATGACTGAAGAAGCGGAGCGTAAGAAAGTCAAAGGCGCGTTCCAGTTCTATCTCAGTCCCGAAGTGATTGACCAAGTTCTCGAGAATCCTGATTCGTTGCGATTGGGCGGCGAAAAAAAGGAACTCACCGTTTTCTTTTCAGACGTACGCAGTTTCACAACTATCTCGGAAAGCCTCACGCCTGAAAAATTGTGTGAGCTTATGAATGATTACTTCACACCCATGACGTCCATCATTTTACGTAGCGGTGGAGTGCTCGATAAATACATTGGTGATGCCATCATGGCATTCTGGGGTGCTCCCCTCTCTTTGCCGAATCATGCCGACGTCGCCGCGCAAGCATCCATCGAAATGCTTTTTGCGCTGGAAAAGTTGCGCGAGGATTTTCCGAAGAAAGGCTTTCCCGTCATTGATATCGGTATTGGTCTCAACACGGGAACAATGTCGGTTGGCAACATGGGATCGGGCGAGCGTTTTTGTTATACGGTCATGGGCGACTCCGTAAACCTCGGTTCACGACTCGAGGGTTTGACGAAAGAATATGGCATCCATGTAATGGTGAGTGAATACACAAAAGAAAAACTCACACCAGGTCGCTTCTTTATGCGGGATCTCGATGACATCCGTGTGAAGGGTAAAAATGAACCTGTAAAAGTTCACCAGCTCATGCGTCCTGATTTCTTGCGGCAAGAAAGTGAAATTCGCGAGTTTATCGGTCTGTTTGAAGAAGGGCGACGGCTTTACAAAATGCAGAATTGGCAGAAATCAAAAGATCATTTCTTCGATTGTTTGCGATTGAAGCCCGACGATAAGGCTGCGGCTCTCTATATCGAGCGCATCGAAGAATATGCGCAGCACGCGCCGACGGAAAACTGGGATGGTGTTTACACCTTCAAGCACAAGTAGTTAGAACTGGATGCCGAAGCGCAACATCATGCCGTAAAGGCGAATCTGGTCTTTGAGTTGTTTCTTTAGATGGTCTTGAGTGGATGTACCTTCGAAGAATTGCACGTTTTGTTCCACGGTACTGCCGTCCGTCGCGGCTTTATCTTCTCCCAGGGAAACATTCTGGCCAAGAAGATGCCCGTAACCGAGCCAGTCCATGACAACAACGTTACCGGAAAGAAGGCGCCAGTAACTGCCGAAGCCAAGCTGAATGAGATTGATATTGTTTTTGTAGGAAACGAACGTGTTTTGCGTGCCGCCGCCTATTGTTTTGTAACCAAATTTTCCCGTGGCGTTGGCAATGGCGTAGCCCAAGCTGAAGAAGAATGAGTCGTCGGTGAAGTAACGAACCGTGGGTGTGATGGTGCTCATCTCAATATCGAGAACCTCTTGCAGACCGATATTGGAATCAGCCTTGGATGTGAGTTCACCACTCGAGCGGATGTAACTCAATCCTAAGTGGAAATTCTGCGGCCAAGCGATCCATGTTTCGACGCCCATACCGAGTCCGATGTATTGATAGCCTAGGACGCCGGCAATGGAAATTTCTGGGCGACGCAAGGGTGCTGAACGTGAAGGAGCCACAGGCGTCGATGAAGACGGTACGTAAAAAGACGACGAGGGCCGAGATTTAGTTGGCTTCTTTTTTGCGGCGGCAAGATGAACGGATTGAGTTTGAGCACGACTCACCGTCGGCATTAGGAACGCGCCACAAATTAAGATGCTAAAAATGCAGCGAACAATGTGGTCTTCGAAAGAACGCATGCTGCAAAGCCTCGCTAAAAATACACATGGAATACTTGGCCTTATTCTAACGGAAGTTGAACCGTTAAGAAACCGGCGGAAAGAAAGTGAAAAGGAGAATTCATGCGACGCTCCGTTTTGATTATCGGTTTAGGCAACATGGGGCAGGCCCTTGCAAAAGGTCTGATGGACTCCGCGTTGGCCGAGACCATCGATCTTGCTGTCTATGACATTCACGCGGAACGCGCCAAAGAACTGCAAAAATACGGCTCCTGCCGGCATGTGCAGCAGCTCGGCGAGATGAAATTCAAAGACGAAACGGTGATTCTCTGCGTTAAGCCGCAGGATTTGCGGAAGGTCGGCGCTGAAATCGCGGGGCGATTGACCAACAAGAATATGGTCATTTCCATTTTGGCGGGAACCTGGATCAAGACTGTTAAGGAAGCCTTTCATTTTTCCGGTCCAGTGATTCGTGCGATGTCCAACATGCCCGCCGTGGTGCGTTTGGCTGCGACCGCGATGACCGCAAACAGCGAATGCCAACCCGCGCACAAAGAATTTGCTGAAGGGATCTTTCGCGCTGTGGGTGAGGTTTACTGGACCAGTGAAGAGCAGCTCGACACCGTGACGGGCCTTTCAGGCAGCGGACCCGCCTACATTTATATGGTGATCGAAGCTCTCACCGATGGTGGCGTGAAGATGGGACTGCCGCGGGATATTGCCGCGAAGTTAAGCGCACAGACGGTGCTTGGAGCCGCCACTCTCGTGAAAACCACGGGCATGCATCCCGCAGTGCTGCGTGACCAGGTAGCAACGCCAGCGGGAACGACCATCTCTGCTTTGCATGAACTGGAGGCCCATGGTCTGAGGAATATGTTTGTGACGGCGGTCGTGGCGGCCACGGAACGGGCACGCGTCATCGGGAAAACTCTAAACGAAACTTCTAAGGACGATGACAAGAAGTAATCATTGAAATCATTGGTGTTTTTATTAAAATATTGATTAATTTTATTAAAATACGTTAAAAACATCCCTGCCCCACGGTCGTGGGGCTTTTGTCCCGAAGTTCCCCGCTCCCTCTGAGGTTCTCCCATGCTCCGTTGGCTCCCAATCCTTCTGTTGCCTGTCGTTGGTTTCGCCGTCACAAAAAACTGCCAAGCCCCCACGCAGAAAATCTCTGAAGAGAAATCGACGCTCAAACAAACGCCCCCTCCGGGAATGGTTTTTGTTAAGAAGAAGTCCTCTAAGGCATTGGGTTCGACCGACGGGAAAGCTTCATCACTCGTAAAGAAGAAAAGCTCTCCCATCATGAAGACATCGGCATCCGTATCCAATGATGAGGAGCAAGATGAGTTGATGCAAGATCCACGTTCGGTGCGACGTGATGCAAAAGAAGCATTAAGTGAGGAAATCGCCCGTCGTCCCGAGCCATCAAAGGAAAACCAACATGGCGCATTTCGCGACGATAAAAAGTGGATTGATTCTCTGTCTGGGCTTTCCCTGCAAAATAACAAGGCCAAGCGCGTGAAGCCGGAATGCAATGAGTTTCGTTGCCCGCCTTCCGAAAGGCCGTATGTAGATGTTTTTGGCGTTGTCTTTGAGACAGAAAAGCCTGAATTGGAAGGAAAGATGGAACAAGGAAGTTACGTCGAAAAAACGCCAGCCTTCTACATCAAGTAGCCATCCGTTAAAATTATCTAAGCCCGCCGCGGTTCGCACCGTTGGCGGGTTTTTTCATGGACGCAACGAAATTATGGTTTAGACATTGCTGCGTTCCTTGCCTCTTGGGTATAATTTTTCAACAAAATCCATCGTTAACAAAAGCCAGGGTATTACTAATGATCGAAGTCGAGCACCTTAGTAAGTACTACGCTTCCCGTCGTGCCATCGAAAAAATTAGTTTTCGTATTGCCGAGGGTGAGATCGTCGGACTCTTAGGATTAAACGGCGCCGGAAAAAGCACCATTTTGAAAATTCTCGGAACCTACTTGGCCCCGTCCGGTGGGAGTGCCATGGTTGGTGGGTTTTCCATTGCCCAACAGCCTGACGAAGTGAGGAAGCTGATCGGCTATTTGCCCGATAAGGTGCCCCTATACGACGAAATGGATGTCCAAGGGTATTTGGAGTACGTCGCGCGACTTAAAAACGTTGAACGGAACGTCGTGAAGGAGCGTGTGCGTAGCGCTATCGAAAAGACGAACCTTTCCGATGTCGTTGATATGCGTCTGAACGCGTTGTCCCACGGCTTTCGTCAGCGCGTTGGCATTGCTCAGGCTTTGGTGCACGATCCGAAAGTTCTCATTCTCGATGAGCCTATCAACGGCCTCGACCCCATTCAAATTGTGGAAATGCGCGACTTGATCCTTTCCTTGAAAGGACGCCACACGGTGGTGTTATCAAGCCACATCCTTTCCGAAATTACCAAGACCTGTGACCGAATCCTTGTGATTGATCGCGGCCGTCTCGTGGCGGAAGGGCGAGAGGACGAGCTACAAAAACGGCTTTCACGCCAGATGATCATTGAAATTGAATGCCGTGGGGACGCCGAGCGCATTAGCTCCGCCTTGCAGCAACTTTCTGGCATAGGTCGCATCAAACTCCAGAACAAAGGTGACGTTCATGTACTCACCATTGAAACATCTCAAGATGTGCGTGCCGACATCGCTCGTGTGATCATTCGTCAGGATGCAGAACTCTTAGGGCTGCGTCGGGCGGATGAGGGCCTTGAGTCTCTGTTTCTACAACTTGTGCAGTCGGCCTAGGGAGAAGTGGCATGGGAAAAATTCTATTAGTGGCTCGGCGCGAGTTAAGAGCCTATTTTCGCACCTGGATGGGCTACATCATCGCCGCGGTGGCTTTGTTCATTAACGGGATGTTGTTTAACGCCTTCGCTATCGGAGATTCACCGAAGTTCTCGGCTGATGTGCTCTCGGATTTCTTCTACTTCAGCAGCGGTATTGCCATGGTGGCTTGCATCTTTTTGGCGATGCGACTTCTTGCGGAAGAAAAACAATCAGGATCCCTTGTTCTGTTTTTTACTTCTCCCGTGACTGAACGTCAGTACATCTACGGAAAATTTCTTTCGGTTCTCACATTCTTCCTGTTCCTTCAGGTTCTCACCCTCTATCTTCCCGCTCTCCTTCTGATCGAAGGAAAAATTTCTTTCGGGCATTTGGCGGCTGGGTATTTAGGTGTCACACTTTTAGGAATGGCCACGTTGGCTCTTTCCCTGTTTGCTTCGGTTGCGTCACCCAATCAGATGGTGGCTGGAATCTTGGCGGCGGCCATCACGGTGGGCTTTTTGCTTCTGTGGCTCCTGTCTGGAGTGGTGGATCACCCTTTCAAAGAACTTTTTAGCTACCTAGCGATTCACAATCAGCACTTTCTGCCGTTTTCGCGCGGCATATTTCATATCCAGCATTTTGTCTATTACCTCACCGTGACCATTTTCTTTTTGGAGTGCTCGGTACGAGTGTTGGAAGCAAGGAGAGTTCAGGGATGATCGATACAATCTTGCGCGCGCTGCGTCTGCCGCTGTTTGGAATTGGTTTGGCGCTCTTCTTTACCGCTGAGAGATACTACGGCACGGAAAAAACCTATGGCGCTCTTTTGGGCGCGAGCATCGTGTTGATGTTTCTTGGTACGGTTATTCCTCTTTTGCTTGCAAAAAGATCGCAAGCGAAGGGGTATTTGGATGAGGCCAAGGGATATCGCTGGCTTGCTCTTTGGCAGGCAATCGTCTTTTTGTCCCCTCTTCTTTACCTTGGTTATCGTTATGTGATGCTGGATCACACCGATCCAGAAACCTTTCTCCAAAAAATCTTATTGGTTGCTTGGACGGCGCCATTGATCTTGGGTCTTGCGACCGGATTTGGTCTCGAGATCGCCTTTATGCATCACGGACAGGGCGAGCACGCGGATTTGCCACGCATCCGTACTTCCGGCCTTTCTTGGCTGAAGATTGGTTTGTTGCTATCGGCGTTTGTAGCATTCAACTACACAGCGGCAAAACGCGACCGTAGTTTCGATTGGAGCTACTTCAAGGCGACGCGTCCCGGTGAGTCCACGCAGAAGATGGTGGCGAAGCTCGAGAAGCCTCTCGAGATCGCGGTTTTCTATCCCTACAAAAATGAAGTTCTGCCGTTGGTGATGGATTACCTGACGGCGTTAAAGCAATTTAGCCCACAGATTCAGATAAAGCAGTACGACAAAGACGTGAATCCGGTACAAGCGGAAGAGTTTAAAGTTACTCAGAATGGGCAAATCGTTTTGCGTTATGACGATCGTCGAGAAAAGATCGACGTCGGGTCCAAGCTCACGCAAGCGCGTGGCAACTTGCGAAAGTTCGACTCCTTATTCCAACAGGCCTTTCTCACATTAACGTCGAAGCAGAAGATTGCCTATTTTTACCGCGGACACGATGAGATGGATTGGAGCTCGACTCAGGATCCCATGCGTCTGATTCGTGGTGTGGAGATCCTTCTGCGTTCTCAGAACTACGACACTCGCTACTTTGGATCAGCGGAAGGCAGTCTCACGGCTGTTCCCGATGATGCCTCCGTGATCGTTATCGCCGGACCTATGAAGCCTTTTATCAAGGAAGAGGTCGAGGTCATCAAGGCATACCTAGCGAAGGGTGGGAAGATGTTCCTTCTCTTTGATCAAGGTGTGGATACGTCACCCAACGCTAAAAAAGGTCCAGATCCTCTCCAGGAATTTACCGCGGAGGAAATGGGGGTGAAGTTTAATCCAGTTCCTTTGGCTAACGACAAGCAATTTGTGCGCGCCGCACGCACGGACGCTGATCATTGGTTTTTATTTACAAGCACATTCAGTTCGCACCCATCGGTGGAAAACCTTTCCCACAATGACGATCGGGCCCAACTCTTGCTTTTGCAGAGCGGCTCTCTTGATATGGCGGAAAAGGAAAAGTGGAACGCTGTCGAGGCGATTAAGACAACAAGCTCCACCTTCGCCGATGTCAACCGCAACTACAAGTTTGATGAAGGAAAAGAGACTCGTAAGTCTTATGTGGTTGGCGCGGCTCTCGAAAGAACCATCACACCCGAGGAAAAAGCAAAAGGTCTCGAATCCGCGAAGATTTTTGTGACCGCTGATGCATCGATGATCTCTGATGCCCTTATCCGTAACCCCACAAATCAAGTCTTCTTGGTGGATGTGGTGCGTTGGTTGGGTGGAGAATCCGATATTTCTGGAGCTATCAGCACGGAAGAAGACGTACGCATCCGTCATGACAAGACGCGTGAACTTTTTGTCTTTCATGCTTCGATCTTCGCGATGCCTCTCTTAGTCCTGCTTGTCGGATTCTTCGCGACGCGACGTCGCAAGGATGAGGTGAAGAATGCGTAAACAAATTTTTGGGTACATTGCTCTTCTCTGTGTGGCTCTCGGGGTTGCCTATTTGGCCTCGAATCCTGCTGACGATAAGGGTGAAATGGCCAATGACTGGTACTCCATCAAACCGGACCAGATTAAGTCCATTCGCTACGAAGACCCACAGGTTAAAACCAAGATCGAACCAAAAGATTTTGGTTATTGGGCTGAGGTAGAAGAAAAGAAGAAGTTGCCTGATGGTTCCGAAAAAACGGAAGAGGAAGCTTTCAAGGCTTCCGGTGAGATGAAACCCATTGAGGAAGAGCTGAATCCACTGGTAGCGCTAAGGGTTGTTGGTTCCGCGAAGGATCAGAATCTCGCCGACTATGGTCTGCAGGAACAGAATAGAAAATTTGTGGTTGAGCCGAAATCAGGTCCCGCGCTCACCCTAATCATTGGCAAAAAAAGTTACGGCAGCCGCGAAGCATTTGCTTTGGATGAGGCCAAACAAGAGGTGATTCTGATCTCCGGCAATATCGTGGATCAGGTGAAGAATGCACGCACGCGCCTCTACGAACGAGACATCGTTAAGGCAGAGGACGAACGCATTAAAAAGGCCGAGGTCACTCATCAAGGGAAGACAGTCCGGTGGGATCATTCGGAGCGTGATCAAAATGGTGCCTTGTTATGGCGTGATGATAAAGAAGGAGCTCCAGCCCAGGCTTCCTACCGCAACTGGATGGATAAGATCTACAAAACGAAAGTTATGAGCTTTCCGTCCCTTGAAGAGCAGAAACGTATTTCCAGTCTTCAGCCTTTCCTTGTTGTGACATTTTTTGGCGAGCGCGGGGAAATCGACAAAGTTTCTTTTTTTAAAGAAGAGGGCGATAAGTACTACGCCACCAGCAGTAGCCTAAAAACATGGGTGGCCGTGAACCCTAGCCGCATCACACCGATTGAAAAGGACATTGAAGGAATAATGAAGGGGGGCTAAAGGCTCCTTTTATTTTTTTGCCCAAACCTTTCTTTTGTCTAAAGATATCGTTTTCTTTCCATGTGACACGAGCGTTACCCCTTAATTTCCTTGGCAGACCTCTTTTATCGCGATGCGAGGCCGTGTTATAGTTAAGATAGAAATCCAAAGTTTCAATGCTGAACCTCTTTCAGCAGCTTAGCTCGAAATGCTTTTGCGAGCTTTCTAATCGCCCCAGATCATAAAATTGTAGTCTCTTCGTCGCTTAGCGGCGGTTGATACTCAGGTTTGCGTCATCGCAATAGTTCGGAGTTTGCAATGGGCTTGAGAATTGCCACAAACGTATCCTCACTGACGTCGCAACGACACTTGCGCAACACGCGACGGTTGTTGGATCAATCTTTGGAACGCTTATCCAGCGGTTACCGGATCAACAGAGCTGGTGACGATGCCGCGGGTCTAGCGATTTCTGAAAAGTTGCGAGCGAAAACGCGTGGTTTGGTGCAAGCCCAGCGAAACGCATCCGACGGTGTTTCGTTGATTCAAGTTGCCGAAGGTGGTCTCAACGAAGTTCAAAACATTCTGATCCGCTTGCGCGAACTTGGTGTTCAAGCCGCGAGTGATACCATCGGTAATGAAGAGCGTCGTTACCTTGATGAAGAGTATCAACTTCTTAAAGAAGAAATCGATCGTATCGCCAACGGTACGGAATTTAACGGTACATTCCTGTTGGACGGTACCGGTGGATCAATGGACTTTCAGGTAAACACGGGTGGTCATAACCTATTGGGTGTTGACCGCATCACGTTCAGCGCATTTAAGTCAGATGTTAACGCTGACAAACTCGGTATCGAAGACCTAGGTCTTTCTCGCAAAGTTGATGCTCAACGCAGCTTGGGTGTTATCGATAAGGCGATCGAGCATGTTTCTTCGATCCGCGGCGAGTTGGGTGCTGTTGAAAACCGTCTCGAAAGTACGATCCGCAACCTTTCCATCTCCATCGAGAATCTCTCCGCTGCAAACTCACGCATTAAAGATGTGGATATTGCCAACGAGACGTCTGAAATGACGAAGAACCAGATTCTCACACAAGCGGGTATCTCGGTATTGGCACAGGCGAACTCAATTCCGAAGATGGCGTTGTCGTTGCTTAACAACGGCTAGCTAGATTGAATCGAGTCCCCAGATAAACAAAGACTTCAGATTTTCCCCATTGGCGAGGATTTTTCCCCAAGCCATGGGGAATTTTTCATGATGCTCGAATGTTTGTGTCAGCTTCTCCATCCAGCCGCGCGGTAATGTGGCCGGCGTCAGCACCATCACTTCATCCAACTGAATCCGACGTCCGATATCGTAGGCCGCGTGAGCGAGATGCTCAGGCTTCTGGCACCCCCATTCGTGGATTACGCCCCACATATCCATGCCTTTCCCCATCACCGCATAACCACACATTTGTTCGTCCATGCGACTGACAAAAAGACCTGTCGCGGGAATGGATAGCTGCGCGCGAAATTCGTCGGCACTACGCTCAAGGGTGAGGGTGCTTTTAGGACGAAGGCTGAGTAAGTCCGAAAGCTCCTGATTAGACAAATCATTAGGATGTATAGGCACGAAGGGCGGCAATCCCTCCGTGCGTCGTGCAAGGTGATTTGTGCGACCCTTGAAGCGAATCTCCTCGCCCAGTGACGCGTAACCTAAATTTTGGTAAAATTGGTCTAGATCGCTCCACAGAATCAGTGCCTTGAGATCCATTGCTTGTGCGCAATGATCGAGTTCTCGAAACAGATGACGCATTAAACCTTGGCCACGATGTGTCGCGGCTGTTGCTACGTTGCCAATGAGTCCAACGCGCAAGGGCGCGTGACCAACGCCAGGATTAATGTGACGACACCATAGGTGGGCATGCGCGATTGGTTGGTTCTTGTCAAAGAGGCAGTAGCTGTAGCTCTTGTCGCTCTTGAGCATGAGCGGGTATTCATCAGCAATGGCGAACGGGCTATCCGCGGAGCGCAGAGATTGCTGAAGCATCTGTAGCAACGCGTGAAATTCATGCTCGGTTTTTGGTTGTCGGAGTTCCATCTGTCGCCTTTTTCACGATGTTTTTAGTTTAACTGGTTTCATGACTTAAAGGGAGGATTGCATGGGAGTTCGCATGCCAGGTGCGACGACAGGTGCGTTCAGTCCCAAAATGGTTGAAGCCCTGATTGAAGCGGAAAAAATCCCTGTCGAGAAGGCGAAGGAAAAGAAGCAGGAATTTGTCGCGAAGCGTGACGAATTTCAGAAGTTATCGGGTTTGGTGACGGACCTCGATTCTTCGTTAAACGGTCTCAAGACGAAAACAGACTTCTTTAAAATGAAGGCTGAATCCACACATCCTGACATTATTGATGGCACCATCAAGGGCATCGCCCTTCCCGGTACGTATGAGTTTGAGGTGCGTAACCTCGCGCGCGCGGAAAAAGAACTCGCCTATGGTTTCCCCGATAAAGATCAAACACCGGTCGGCTTTGGCTTCATGATGATTGAGCGCCAGAATGCCGATCCGTTGGAAATTACCATCGAGCCAGGCGCCACGCTGAAGGACGTCGCGCAACAAATTAACGACGCGGATGCGGGCGTGCGGGCCATGGTTATCAACACAAAATACTCTCCCGATGCGTACCGACTTCTTGTTGTCAGCGACAAAACTGGCGCAGAATCGCGCATCATGATTGATGAAGATACGACATTTCTAGAGTTCAAAGAACAGGTCACGGGACGCAATCTGGATATTCTCTTTGAAGACGTACCTGTGATGGATGATAACAACACCTTGGACGAGCTGGTCGAAGGTGTCGTTTTCAATGCGAAGCGCGCCGAGCCCGGAACACGTGTGCAAGTGAACATCACACATGACCCTGAAGCGACTCTCGAGGGTATTAAGGGCTTTGTTGAAAAATACAACGCGGTCCTTGGTTACATTCACGATCAGCATCAATTGGGCGAGGATAAACAATTCGTCGGTGTGTTAGGTGGTGATGGCGCACTAAAAACCATTCAAAGAAGCTTGCAATCCTCGGTTGGTACTTCCGTAAATACGGGTGGAAAGTATCATACCTTGGCGGATGTGGGGATCACCACGGATCCTCAGTCCGGTAAGTTGAATATGGACGAGTCTAAAGTAAAAGCAGCATTAGCCGAAGACTATGAAAGCGTGGCTAAGCTTTTTATCAAGACCCCATCCACATCCGGACTCGCGGATCGTATGGGTGCGAACTTAAAAGGCCTACGTGATCCCACTTCGGGTGTTTTGAAGTCGAGGATCAAAGGACTTGATGACGTCATCAAAAACCAAGATGAGAACATCAAGCGCCGCGAACGGACGATGCAGCAACGTGAAGAAAACATCAAACGACGATTCACGGCGCTGGAAAACCAGTTGTCGAATATTAATGCGCAGGGAAATTATCTGACCGCTCGACTCGGTAATGCCGGGGGAGGAGGTGGCGGCCAGTAGCATCAGGAGTGTTTAGATGTCCAATCCATACAGTAATTACCAGAAGACTCATGTTACGACAGCGAGTCGCGAAAAGATCCTCTTGATGCTGTATGAAGGCGCTATCCGCTTCACGAAACAGGCGAAGGTCGCTATTCAAGAAAAGAAGATCGCGGAGAAGGGGAAATCGATTAGTCGCGCGACAGCGATTCTCTCCGAACTCATGGCGACACTTGATTTTAAGGTTGGTGGACAGCTAGCCGCGGATCTCGAAAATCTCTATGTCTTCATGATCGACAAGTTGATCGAAGCAAATATCAACAACAGCACTGAATGTCTTGACGTGGTTGAAAATATTCTCCGCACTCTCTACGCCGCTTGGAAAGACGTGATTGAAAATCCTCGCGCTGACGGTATTCCTTCCGCGAAACTTCAGCCGGAAGAGTTCAAGAAGTGGCAGGAATCGAGCGGCGGCGTTCAGCCAGAAGCAAAAGATGCCACAAACGCGAAGCAGCAGGCAAATACTACCAAGTTTAAGATGACCGCATAACTTATCGAAAAATTGCAGGATTTTTCGTTCACGCGGAAAATTCTGCCTTCCTCCCCGCCCCTACTCCTCCTTTGATTCATGAATTTTTGCAACATTCATCCAGAGCGAAATCCCCCAGTGGTAGAGTTGAAATGTCAGATAAAGTTTTTTGACTTTTCTGATCTTCATTTTCGGGGGGAATGATCTATGGCAATTTCACAGGCGCTTTACACCGGCGTAACGGGTTTGAGTGTGATGGCTGACAACATGTCAGTTATTTCAAACAACATCGCGAACGCCAACGCCAAAGGCTTCAAGTACGATCGAGCTGAATTTGACGATTTGTTGTCGCAGGATTTGAATAGCGGCGATGGTCTATCTCAGTTGGGTCGCGGTGCGCGTCTCGCAAAAGTACGCACCATCCACACACAAGGCGGTCTTGCCGTAACGGACCGACTCACTGACTTGGCGATTCAGGGCTCAGGTTTCTTCATCGTGAAGAACCCACGCAGCGAACGTCAGGAATCAGGTGGTCAGTTCTACACACGTGTGGGAGCTTTCAACTTTGACCAAGACGGTTATCTCTCTGACTCTTCCGGTGGACATGTCCAAGGATACGGTGTTGATGACAAGGGGCGTCTCTCCACTAAGTTGGGTGACATCCGCATCATGACCAACAACATTGCTCCAGCGGCAACGAAAAAAGTGTTCATGAACTTGAATTTGGACTCACGCGCGGAAGTTACACCGGGTGAGTTTGATATCAAAAATCCCGAAGACACATCGAACTTCGTGAACACCGTAAATATCTACGACAGCCACGGCACGCGCCATGCGCTCACAACCTATTTCAAGCGTGTGGAAGATGAAGAAGGCATGTCCTTCAAGTGGTTTGCGACTGTTGACGGTAAAGAAGTTACTGATTCTGGCGGTGAGAAGGTTAAGCAGGTGGCGAGCGGCCTTGTTCGTTTCAATCAGAAAGGTGAACTCCTTTCCGAGGAAACTTTTGAGTCTGACGCCAACTTCTCCAAAGGTGCCATTCCCAATCAGAAGTTTGAGTTAGATTTTGGTCAGAACATTCTGGCGGAAGAAGGTAATGGCGTCGGTGCTTCCACGGCAACCGCGGCTAACTCCATCACTGTATTCCACAGCCAAGATGGTTATGAGTCCGGTAACCTCAAGACCATGAAGATCGATACAGATGGTAAGATCCTTGGTTTTTACACCAACGGTATCCAGCGTCTGTTGGGCTCCGTGGGTCTTGCGACATTTGAAAACACAGATGGTTTGCAGAAGGCTGGTAAAAACCAGTTCTTCAGTACCATGAAATCCGGTGAGCCCCGCATCGGTCTCGCGCAATCAGGTACACGCGGATCTGTTTACGCTTCCTCTCTTGAGGAGTCGAACGTTGACCTTGCTGGTCAGTTTGTAAACATGATCATGACGCAGCGCGGTTTCCAAGCGAACTCTCGTTCCATCACCACAACCGATAGCATGATCGAAGAAGTTGTGAACATGAAACGATAATTCTCTTACTGATTGAAAGTCCTATCATTCGGCGCCCATCTTTCGATGGGCGCTTTTTTTATGCTTTGAGCTGATGTTGGATCGATTGACGCACGCGCTCGGTGAATTGTTCGATATTTTCTTCGCCGAGGCGCTTTGTGGGTGGGAGTACTATCACGCGAACATGGGATTTCTGCGGGGCGCTACTTCCTTTTTTGACCAACTCCTTTGTTCCTTGGATCACAATAGGAAGGACGGGGACATCCGCTTGTTCGGCAAGGCGAAAGGCTCCGGTTTTAAATGTTTTGAGGTTTCCATCTTCGCTTCGTGTACCCTCCGGAAAGAAGGCCATGGAAACCCCTTCCTTGAGGAGTAACGCGCTCTGGTCCATGGCTTCCTTGTGGCTTGCCGGATTTCCCCGTTGAATGGGGACATACCCAGCCCAACGCATAGCTTGACCAATGACGGGAGTTTTGAATACGGCTTCTTTTGAAAGCCAGCGAAAGCGAGTGCCCATGGCAAGAAGCGCAATGATGTCGCCAGAGCTTTGGTGATTCGCGGCATACACAACCGGATTTCCATCCAAGTATTGCTGCCCCTCAATGGAATAGCTCCAGCCAGGGTTCGCAAAGAAAATGGCTCGCGCCCATAGACAAGCAAACCAATGGACGATGTCACGAGACATATGTCGCGATAAAAAAGGTGTGAGTAGTCGACTCAATAGCACGCCGCAGAAAAGAGTCAGCGTGATCACCAAAAAAGTCACCCAGAACCACAGAACGCCTAAAACTTTCATCTTAATCCGCTTGTGATATGCGCCGCGATGGACTGCGCGAGCGCGCGTTTTCCTTGAATTTCTTTTAACAGTATCATGGAATCTCCTTGGCGTTCAAACACGAGTGCTTTGTGTTGCTCCGCACTCACATCTGCCAAACGATTCAAAACCATGAAGGACAAAGAATAGCGCTGACCATATTCTTGAGCGATTTTTGCGGCGCGTTCCATCGTCAGTTCCGCTTCCAGTTTGAAGCCGACCTTGATGTTGCGCTTGGGCTTAATGGCCGCGATGATTTTTTCCGTCGGCTTGAAGGATACTTTGAGTTCTGACTGAGAAGAGATTTTTCCTTTCGTGCGTTCACTGGGCACGAAATCGAGAACAGACGCGGCAAGGACCGCGGCATCCGCAGGCTCTCTCAACAGAGCTGCCTTCATCTCTTCGTTAGTTTCTACTAGATCGAGTTCACTCATGGAGTGAGGAAGAATGGGGCACGGACCTGCGACGGCGCGGGTGTAAAGGCCTAGTCGGTACAATTCCTCAACGATCTCCGTGCCGAGTTTGCCCGATGAATAATTCGAAAAATAGCGCACGTCGTCCACGTAACCACGTGTTGTTCCCAAGCTGACAACGACACGCTCTTTAGGCCAGTGGCGATGATTAAGAGCATGCGCCACTTGATCCGCGAGTTGCGCCGGCTCGGGAAACTTTTGTTTCCCTTCTTCTTCGCGCGCGCCGAGAACGACCACATACTCGCGCAAAGCTTTAAGATGTGTCTGAATCATCGGACTCATGGCGAGGCTATCGTGCATGTTCGGCACGATGATAACCGGTTTTTTCTGCCCCAAGTACGAAGCGAATAACGCTAACGCGGGACTATCGCAGATACCGAGTGCTGCTTTGCTTATGAAGTTGGCTGATGCCGGTGCAACCACCAATGCATCGCGGAAGGCGATATGTGACGCTTCACCGGAAAATGCGGATGTGACTTTGTCGGCGCAGGACCAAGCGAGAGCGGTTTCCGTAACAAACTGCGCACCCCCTTGCGTAAGCGTGGGGAAGACGCGCGCTCCCAACCGTCGTAGAGCACGTGCGAATCGCACACTCTCGACAGCACCAATGGAGCCTGAAACCACTAGATCAATTTGATAAGGGCTTACAGCTGAAGAAAGGGGTGTTACGCTTAAATCATGTGAAGACATGGCGGCAATCCCCCTTCATCGGATGGCAAAACGATGCGCGAAGTGATTACTTCTTTTTGGCTTTCGCCATTTGTGCGCGTTCGTTTGCATTTGGTTTATCAAGTTTAAGATCAGGTGCAGTGCTACCGTTGTTACGGAGAGCATTTTTGCGAATGCGACCTTGTGCAGCTTTTTTTGCTTTGCGGATGCTGCGAACAGCGCCAGTTCTTGATGTCATGTGACTCGATCCTTTTGTAAAAGCATTCGTCCCAGAATGGTCGCAGATACTAGTTAAGAAAAGGTCGTAAAGCAATAGCAAAGAGGCGCTGGATATGGATTCTACGATCAGCTAAGGTGGCAATATCGTAAGTTTTTACTGGAGAGTCCACCATGACCAAACGATTTGGCTTAATTTTATCGCTCCTTGGTACCCTGACTTCCTTCAGCGTTTTCGCCCAAACACCTGAATCCAGCCCCCTGCGAGACGCTTCTGGACCGACCGCATCCGCTCATATGTATTTCGGACAAAGTTATAAAGCCGGGGACTCCAGCCCGGGAACGGCCTTCATTGGTGCTTTGGAAGGGGGTTATAGCCTCGCTCTATCGCCGTGGAATCGTTTGGATGTGGGCTTGGAATTGGGCTCTGGTTTCCTGAATTTTGAAACAAACGCGGGCTTGGACACGGAAATCAAGCTCGCCTACTCCCTGCTTGCTCGGGCCAATTACGCGTACGCAATGGGTGAAAAAACCATGGCGGTTCTTCGTCTTGGTGCTGGTCTCGCGTCTGGTAATCTGAAAGGAAAAGTTGGTGGCGCGAAGGTTGTCGATGAGAGCATCGATGGTTTTGCGGGCGCGGTGGGTTGGGATTTTCTCATGGCGTTGGCTGATCAGTGGCGCTTACAGGCCGGTATTGATATGCGCTTCTTCAATTTCAACGGTAGTGCCACGAAGGCATTTCAGGTTAATGCCCCCATGGTTCACGTCGGTCTTATTCATACCTTCTAAGGTTTCGAGAACCTAAGTCCCCATTTCTAGAACGTAATAACAAGGCAGTGTGCTATGCGCTGCCTTTCTTCCCAAGCCTTCTTTCAAAGGACGAAAGCCAAAGCGGGTAAAGAGGCGTTGTGCCTTTTCCATTTCGGGCGTCGTTTCCAAGTAGAGGCGGCGATAGCCCATTTGCTGCGCGACGCTCACCGCCAGCTGTAACAGCTGACGACCGACACCGCGCTTGCGGGCAGTCGTATCCACCACAAGATCCCGGATTTCGCCAATGCCTTCCTCGGGAGGAAGACCCGCGAGAGGACCAATCCCGATGCAGCCTAAGCAGCGGGAGTTTTTAGGATCCTTAATAATCAACATCCGCGCGCCCTCGCCGTTGTAAACGGCGCCCAGGTTATCCAGGCGGCGAAAACTCGCGGCCAGAACAGAACCCGCCTCTTCAAAGGGCGTTAGATTTTGTCGGAGTAAATTACGCACTTCCTCCTCATCACGACGTTGGAGCGGCGTAATGGTGAAGTCCGTTGTTGAATCAGGGATTGAGGCTAAGGTTGGGTCATCCCAGTCCGTTGAAAGGCCTAACGGCGGCGCCATATCTGTCATCGCTCAGGAAGTCCCCGCGTTTGAATGAATCTCGTCAACTCGATCTGCTCCGACAGCATACTCGAGAGAGGACGAAATTTTCTATTTATTTTCCACCTTGGATGTGGGATTAACTCAGGTCTCATTGTCATTCGCAGCAATGTCTGAGACCAATGTCTCAGTTTGTCAGGATATTTCAAGAGGTTGAAGCCATGGTGCGTAAGAATCGTCCCCCACGTAACCGCAAGAAAACCGCTCGTTACCGCGCAGCTAAGAAAGCCCGCGTGAAGCGTAAGAAGCGCTTGAGCCCACACGGCAAACGAATGGGTCTTTAAGAAGCAGTCGAATTAATCGACTGCTTTAAAGTCTGAGTGACGTCCTAAATTGATGCCAATTGCTTCCGCCGTTGTGAGGTAGGGATCGGTTGGCTCAATGGGGCGATACTTTCCTGCCACATCTCTATAGTCAATCTCAATAAACTGTCCCCGCTGGAAGGCTACGATTTTGCCGAACGCCTTGCGTTTGACCATTTCGATGGCGTACACGCCATAAGCCGAACCCAGAACGCGATCGTAGGCCGAAGGCTTTCCGCCTCGCTGCGTGTGTCCAAGAACGGTTACGCGCGTTTCGATGCCTAGCCGACGATGAAGTTCGCGCGACACCTGTTCCCCAATGCCGCCAAGATTCTGTTTTCCTGAAGCACTCGTCTTAAAGACGGGTTGGGTGCCCTTCTCAAACGCACCTTCCGCACAAACAATCACACTGTAAGCGCGTCCTAGTTTTTTGCGTTCGGAAAGCTTGTGGATGATGGCGTCGTAATCGAAAGGAATTTCTGGAATGAGGACAACGTTCGCGCCGCCGGCAATGCCCGCGTGCAAGGCAATGTGTCCAGCGTCGCGTCCCATGACTTCCAACACCATCGCACGATCGTGAGACTCTGCTGTTGATTGCAAACGTTCAGTAGCCTCGGTGGCGATCTCAACGGCGGTGTTGAAGCCGACGGTCACATCCGTGGCGGCGAGATCGTTGTCGATGGTTTTAGGAACGCCCACCATATTCATACCGAGTTGCATGAGCTGATAGGCGATAGCTTGTGTGCCGTCACCGCCAATGCAAATCACAGCGTCGAATTTCAACTCTTTATAAGCGTCAATGACGGCCTTGCTTTTGTCACAAGGTTTCCCGCCTTCCTTCAAATCGAACGGATTGCCCTGATTTGTGGTGCCGAGAATTGTTCCACCGCGGGTGAGGATTTCCGAAACCGAATTAAGATCAAGGCGCCAAATATCGTGAGGACGGAACATAAGTCCATTGAAGGAATCGCGAATGCCCCAGATCTCCCAGCCATAGGTGCCGATCGCATGTTTTACCGCGGCACGAATAACCGCGTTTAAGCCTGGACAATCGCCTCCGCCCGTACAAATACCGACTTTCATGGACTGCTCCTCATAACTTTCGAATCCGCTTCATCTTAGTGCCGGCAATTCAGTGAATCCCAAAAATGAGCCGCGTCGCGACCCTGTATTCCATATGGTACACTTTTTCTGATACCTCCGCGAAGCAGCTTAATCACCCGATCGCCTTTCTAGGTTGAGATAAGGGATGTGTGCATGCAGGAAATACGTATTCCCGAAAAAATATTGGTGATCGATGATGACCCCACTGTGGGGGAAGCTATCAGTGAGATGTTAAAACGACACAACGTCAAAGTGCTCGTGGCAACAAACCTAGATACCGCTCTTTATCAATTTAACCAGAACCGTTTCGACGCCGTTCTTGTGGAATTGGAGTTTGAGCCCATGTTGGGGCTTGTTCTGATTCAGAAATGGCGCAATCACGAAGTCCTTGAAAAACGATTTACAGGATTTGTTCTCATTTCTGGCAATCAGAAAGGGCATAAGGCCGGTGAGCTGGCGCTTCTTGGTGAGCTCGCGGATATTGAGTTGTTGTCAAAACCCGTGAAGGAAGCGCACCTTCTCACGATTCTCTCCAAGGCCAAGGCAGCGAAACTTCGCAGCATGAAGTATGACGAAGTGAGGCAAAACGTTCTTCGTCTTTCGGCTGATAGTAGCAAGATTGATAAAGTGATGCAGCTCATCGATAAACAAATGAAAGACATGGGCAACAAGGGCTTGGATGTTAAGGCCGAGATCTACGAGAATCACAATCAACTCGACCAAGCTCTAAGCACCGTGGAACAGCTGATTGAAAAAGATCCCAAGCAAATCGGTTGGCTTAATCTTAAAGGGCGCCTGCTGCTTAAGAAGGGTGACCATAAAGAAGCTCTGAAAGTCATGGAAGTCGCGGACCGTGAAGCGCCGAACAACATCGAGCGCATCAATGCCTTGGCTATGGCGTATTTGCAGAACAATCAGCCCGAAAAGTCCGTTGAAAAGATGAAACAAATGATCGACCTCAATCCGGAACACCCTGATATGAAGTTCGATCTATTCGCCAAGTTGTATGATTTTGGATTCAACCAGCATGCGTTGGATCTGTGTAAGAAGACGACGGGCCCTCTGGAAGTTGTGCGTTATTACAACAACAAAGGTGTGGCGCTGTCGAAGGTGGGTAATGTGGAAGGCGCTTTGACGGAGTATGAGCGCTCTTTGCAGTACTATCCGAAGTTCAAGGAGAACTACCGGATTATGTACAACATTGCTCTAGCCCATGCGGGTTTCAAGCAGCATAAGAATTACATTGTGGCGCTAGAATATCTGGATAAGTGTTTGGCGTTGGAGCCTAACTTTGAGAAGGCGTTGAACACCCGCGCGACGATATTGAAGATTCTCGAAAAGATCAAAGCATCTTAGTTATTCGCAGAAACGAATCTCGTCGATGGTTCTTGGCCGTGCGGCGTTTTTCGTTTTTAGGTCCACATAGCGGAAACTCTTCTTGTAGATCTTCTCGGCGAAAGCGAGGGTCGTTTGCAGGCGACAATCTTGCTTGTTGACAACAAAGTTGCGCGCGCACACGGGAATCATTCCCTCGTCAACTTGGCCAATGCGGTCGACGTCCGGAACGATATACCACTCACACTTGTTCTTGTGGTCAGGGTCGCATCCGAGTAGCGGCAATATCAGCATCAAGCTTAACAAGATACGCACGGATAGACCCTCTTTCTCGCGTTGCATTACTGTTCTTTTTAAGGCTCTTCCTTTATTATTCCAGAGGTTGCCAATAAGGGAAAGACCTAGCCGGCGAAGGGGTCGAGGATGTTGCGGCGAATTTCTGAAGAGCTTGAACAGTTTAGCGACGCGATACGAATTGTTCGTGAGCGTGGAGCGGTTGTCGAAGAAGCCGCCGAAGATGTCTACCTTCTCCGATCCGCGCAAACGAATAAACTCAACCAACAAAAAGATATTGCTCTTGCTGTGATGGGACTGACCCATGGCAATGAAGTGGCTGGTGTGTCGGCATTAACCGACTGGCTTCGCTCGATGGCGTCGCAGGCACGCTTTCCAGAAATCACGGTGGCCGTCATCCTTGGCAACGTGAAGGCGGCGCGGCTGAATCAACGCTTCTGTGAGCGCGACCTTAACCGAAGTTTCAATCGCAACGAAACAGGAACATGGGAGGACCGACGGGCGCGTGAGCTGGAGAAAATTCTTCAGCGCACTTCTTACCTTGTCGATCTTCACCAAACCATTCTCCCAAGTGTGTCGCCATTCTTTATTTTTCCCTATAAGCCTGAAAGTTATGCATGGGCGCGGGAAATCAACCCACGCCTTCCCATTGTCACTCATTGGGGAGTGCCTTTCTCCGCCGATGGTTGTTGCACGGACGAATATTTAAACGACCATTGCGGTGGTGTCGGTGTGACGATTGAGTTGGGGCAGAACGGTTTCAACCCGGCGTTGGTGGCTGCGGGAAGTCTGGCGGTTCAGCAAGCCGTCGCTACTGTGACAAGACGGTTTAAAAACGAAGCTCCCCTTCCCGCCTCTGGTGAACCAGAGATCTATACATGGGCCGCATCTCTCCCCTATCCCGCCGATGGTGAAGGTTTGCGACCAGGTTACATTAATTTTCAAGATGTGAAGGCGGGAGAGCGTTTAGGTGGGTCAAATAAAACCCCGCTGATTTCTTCCCACGACGGCAAAATTCTTTTTCCAAAGTATCCCCCCAAAGATAGCCCACGACCCGCTGAGGTCTGTCGCATCATTCGACGCATCAAAGCCGAAGAGTTGGGAAAGGCAGAGTTATGAAGTGTCTGTTAAAGATGGGCTTGTTTCTTATGGGTGCGAATGCTTTTGCGCAGGGTACGACACCAACCTCTCCTCCACCAAGTAAAGAAGTGAATCCCCCGCCTCCTGTGAGCTGCCATGAATATTTGAGCAATCCACCGGGAGGGGAGATCGTTTACGATCCTCAGTCTCGTCGCGCATTTCTTCTAAGTTATGTCGGCGACCGCGAAAATCATGGCGATGATTGGGCCAATGTCATTGCCGTGGATTTGAAGAAGAAAGAAGGGACCGCGCGCGCTGCCTTTCAATTAAATCGTGCCAGCACTCTTGTCGGTCATTATCGTCCTATGAGCTCGCTGACCATTTTTACGTTCAATGAAGACAGGGATGGCTGCAATGTGGGCGCGGGCAACGGCGTCTCTTTTTCACTGCAAGGCAAGCCCACGTTGCAACGCACCTTCCCGCAACAAGAATACGAATTAATGCGCACGGATTCAGGCTTGGGGTTCGTGGACCGAAAAAATAATCTCATCCGTGAGGTTGACCTTGCCACAATGCAGAGAAAAGTCGGACGTAAGGTTCCCAAGGATCGTGTTCTTTTCTGGTCAGAGAAGGATCTCCACTTAATTGCCTTCGAGGTGGGGAAGGATAAAATCCTTTATCGAATGAATGTGGCGAATGGAAAACGCGAATCCGAAGTCCGTTTGCGAGCGGAACAGGAAGTTCTTCAAGATGACGATGATTTTTCATTTGTGGAACGTTTCCCGAAAGAAAACTATCTAACGGTCCAGCAGGTTCCGCGTTGGAGTTCCGCAAGCCGGGCGCTCACGCAGAAACTGGTGTTGCCCGCGGAATATCCCGTCGCAAACGCGGCGATGACATGGGATAGCTCGCGTGGGCGCGTGTTGATGTGGGGGAAATTTCCGCTGCGCACGAGGCAATGGGATAAGGCTTTCTTGTTTACCATGGATCGAGAAAAGCCCGTTGTGACGTTTGATGTGCCAAAGAATCAGTATGTGTCGTCGGCCATCTTGATCGAGGGTGAGCCCCTGTTTTTGCTGAAGAACAAAGACACACAGAATATTTCGGCTTTAATGCTGCGAGATAAAAAGAGCGGGCGATTTGAAGCGATTCGTCTTCTTTTAAAAGAGCGCCCCGGTCAGAAGGTTGATCTTAAGGCAGATTCTCCCACAGGTCCTGCATCTCCCCAGGAAGCGGGCAAATAATTTCGCAGACTTCCTCTGTCTCCGGGTGCACAAACTGCACCCGCGTGGCGTGGAGGCACAACCGGTGAAAACCGACCTGGTCCAACACCCAATCACTCACGCCGCGCTCGAAAACTTCCAAAAACACATTTTCATCCGGATGATAAAGTTTGTCGCCCACAAGTGGTAAACCATTGAAGGCGGCATGGATGCGAATTTGATTTGTGCGTCCTGTTTTTGGAAAAGCGCGCAACAGCGTGTGTGTTGCTTTTTGTTCGACTACTTCAAAGAGCGTTTCCGAAGGAAGGCCATCCGGAACAACCCATTTCTTGATACGAATGGCACTATCTTTAAGATCCCCAATGGGACCTTGTTCGCGAAAAACGTGTGTCTTCGCAACGCCGCGAGCAATCGCGAGATATTCTTTCTCAAGACGACGCTTACTTAAGTAGTAGGAGAGTTTTTGCCGCACTTCGGAGGTATTGCCACATAAAACGATGCCACTTGTTTCACGATCGAGGCGATGGACGGCAGACCACTCCGGGCCGATTTTTTCTATGACCAACTTAGCAAATGTGTTGTGCCGATACGGGCCATTCTCATGCATCGGTAAGTTGGACGGTTTGTAGACGGCCATCACTCCGCCTTTACGCCAAATGGGATAGACGTCCGTATCAACTTCCGGTTCCTGCTGCTGAGGATGAAAGAAGTGGAAATAGTCGCCTTCTTTGATGCGATAAGAAGATTTGGTTTGTTGCCCACGAACCAACAGCTTGCCCTCTTGAATGCGTTTTTGCCATGCCGCTCGGGACAGGAAAGGGAAGTTTGCCGCCAGCATATAATCCAGTCTCTCCCCGTGCTGTTCTTCAGCGACAGGGCGACCTAGGAGGCGGTAGAGATCCTGATTCATTGGCAAATCCATTGGACTTTTTCGGGCTTACGGCATACAACCGGGTTAGTTTCTTAGAACGCAAACTTCTCTTTAATATGAATTCTATGGAAATCAAAGGCATAAGCAAAAACCGTAAAGCTTTCCATGACTATGAGATCACTGAGAAGTTCGAGGCAGGGATCGCATTGTTGGGAACCGAGGTCAAGGCGTTACGCGATACCCGCGTAAACCTTAACGACGGTTGGGTGGATATCACTCTCGACGGGGAAGCCATTCTCAAGGAAGTGCACATTGGGCACTACTCCCACGGTAACCGCGAAAATCACGCCGAAAAAAGAGAGCGTAAGCTCCTCCTTAAAAAATCCGAACTCGCGAAGCTCGCGCGAATGACCGCTGAAAAGGGTTATTCGGTTGTTCCTTTGTCCATCTATTTTTCTGGTCGCTACATCAAGGTTGAGATTGGTGTGGGGCGCGGTAAGAAGGCTTTCGATAAGCGCGAGTCAGCAAAAAAGAAAGACGCCCACCGCGAAGTTCAGCGCGTCCTCAAAAATCGTCACGATTAAAACGCGTAGCGTTGTTTCCAACGATCGGCACTCACACGGTAGAAGTAACTAAAGGTCAGGCCGAATGGCGCTAAGACGCCGTCGCTATCGGTTTTGTCCAGCGAAGTGATTTTCTGTAAGAGGACACCAATGGGGTCTGTTTCGCTGGTAAGCTGTCCGAACTGTAAGTTCATCACAAGGTACAAACTCTGTTGATAAAGCAAGGCCGCTTCAGGTGCCGAGCTCTCCAAAAAAGAACCAGAAAACTTTTCCGAGGAAAGAAATTGCGTAGGTCGTGCGGCGAAGGGAAAGGGACGGCACTGTCCTTCGCATTCAAACAGCTGCGCGCCGCCTTCATGCAGCCATGTGGGGAGTCCGCGCCCTTGGGCGAGCGCGCTTAAGACCGCATGGAAAAACTCATGACGGAGAATACGACGAAGTTGCTGCTTGTCCCCCGCTTCTATCGTGTGGCTAACGGGAATGCGGATTCTTCCGTCAAACACTCCCCCACTCCAGGCAGGGGCTTGATGCGATATTTCGCGGAAAGATTGATCGGGATATAGAATAACCTCGTAGACTCTTTGCCCCAAATCGAGAGCGAATTGTCCCACGAGTTCATGCCAAGCCTGTTCCAGGATATGAAGCGACTCAGATGCTAGAGCGGCGTGCTCGTCTCTTCTAAATGTCATCTGAAAATGTTCGGATTGTGTTTTTTCCTGGTGCTCACTTTCGGCTAGTTTTTTAGCCATGAGCTGCGCCTCATTTTGCAAAGGCGTCGTGGATTCTTCACCGGCGCTCTCGACGTTTAACATGGAAAGAGCTGTCGCGAACTCACCCAACGATTCATAGCTGTCGCTAATAAGAACCCGCATGCTCGCATCAAGGGGCTGTTGAACCAAGTATTCGTTCGCAAGGCGCACAACATCTTCATGATCTTGAGCTTGATGACGGCAATAAATAATGCCTTTCAACGCTTCCGCTTGTTTGTTGTGCTGCCAGGCCGTTGTGAGTATGGGCAATGCATCTTCGCAGGTGCCCTTTTGAATTTTTTGCCAGCCCCATGCCGTGAGAACGATGGGTTTCTGACGGAGCAGCCACTGTTGGTGAGTGGCGTTTGTGTGGGGATTTTTCAGGTCGTTGTCAATCATGGCGTTGGCCTGCTCATACTGAGTCGCCACGTAAAAGCTTTCAATGGCCGCACGTGATTCACGGCTGAGGGAATCTTCTTCCGTGGCAATCACAACCAATGGCATTTTAGGGGCCACGGATTGAGCCGTCGGTAAGGGCGTGCGCTTTTCCTTGTGCTTTTCATTTGTCATCAAAAACAAAATAGCGGCACCAACAACGGCTGTTGTCGCCCCAAAGAAGATGAGTCGCTTTTGCCGAGAGGGGCGCTTCAAGCGAGTTTGCCTTCTCTTTGCCACTGGAGAAGTTCGCTATAACCACCGACAAACTTGCCGTTGATAAAAATCATGGGAACGGTGCGGTAACCACCATTTTCCGCGGAAAGTTTTTGTCTTAACTCAGGGTCGTTATCCAAATTGATTTCTTCAAACGGTAAATCTTCGCGTTTGAGAAGGGCTTTTGCCTGTGTGCAATAGCCACAATAGCTCGTTGTGTAGATCTTGATGTCTTTCTTCATTACTCTAGTCATTCCGTAGATTTTTTAGTAAACAGCCACTCCAGGCTAACAACCGAAGTTATCATAACATAGCTTAGCCGCCTTCTTTTTATGGAGACCATCGTGCACACCTCGTCAGAGACGTTTCTGTCCTCGCCTGCTTTTGCTGACCAGGTCAAAACGGCGCTAAATCAGGCGTTTACGACTGAAGAGCTGCGTGACGCGGGGCAGAAACTAAGCGCCGAGGAACGCCTGTTGAGTGTGATTCCCCAGGACCAAGGGTGCCAGCTTCAGGTGGCGTCGGATGGTTTAAGCCTGGACCAGAAAGAACGCCTCGAGCGGATGCTGATGTCGCAGCTCGCGGCTCATATCCCAAGCGATGCGCGCGTTACAGTTTATTTCAAAAGAAAATCGCCGTTAGCAAATCCTATCCCTGCGTCTCAGTCCGCGCCGGAGCGAGCTCTGCCTTTCGGATTGAAACGCAACCGTCAGGCGATTCCTGGAGTTCGCGATATCATTCTTGTGGCTTCGGGAAAAGGCGGTGTTGGTAAATCCACGGTGAGTATCAATCTCGCCGTTGCGTTAGCACGCGCGGGGCACAAAGTCGGTTTGTTGGATGCGGATATTTACGGCCCCAGCGCGCCCATGATGTTGGGAATGCAAGGTCCGATGGGAGTAGCTCCCGGCAATCGTATTTTGCCGGTGGAAGGCCACGGTGTGAAAGTCGTGTCCTTTGGCTTTCTCACCGATATTTATTCGCCGATGATTTCTCGCGGTCCAGTTGTTTCCAAAGGAATCAAACAACTTTGTTATCAAACGGACTGGGGTGACACGGACTATCTCGTCGTGGATCTTCCGCCGGGAACAGGCGATATCCAAATGACGCTGATCGAAGATCTTCCTATTCGTGCCGCTGTCATTGTTTCCACGCCGCAGAATGTTGCGTTGTTGGATGCCCATAAGGCGCTTACGATGTTTGAAAAACTCAACGTTCCTGTTTTGGGAATTGTTGAGAACATGGCATACCATGCATGCTCTCACTGTGGTCATGAAGATCAAATTTTTGGCGCCGAAACGGCAGTCTTTGCGAAGCAGCGAGCACTTCCCATCATTGCTCGTGTTCCATTGAAAGCAAGCGTGCGTGCCGATGCGGATGCAGGGAAGCCAATCGCAGAGGGTGACGGAGAGCTGGCCGGCATTTTTGCCGCTTTGGCGACACGGATAACTGAGTCAGCAAAAATCCTCTGATTCCACTAATTCCGTTCGGTGAATAGACACTGCCTTTCTTACAGACAGTCAGGAGCATAAATTCTTTAATGATTTCCGTGATATAATTTAGGTCTTCCCATTGCTCTTAACTCTCTGAGGTTCCGTTTGCAAAAGGGAGCTGATCTGAAGAAGTTTGCGGACATTATGAATCCGAGAAATTGGCTCACCCTCCATCTGGTGATGACGCCGCTCGCCTTTCTTTTGTTCCGACCTGATTTTATTGAAATCGTTTGTCTTTTGCTCGCCGACTTTCCAATGGTTCCGATCATCGCCCTCATAGATCGGAAGGTTCTCTACCGTTTGATTCCTTCCTCGCGCCTTTGGTTTCAAGACATTAACTGGAATGCCTTTGGCGTTATGAACGACAGGGAGCAGGTCGCCATGCTGCAGCAACTGCTGGAGTATCCGCGTCGACGCGCGAATCTTTTCGCGTTGATGAGTTTGATAAAGGTCATACCGGCCTTTTGTGTTGTCGTTTTCTATTTTAAACACCAAGGACCGTTCAGCCTTCACGTAGCCAAATTTGTGGTATCAGCGCTTCTATCTTTGTTTTATGGCTACGCGTCCGTGTTCCTCGATAACCATAAAGCGGTCTCACAGCTTATCGCCGATATTCATCAACGTTTTGATTGGTCGCGGGCTCTCTCCTCCGTTGAAATATCCAAGTCATCCGTTAGCCTGGCTAAAAACGACAATATGGTCCTTGTCGCCGTAAGCATTTTGACTTTGCTTGTTGAGTTTACGGTGATTCTCGATGTGGATTCCTATTCCAAAACGTCGTTTACACTGTGTTTGGCTTGGATTGCGGGCGGAAGTCTTTTTTTAATCATGAATTATTTGGCTTCATCGCGTCACTATATCTATAGCGCTCTCGATAAAGTTTTCTCGGCATTTGAGTCCTACGATCCTCGTTCCCCCACATATGCGGTGATCCCCATTCATTCGCTCGACGTTCTGGCGCGATTTGAAAAAACCTACAACCAGCTGTCGCTTAAATTGCGCGAGAATGAGCTCGAGCTGTCTCGCTGGGTTTATAACCAGTCAGAGAAACAGCGGTTCCGTGCTTTGGGTGAGGTTGCGGCGCTTGTTGTGCATGATATTGCGAATCCCGTGCATACGATTGGCTACTGTGCCGAGGCATTGCAGACGGGAACCAACGTTTCGGCTAACGGCCGATACGTCGAAATCATTTCGCAAAATGTCGATAAGGTAAAAGGGCTTATTAAGAGTCTGCGTGCGTTCTTAAAAAGAGAAGGCACTGATTCGGTCTGTAACATTGTCGAGGCCCATACGAATGTCCTTAATCTTCTGGCAACCCAATACCATTCATCAAATTTCCAACGGATTCAGTTTGTCGTGGATAAAAGACTCGAAGAATTTAATATCCGCTTCAATATGAACGAGATGATTCACGTACTTTTGAACCTGTATTCGAACGCCATCAAAAACTTTATCTCGCATGAAATCGGGGATGGCAAAATCGAGCTCACTCTTCGTCATTCGGATCCGTCATTCCTCATTGTCTGTGTCCGCGATAACGGGACGGGGCTCTCTCCCGATGATTTTGCCCAGCTCACCGGATATGGCTTTTACGCGCCGAAAGAAAAATCCACGACGAAGCATGGATTGGGTCTGCGCTTGACCTGTCGTTTGGTGGAGCAATTAGGTGGGGAAATCCTGTTGGATGAAAACCACTTCATGGCTGCTGGGAGAGGAACTTCGTTTGTTTTGAAGATTCCCCTGCGCCAGTCAGCCATTGAAAATGAACTGCTTCGGATGGAAATTCAAAGCTAGTTGTCTTACGCGGCCTTCTTTTCTTGTGCCACTTCGCGACCCACGTCCACGTACAATTCAAAAATATTGGCTAAGACTTTCTGGAAGCCTTGTAGATCATTTTTTCCGGAATAGATGCTATCAATCGCCGTCATGCCTTCAGCCACGTGATGCTTGTCCAATTCAGCGTGGTTTGTGAAGACGCTCAGCATGCTTTCATCGAAGCGCAGGTTCTTTTTCAGCGCGCTGACGAGAGGTGGTGTCGCGATAACTGTAAAGTATTCAGCGAAAAATATATACGGCACGTAGTTATTGGGGTTTTCGCGAATGATTTTTTCAATATAGCTAACCATCTTTTTCATGCCGGAACTGACCGAAGCTGAGTTGACCGCGTGACTTTTCTTCATATTTGAAAGGTCGCTTTTCGCCCACTCATCGTGGCCTTCTTCTTCCGTTATTTTTTCTTCGAAGTAGTTCGCGATGCGGCCCATATTTTTCTCGCGGGCTAGCTTCTCAGCAAGCTTCAAATAGATGGGAGTATGAGAGATAAGGTAGAGAACGTCTGTGGTGAACTGGCTGATCTCATTGACTGTCACCTGGCCATTCATGATGCGAACGAATAAGGGGTTGTCTTTAAGGCAACGCTGATAAAAGGATTCGATGTCTTTCTTTAACTGTGCTGCGATCATCCGTTGATACTCCTTCATCAAAAAAGAGCCGCCGCGAGCGAATGCTGGCGGCGGTGAAATTAAGAACAAAAATTAGAATGTAGATGTTGCAAACTTTTTCATGGCCAATCCTCCTAAATAAGTTTGGAAAAATTATCCTAAAAGCCTTCGGCTTTAGGGTCGAATCCGTGACAGAACTGACCGGCAAACACCTTTTGGCAGTCGCGATCTAGGAAGATCGTGAAGTGCAACAGTGTGCCGAAGCGTTCTGTCAAATTGAGTCCCGTGATGCGGCAGCCCATCTTTGTCGCAACATGGATGTGGCGTAGATTGGTTGGAGCAATGTCTCCTTCCATGCGTTCCACTTTGTGGTCTTGCAAGATCTTCGCGATGATCGGGAAGAAGATCTGGTAGAGGCCTTTATCTTGTTCTTCTGGAAGAAAGGCGATGCTTCGCAAGTTATAGGTGGCCCAATCAGTGGGAGTACCCGCGATAACGCCAATCACTTGACCAGCGCGCTGGAATAGGAAGAAGTCTCCCGTGATGTGGTAATAGACTTCCTTCGCGTGGGAGAAATTTTCACTGCGAAACGGGCTCGGACGATCCGTTAAGTAGAAGATCTCCGGGAATTTTGGTTTGATAAACTCAACCGCATCCGCATAGCGAGAGTATTCCATGGTAACGCCGTTACCAAAATCGCGCGGGAAGTGTTTCGTCCAATCGATATTCCAAAGCAGAGATGACATAGACTCATGAGCGGACGATTTAGAGTCTGATTTTTTTGCTACGAGTTCTAAGGATCTGGTTTCATCTTTCGCGGGGGACTGGGACTTCTTCTTCACTGCCATTTGAATCCTCTTCCATTACAAATTTCGCATCGAGAGCTGGTCAGCATTGCCAGACAGGAAAGGAATTCGGGACTCGGAGGAGCTTGGTTGAAACAATTTTTTATAATGGGGGATGACGAGGGGTTAGGTTGAGAAAGTTAGATTTTCTTTCCAGTGCGGATGGCATCGCGACGGTGGGTGTTATGATTTTGTAATAGTTTTTCGTGCAGATTCGGGGTGTTGCGAAAATGGTGTCAGGGTTTTCGACACTTGCCTGACAGATGGCCGGCTCCGACTAACGAATATTTGCCGGGCTGAGCTGTAAGGCGCTGTTTTGATGGGGTAATAATGCTAGCGAGGTCTTTCCCAATACTGGCACGAGGGGTGCAAAAAGGCCGATGTCAGCTCTCGGCTGACAGGATGCGTAGGTTGACTATCACATTTGTCAAACAAGATACTGAGAAATACATCTTTTTGACTGTCGTTGTTACTGCTGCTGTTGTTGCTTTTCTGTCTTGATCTTCCCTTTCCCAAGTCTTTTTAGTCAACCACCATCCTCTCCTTCTCATCCATGCCGTTCTCCATCCTATTCCATAATCCTCGACACAGATTCAGAGTGGTCTGTTGAAAGCCTTCAACCAAGAAGCAGCTCTGCTTGAAGTGACCAATCACAAAAAGCCCATCTTTCAAATCACCAAAGCGCACAGCGACGAGCTTATGTTCATTATCTTGCCAGAACATAAACCCTTGTTCCTTTAACTCTATCAACTGCCATTGATCGGCATTGAGAGATGAAAGAATTTGCGTCAATTTTGGCGTCTGAAAAGTATTGAGATCCGTCGTCTTAAGCTCGTGGCCCTCCCAAGCGAGGGCGGGAAGAATTTTGCGTTGTGAGACGTTGTAGATGACGCCGCGACTGAGAATGGGCATTAAGCCGCGTGCTGTTACCTCCATCGCCTTACTGGTGGTCGATGCCATGGATAGATACAGAAGGCTTTGATTGAGATCGCCCATGGCTGGGTGAACGAGAACCTGCGCGCCAGTTTTTTCTTTAACCCAGTCTGTTTTGTCGGCGAGATGTTCTCGGTCTTGATCCGTTAAAAGCGAGTCCACTTCTTCGTCAACGGATAAGCGTTTCTTGTCTTGTGGTTCCGTGTTTTCGGCTTGTTTGTTTTGCTTCTGTGCATCGGCGAGAAAGGCGTCTTCTTCCTCTTCCAGCTGCACAAGGGGCTCCTCATCGAGCTCTTCGGAAGGCGTAAAATCTTCGCTGACTTCAGCTTTAAGACTGCTATCACCTTCCATAAACGCCGTCATGCCCTCTTCCTCGACCGGCGTGTCATCTTCCTGCAGGGCGCGTTGATTTTCCGCGGCCACATCAAGAACCGTCGTGTCATCGACAAAACTTTCGTCAATGACAAGGTCACCCACCGGAGCGGCTTGATCGGTTTGCATCGCCGCGGGAGACAGCTCGCCAAACCCTTCTTCAAGCGGAGCCATTTCCATCACGGGAGTGCCATCAGATTCAGTCGTGCCAAGCTCCGCCAGTTCTGAAAGAACCTCTTGGTTATCGAGATCAAAGGAGGCTTCTGACAGCCCTTCTTGAATTTCGGGCGAGGCGGCCGTCGCCGGTGGTTCCGTATTTTCTTCTTCGAGGAACGCAAGTGGATCTTCTTCAGTGGTTAAATCCGTATCGGTGGATATCTCAGCAGATGCGGCTTCGATTCCTGGCTCTGGCGCAGGATTGCCTTCGCCAAGATCAAAATCGAAATTCATGGAGCCTGTGTCAGCAGTCTCCGTCTCGATCTTTTCATCCACAGTCGGCTCGGTTGCCATGAGATCGTCATCAAAAATATCGGAAGGATCTTTAGTCTGCGGCTCGCTTTCCATCGCCAACTCTGGTTCTTCCGGCATCGCCTCCAGCTGCGGGTCATTGACAGGGATGTCATCTGTCGCCGCGAGCTCATCAAGCTCTCCATGGGGATCGCCATCGATGGGAGGAAGATTTTTGAAATCATCGCTTCCGGCGAAATCGAGGCTGGGGCTTTCGATGGTTTGCGTTTTGTTTTCTGTCGGAGCCACAACCGGCGGACGGAACGCCTTAATAACGTCCTCTTTCGGCAGAAGAGAGGCCGCTGATGACACGGCTTTTTGTGGGGCACGCTGGCGCTGCTGTTGGAAAGCCGCGGGTGCATGGTTGAAGAAGAACCGCTCGAGATCTGATGGAGGCGGCGCAAAATTGTGATTGAGTTGGCGTAGTCCCGAATAGATGGCGCTCAAGGGAGCAATGACGGGACGGATGCGAAGACCGGTAAAAAACTCTAATTGACGCAGCACACCCTTATCCAGCGGATCGACCATCGCCACGATAATGCTCTGAGGCGTGACATTGATGGGAAAAACTTCGAGCATGCAGATCAGGTTAATATCTAGAGCTGCAAGGGCTTCGGTCGAGGCGGTGTCGATAAAGTTTTTCGGTGCAACCTGAAATCGAGTTCGCTCCGCGAGGAAAGATGCGAGCTCATCCTCATCGAGAAGACCGGATGCAATGACACCCTTGGCGAAGGCCCAGCTTTGCGAACCTGATGATTTCGCAATGATCATGCGATCTTGTTCTGACAAAAGACCTTCTTTGACCAAAAGCGGTCCCAGACCGGAGATGCCCATGCGGTTGCTCCACTTGATGTTGGCGCGGTGTAGCGGGGTGTAGAAAGTAAAGGGATTGTGCTAGTCAAATGAACCTATTAACTATAATATCACACCTTTAGAATACCCGGCATAACTGACGTGACGTTCCGAAGAGGAAGATTATGAGCAGCGAGCACAAGAGACTAAAACAAGAACTGAAAACTCCAGACCCCTTTCAAGCTAGAATGCTTGGATTTTTCGATTCTTTGATGAAAAGAAAAAATTTGGTCTTTTCTGTAATCGGTGCGGTTCTCGCCGTGATGGTGGTGCTCTTCGGTTATGAACGATTCGCGGGCACAAAATCAGATAGCCGCCGCGGAGAGCTTGCCAAGGTGGATGCTGTTTATGCGGAAGAGATTGATCAGCTCAATAAACAGCGCCAAGGAAAACAAAAAGAATTCGACGATATCCGCGGGAAATTGGAAAAGGCAAAAAAAGATAAGTCCGGCGACGTAAAAGCGTTGGAAGGTCAGCTTGCTCAGGCGGAGAAAAATATCGAAGCCGAGAAACCAAATCACGCGAAGTCCGCCGTGGAATACCAGAAGTTTTACGAAGCGAATAAAGACAACCCTGAAGGCTGGGCCGCGGGTCTACGTTACACGGCTTGGGAACTTGGACAGGGAAAATTGAAGGAAGTGCGTCCGGTTCTCGAGCACATCACCGACAAGTCACAAAAATACGTGGTTTATCAAGTTCAAGCGGGACTGACTTTGATCAGCGTGCTTGAAGACTTGAATGAGCATGATGCAGCCCTTCAGCGCATCGACTCATTGATGAAAACCGTTCCGGAAAACATCAAACCCAAACTTCTCTTAGCTAAAGGAAGAATCCAGCTCGAGAAGAATAAGCCACAGGAAGCAAATCAAACTCTCGAAAGCTTGATCAAAGATCACGGATCTTCCGCGGAAGCGGATCAAGCGCGCGGATTGAAAGCTCTCCTGAATTAAGGAATTAGAATGCGTTTATTTGGGCTGCGAACAAGCCTTTTGGCTCTTTTCCTGCCGTTAGTGGCTCAATGCACCACTCCCAGTCAACCGCGCCTTTGTCCGGAAGCTTTGGCAGGAGCAACTCCCTGCCGCCCGCTTCGCGCGGGGATGATCAAGCTAGATCCAGAACTTGATGCCATTAAACCCGTCGCACCCTATGATGCGTCGGGTTGGGTTATGGCTTCTGATCTATTGATCGGTGCGATCAACGATAAATGGGTGGCGGCCGTCTCAACAAAAACAAAACGTGTTGAGTGGTGGTTGGAGACGAAAGAAAGTCTTTCAACACCCATTGCGAGTTTTGGTAGCTGGATTGTTCTTGGTCAGCGTGATGGCACCGTGACAAAAGTTGATAGCTTAACAGGCAAAGTTGCTTGGGAAGCGAAGTTGGGGCGTTTCGCGCTCGCGCCTTTTGTTGTCAACGGCAACACATTGCTGGCACTGACTGCGGGACAACAACTGTTTGCTCTCGATTTTCAAACAGGTGCGACCTCTTGGGTTTATGACGGAGCCTCTTCCGGCGCCTCCGTTGTGATTCGTAATCTCTCGGCACCCGTGGTTCACGATAAGAAAGTTTATTTTGGCAACGCCAGTGGCGAGCTGCACGTCGTTAATTTAGAAGACGGTGTTCAGCAGTGGAAGCTCAATCCGCACATTAGCGAGGCGCGATTCTCGGATGTGGTGGGTGATATCGTCGTTGATCCACAACGAGTCGTTATCGCGCGTTACGACGGTCTGGTGGCGGCTATTGGCAATGAAGGATTGGATCGTCGTGTTTTGTGGAAGGAAGATTTCCCTGGTGTGACGACGGCAACCTTCCGCGATGGTGTTTTGTATATCAGCACTCTTACCGGTGACATTGCCGCTCTCGATATCAATACTGGTCGAAAGATATGGCAGACGACGATGGGGCAAGGAGCCGGTTCCATCACTGTCGGTGAGAAAGTTGTCTATGCCGCAGGTACAAGTGGACGCGTCGCCGCTTTTGATAAATCCAATGGCGAATTGTTATGGATTGACGATGTCGAAGGGATTATTTCGCGTGCGCCGGTGCTCTTTAATGATCGCATTTACTTCGCGACCGGCTTGAAAGTTCTCTACGGGTACAAGCTCATGTAGAGATTCTTCGCTCCGCTCAGAATGACGGCCGCTCCAGATATCGATCGTGCACGTAGAATCAAAGAATAACGCACGCTCAGGATAGACACCGTCATCCTGAGCGGAGCGAAGGATCTACAGCAGTTCTTTTCGATTCTTCTCTTTTAAATACTCGACGACCTTCTTTACATCCTGCGCCTTGCTGCGGGGGCATACGAGAACAGCGCCGCCAGCGGCAACCACAACCATATCATCGAGACCAATTGTTGCCACCATAGGGCCGTCAGTGTCGACCGTTGTGTTTTTGCAATCGAGCATCAGGATATCCCCGTACTTCAAGTTGCCTTGAGCATCGGTTGGAAAACATTGCGCCAAAGCATCCCAGCTTCCCACATCCTGCCAGCCGATATCCGCTTTAACCACGGCCACGGCGTCACTCACTTCGAGGACGGCGTTATCAATCGCGATCTTAGGGAGCTTTTGATAAGTGGCCGCGAGTGTTTCGGGGGCGACCTCATTGAACGTCATACCTGGACGGGTAAGAAGTTTTTGCAAAGCATCGACTGAAGTGGGAAGAAACTTCTTCAGTTCGTCGATGATCTTATCAACCTTCCAGACAAAGTTTCCGGAGTTCCAAAAGAAGCGACCCGTTTCAAGATATTGTTGCGCGGTTTTCGCATCGGGCTTTTCGCGGAAGCTTGCGACCTTGTGCACTTCCTTAACGTTGCTCAACTTTAGCTCGGCGCCTTGCTCAATGTAGCCGTAGCCTGTCTCTGGATACTTCGCGACGATGCCGAGGAGCACGAGATAATCGTTTTCAGCAGTTTGTACGGCTTGTTGTAAAGTGGCGCGGAAGGCATCTTCTTTTTGAATGACGTGATCCGCGTGGAGAGAAATCATAACGGCGGGCTGTGAGCCTGTGTGCCGTGCCTTCACTTCGAGTGCCGCGAGAGCAAGAGCATTCGCGGTGTTGCGCGCATCCGGCTCCGCGAGAATGATGGAGCATTTATCTTTTACCACTTCACGCGTGAGCGCGACCTGATCTTTGTGGGTAACGATAATACGGCGCTCAACAGGGATAACCCCTTCAAGACGGTCGAGGGTGATCTCGAGCATTGTCTTGTCCGCGCGACCGATGGCGCAAAGCTGCTTTGGTTTAAGGTGACGTGATTTGGGCCAGAAGCGTGTGCCACTTCCACCCGCGAGGATTACTGCATAAACATGCGGCGCAAACATCGATTTATCTCCAAGTAAACAAGGCTTACTTTCGCCTTGGAGATAAACCCTGTCAACCTCTAAGGGGATGGCTCCGGCAAACGATCCCCATCCGCATCACCTAGCGTCATCTCAGAGATGCGATAAGGCAGCACGTTGGAGTTGGAAAGGCGGCGTGAAACGGATGCGCCCATGGCTTGGAGGTAACTCGGGGCCATACTCAGGCGATTGAGGGCCCGGGCTAGCTCGGCGCCATAAGCGCGCAGCGTGTTTGCTTCCCGCTTACTCTTTTTCTCAAGCACTTTATAGGCGTCCGAATAGATGGAGGAGAGCCACCAGAGTGAATATGGAAACGCGGGGGACTTTGCGTTTGAAACGGAAAAGTCCTGCCACTTTTCGATGACGTATTGAATCGAGCCATTGGTTGGTAGACGCGACCATGCCACCTGCGCTTCGCTACCGACAAACGGTGTGTAAATGTCCTGGATGGTTTCTGGTACGGATTTGAATGTGGAGTTTTTAGCTTTGCCGTGCATCCACTCAAACGTCACGGTTGCCGATGTCTTTTTCGGGATACTGACTTTGTAGAAAAATTCATCGGAATAAAATCGTTCCGGCTCCAATTCAGCGCTCACTTTCTGAGCGATAAAAACATAAAAATTGAGTCCGGCCTTGTCGAGAGATGAGAGAGAAAGATAATATTCGGGAGCATCGCGGCCGCGCGCGATATTAAATATCTGCTGAAATTCATTCATCAGATTGCGCATTTCGTTGGTCAAGACATTCCAGACAAAAAGACCATCTTGATACCGATCCGCGTTGGTCGCGGTGAAGACGATTTCATAGCCGCTCGGAAGCCAGAAAAATTCTTCGACGCCAGCGTGATTCGCGATCATGTGAAAGCGTGGCTTCTTTAGGTCTCGAACAAGAAGCTGACGTTTCTTTCCTTGATAATCCACAAGAAGTTGCGCCACGAGATTGTTCTTTGGAGACTTCGCTCCCATCAACAATACGGCGGGATAAAGGCGCATGGCCCCTTCTTCCGGTTCTTTGTATTGCGGCGGCAGGAGTGGCAGACGCGGCAAGCTGCTTAGGGTCGGATCTTCCGCGGAATGATAGGTGTTATCGTTACCGTCTTTGCCATAAGAGCGAACAACATAGTGCTCGCGCGAAAGCGGTAGATACTGCAATCGCCTTCCGTAGCCGTCATAAGGTGCGTATTTACGATCAAGGCCACGAGCAAACAGGCGAATGTCAGCGGTATCTTCCGGAAGCTCACTGAATTTGCGGCGATAGGATTCGATCGTACGTTGCGTTTGCGCGAGGGTGCGCTCAGTTTCTTTCTGAGCATTCCAGTTGTTATCCGGCTTTGGTGTCAGCAGAAACCAGATGAGTGGGAATGAAAAAGCCCACAATGCGACGAGAACCTTTCGCAAAGGGTCTGGAGTTTGCTGGTTTGGCAAATTTGTTGTCATCAAGCAGTCATTTCAACAGTTGAGGCCGACCCATCCCTGTGGGTGAAGAACGCTTCATGTATAATGTTAATACAAACCGTTTAAATCGCCATCCCCGTACCACAAAGAGAGGACGATTATGTCTTGCTGGTTACGTCGCTTGATATGGACTGTCAGTGCGTTGTGCTCCCTTCAGGCCTTTGGCGTGGAAGCCCCGAAACCGCGTCTCGACGCAAGTCCATCACCGCTTAACGAAGAAACGCTCCCCCTGCAGGAAGAGCGTGTTGTGCGCGTGCGGATACCCCTGCAGCTACAAAGTTACGAGAAGGTTGTGGTGACGGACCACAAGGGGATGACGCGTTACCAATACAAGCCCCTACCCCTCTTAAAACACCATCTTCGCGCGCGCCTTGAGCGCAAGAACCACTTTTACGTCGGTAACTGGCACATCGAAACGATTCCCGAGAAATGGGACCGCGTCACGAAGCAGTATGCGGTGAAACTGCGAGTCTATAAGCGTTACGGTGATGGGCGTGAGCTCGAGGAGCTTGTCGGAAAAGTGGATGTGAACGGTAAGGTTGAGGGTAAGGATCTGCTTTACAACTTTAAAGGGTTTGCGACCGTGGCTTTCAAAGATCGCGAAGGGAAACCCGTCCTTGATCTGGGCGTTGGTCATGACTTTAATCTGGCGTCACAGCTCAAAGTCAAAGGGCCCGCAGTGGCCATCAATCCTAAAAATGAGAACAAGAAATAGGTTTTACTGGTTGCAGTCGATCTTTTGTTGAATGATGAGGGGGCGCAAACGCGCCTCTAGTCCGAGCCAAGCTTCCCGAAGATCTTCCCTTACACCAAACTCCTCTAACACCTCACGCATCAGAACCTGGCGCCGCGCAAAATGAGGCGGACGTAACGGGAGCGCTCCATGGGCTTCTTGAAGGGATTTCCCTCGATAGACCTTTGGGCCGCCGAGCATATTGGAAGCAAAATCGATTTGCATGCGGGTGATATGGCCACGATCGTGACCAAAAAAGAAATGACCGATCATAGGGTCCTGAAAAGCGCGGTGGTAGAATTCGGTGATCACCGCGCTAACTGTTTCAGAACCTATATCGGTGTATAAACTCATCTCACGGGGTTCCTCTAAATAGATCCTTCGCTTTGCTCAGGATGACGTCTTTGCTCCGGATGACGTTCTTCCGGATGACGTTCTTCCGGATGACGATTCCTCTAGTAGTAGTAAGAAATTCCGAAGTTAAACTCTTTGCGGTGTTCCGCTTCCGAATCGCGCTGCACCTTGGAGTCCATGCGATAAGGTCTGAGATCGTAATAATGGACAAGGTAGTTGCCTGTAAAGCAGAACCCGTAAGCCATCGGAAATTCAATGCCGCCGCCGAGATGGTAGCCCATGCCCATGGCGCGTGTCTTAAAGTCCTCTTTCAGGCCGGAGAATTGGTCGCCGCCAAGATCGGTAACATAGCGGTTCTCAACCAATGTTTTGCGTTCGTAGTAACCGATGCCTGCTTCGAAGAACATGATTTCACCGAAGAGAAGGCGTGTTACCAGGCCCGCGCCGCGCAATGAAGAGTTTTCTTTTACCTCTATTTTTTCATTCGCTTTCTGGCCGTTCAGAGCTTCTTCGCGTTTTTCCGTTTCGAACGTCGCGTCAATACCTAGATGGAAGAAGTCAGCGAAGACATATCCCACATGGGGACGGACTGTTTGTGATTCTGTTATAGCGCGCTTGCTTTTACCGCCAGCGTTTGTCGCGATGCTTGGTTCATCGGATTCAACGAGTCGGAACGTTGAGCCAAATGTAAACCCATCACGGCGTGATGACTTCTTAGCGAAGGCATCCGAGCTGCCGAACAAAAACGATAGCAACGCGATGGCGCTCCATAGGAACTTCATGGTCTCTCTCCTCAGCAGGATTTCGGAAAATCTACTTGAGGAGCTGCAAGCGCTATGCCGTATTTTACGAAAAAAAGCTTGAGGGAAAATTTAGGCGCGTTTTCGGTGAGATGGCGATCTTTTACACAAACCTTACTGACGGAAATTCAGGCAATCTGATTAGAAATCGCACGCCACTGTTAGCTTCGAAGACACATCAATAACGACTTACGCGTGTAAGTCGTTATTTTTTGTAGCGCCGGGTTTCTTTTCTTGTTTGCCGCGGAAGATCACGCGCAGAGGAATATTGCCGAAACCGAGGTCCTTACGCATCCTGTGGGTCAGATAGCGTTTATACGATTCCTGAATTTCGTTCTCCACGTTGCATTTAACAATGATCGTGGGTGGCTGTGTCTTCGCTTGGGTTGCGTAGTAGAACTTAACCCGCTTGTTGTATTTGCGGATTAGAGCTGGCGTATGCTGCGCGACTGCCGCGTGTAACACTTCATTCAAGCGCGCGGTAGGAGCGCGGAACTTGTATGCTTCGGCCAGGACTTCCACCTGGCTCATGATTTTGTGGATGCGCAGATTCTCGAGCGCCGACACAAACATCACCGGAACGTAAGCGTTATCCTTTAGCTTGTAGTGGATGTCCGCTTCGATTTCCTTCGCGGTATTTGTCGTCTTGTTTTCTACAAGGTCCCACTTGTTCATAACGATAAGCACAGGCTTGAACTGACCAAGAGCCAGCGAAATAAGTTTCGCATCTTGATCCGTGAGCGGTTCTTCCGGTGTTACCACCATCACGATCACATCGGACTCTTCGATAACGCGAAGGCTGCGCATCACACTCAGTGACTCGACCTTTTCTTTCACTTTCGTGCGGCGACGAATACCTGCGGTATCGATCAAAACGTAATCTTTGTTGTTATAGCGTAAGGCTGTGTCGATGCTGTCGCGAGTTGTGCCCGCAACATCACTCACGAGCACGCGGGATTCACCCACGATGCGATTGAGGATGGAGGACTTGCCGGCATTAGGGCGACCGATCAAAGCAATCTTGGTTGCGTCCGGGTGCAGCGCATTACGATCCTTCGTCGCGCCGATATCGCGAAGTTTTTGTTCGACGGTATCCGTGAGTTCATAGACGCCCCGGTTGTGAGCCGCGGACGTATAGTGAATATCGTCAACACCCAGGCGATAAAAATCCCAGGCCGCCGCCTCGTTTTCTTTGCCGTCCATTTTATTGGCGACATAGATCACGGACTTTTGTTTTTTATTGAGATGCTGAACAAGCTGTTCATCGTGTGGATGAAGTCCCGCCTTCGCGTCGAAAACGAGGATGACAACATCGGCACTATCAATAGCTTGTTCCGTCTGTTCCCAAACGATGTTTTTGGAGAACGGTTGGTAGTACAGGTTTTCTGTTTCAAATCCGCCCGTGTCGATCACGGTAAACCCGCTGCCGTCTTCCGCGTTTGACATAACGGTGCCGTAGATACGGTCACGGGTTACGCCCGGTTGATCATCGACGATGGCCTTCATTGTTTTTGTTAGACGGTTGAACAATGTGGATTTACCCACATTTGGTCGTCCAACAATGGCAACAATACCTTGAATCATATGCTTCTCTCAGTGCCTTGCAGGTTGTTGAGCTCCTGCGGATGTTGTGTAAAAAAGTCTAGTGCTAGACGCGCCGCTTCCTGAGAAGCTTTCTTTTTGCTGACCCCTTGCCCTCGGGCCAGAATGCGCACGCCAAACAGCACTTCCACCTCAAACCAAGCTTCATGATCTGGTCCGCTTTTCGTGAGAACGCGGTAGCTTGGCGCTTGTTTATAAATATTCTGCGTCAGCTCCTGGAGCGTTGTTTTGTAATCGTGCTGAATGCGCTCTTCGAGAGGGCCGGCAAGATCATCCGCGAAAAGGTTGAGAATGATTTTTTCCGCGGCAGAAAAGCCACCATCCAAGTAAATCGCGCCAAACACGGCTTCCAGTGCATCTGCTAATAGCGAATCTTTTGTTCGTCCGCCGCCTTTTTCCTCACCGCGCCCCAATAAAAGATGCTGATCCAGTCCGAGAGAGCGTGCTGTTCGAGCCAGGGCTTTTTCATTAATGAGTGACGCACGGATTTTTGAGAGGAGGCCTTCATCATAAGAGCCAGGATGAGCCACAAGCCAAGAGCTAAGGGCTAGGCCCAATACCGCATCCCCTAAGAACTCCAGGCGTTCGTTACAACGCGGAGCCTCGCCTTGCTGCGACCATTCCTTTGTGAGTGAGCTATGGGTGAGAGCTTCCGTGAGAAGTTTCCGATCCATAAATTCATAGCCGAGACTTTCGCAAAAAGCGGAAAGCCGCGACGGCAGGTCGGCGAATTTTTCCCGAAACTGTTCCATGAAGACACCATAGGGAAACGCTTAAAAAGGCTGCCGGATTATAAATTTATTTTTATAAACTTCAAGATATTTTAATGCCTTATTAAATTCGGAACTTGCCCTGAGCCCTCTGCCAGCGGGCTAAGTGTGGTATCCTGATAATGTATCGACCGATAGGACCTCCAGCGTGCTGCAACGATTTCTTAAGCTTCTATTTTTATTTCTCATTTTTGTGCTCTCGCTCACTGGCGCAGGGTTCTACCAGCTTTATAGCTGGAGCCGGCAGCCTACCGAGCTGAGGGGGCCGAAAATGATTTACTTCTCTCAGGGCATGCGCCTGGCGGAATTGTCTGGCGCCTTGGCCTCCGAGGGGATGGTGGAGCACGCCCTCTTTTTCCACCTCTACATACGGCTTCTCGACGATTACTCGCGCTTCCAAGCAGGAAACTATCGTTTTGAGGGCGCGGTTTCGCCGCTGGGTATTGCCGAGATGATTCGCTCCGGTAAGGCTTACGTGCCGATCCAGGTGCAATACACGATCCCCGAAGGATTCAATCTCAACCAAATCGCGGCGCGACTCGCCGTGAATGGCGTGGACTCTGAGAAAACGCTCCAGCGTTTTGCGCGCGATAAAAATTTTCTCAAGAGTCTGAACATCGAGTCGCCCAGTCTTGAGGGCTATATCTATCCCGCGACCTATAGCTTCGCGAAGCGTCCCACGGCCGAACAAGCGCTTAGAGAAATGGTGCGTACGTTCTGGGATAAGCTGCCAACGAACTATGTCGAAGACGTTAAAAAACAAGGTCTCACACTGCAGCAGGCGGTAACGTTTGCTTCGCTTATCGAGATGGAAACCTTGCATGAAGACGAAAGATCGAAGGTTTCCGAAGTCATTTGGCAACGTCTAAAGAAGGGATCTCCCCTTGGAATTGACGCGGCCCTTATCTACGGCATTAAAGACTACAAGGGCGATATTAAGTGGGAGCATTTAAAAGATACGAAAAACCCTTATAACACTCGCATTCACAAAGGCTTACCGCCCACCCCCATAGGCTCCCCCTCACGTGAGTCTTTACTCGCAGTGCTCAATCCCACGCAGGAAGGGTATTATTATTATGTGCTCAGCACTGATGGTGACCGCCGTCACCACTTTTCGAAGTCTTTATCCGAACACAATAAGTATGTAAAAATATTGATGGACGCCACTAAGCGGGGACAGAGTCAGAACGACTGACCCCTTCACGGAGGATCGCATGAGTTCCAAAAAGAATGCGCCAAAAACTGGCAAAACGGGCACCAACGCCAAACAAACCAAAGCGAGTCGTCCGAAAGCCGTGGAGGAAACTCCGCGCGAAGATGGTCGTGGCAGTCAGCGTGTGCCCATCCAGCTTCTAGTGGACTATCAATGCGGTGGTAACTATCTCTTCGATTTCTGCAAGGATCTCGGTGCCGGTGGCGTGTTTATCGAAACAAATAGTCCGCTCGACCACGGCAGCGAAGTTAAATTGGTCTTCACGCTTCCTGACAGCAAAGAGACCCTTGAAGCGCGCGGTCGCGTTATTTGGGTTCAGGCGAAAGTTCCAGGCAAGGATTTGTCACCCGGTATGGGCGTCCAGTTTGAGAACTTCGACAATCGTCAGCGTAAGATCCTCGAAGACTTTGTGGCGCGTTACCACGGCAATGCTTTCAAGTCGAAAGAAGACACAGCAAATAAAACCGCGTAGTTTCCTGACTTGACGGGTTCATCGCTTTGTTATTTTATGGTCGGGCGGCATTATGCCAGCAGGAGTGATTGCGAAAATGCATGTCATCTGGCGCAGACCGGACGGATTCCATGGGGCTTCACCGGCTGATTATTCAGTTGTGGAGCTCAGTGGTCATTCACGCCTTTGGCTCCATAAAAGCGATAAAGATGAATACCCCTTTCGTGTGTCCGGGGGGTGGGAAGAGAATGAAGCCACGAAGCGCTTGAATAACTTCGCCAACCTTCTCGGCCAGCCGAAAGCCAAGTGGGTGGAACACCTTCTCTCCTCATATAACCACTCCATGAAAGCAGATCCCCAAGAGTTCTTTGCCGACACGGTGAAATGGCTGGAAGAGCTGCAAGGACATCTTAAAGGGGATACGTGGGAAGTGGAGATCCTCAATCAAGCGATCAAGACCACCAGTCAGCGCATCCTCGATAGCAAAGCTGAATTTCTCAAAGCCGTATCCTCTAATTAACTCAGTAACTTAAATCCCGTTGTCAATTTTATCTGGTCAACTGTCAGCCTCTTAGACAGTTTCTTCTCTATCGTAACTCCCCTAAAAAACAGCAATTTTGACCTCGCGTCAGCGTGGCACAGGCCTTGCTTTATCAGCCGTAGACTTAACGCAAACTCGAAAGTGCTCAGTGACTAAAAAGGCAAATCACATGGCATTTGGTTTTGATTACGGAGTCGAAAATGCTCAGGTTACTAGCTAGCTGTACGCTGTTGGCGGCGCTGTTCTTAGAGGTTCCAGCGTTCGCCGCAAGTCATGCCATCATCAACGCGCAACGAGGCACAGACCGTAATGTGTTTGTCTCTCAAGCGGTCGAAGGTGAGTATGGATTGATGACAAAGGTTGAATCCGGTGCTCGGGCGGATGGTTCTCCATCGCGTATCTGGAAGGGCTACGGATTCCGCAATACGCTCGGACTTGAGCTGATGAAGTTCACTCAGTTCAGTGTTTCACACAGCTATGTGAATCTACGCAGCAAAGCGAACTCTCTAGAGAATCTTCACGGTTCGCGACTCATGGCCGAAGCAAAACTTAGCTTCAGCTCTCCCATTGGCAACATGGAAGGCGGCGGCGGATTCGTTGGTTCACGCCTCGACTACACGCACAAGTTAGACAATGCCGACTTCATCGGCAGCGGCTACTACTACACACTCGGTTGGAACTACTTCTTCAGCCAACAGGTTTCTTTCTTCGGTGTTGGCAAGATGTATCGTGAAAACCTCGTGCGCAACAGCGGTTCCTCCGATATCGAAAACATCAAGACTAAGACCAGTAGCCTCGGCGTTGGTTTTAGTTTGTGGTTGTAATGATTGGCTCTCATCCCTCCTAAAATTCGCGGGAGTTCCGAATAGGAACTCCCGCAGTTTTTTGTCCTCGATTTGATTCAAATTAGTTGATCTGCTAGCATCGAAACATGTTCCCTTAAAAATGAAAGGAGCGCTCTGTGCGTTCAATGAAGCTGGTGGCAGCTGTTGCTGCGGGTCTTTTTTCGTTCCAAGCGTTTGCGGAAGATAGCAAGCCGGTATTCTCTATCCAGCAGACAGCGCTACAACACACCTCCAACACATCCAAAATTAAGCCAGACGGTGGGGCCACGACCACTTTTAAGACGACTGGAACCGAAACAACGCCGGTTGATTCTTTCTTGATCTTCGCCACCTTCAATAACCTCGCTGTTTACCTTTATCCCACCACGCCAGGCGCGCCTGTCGGTGTTGGTTACTACTTAAATGATGACCTTGAGATTGGTGCGAATTTTTCTTTGGTCTCTGAAAAGAAAGATAAGGACAAGAGCACGGAAGTTGGTTTTGGTCCTTATATCTCCTATTACGTACCCCTTGCTGAAGACTCCACTTTGGAGCTTGGTTTCGCACCGACCTTCTATTCCGCCACTAAGGAACAAGAAGTGGATCAGGGTGGCGTGATGACGAAGCAAAAGACGCGCACAACCGGACTTGATACATTTGTTGGCGCGACGGCATTCTTCCCACTGACCAAAAACTTTCTCTACGGCGCAGGCTTGAGTGTTAACGTCTCTTCGCGCAACGAAAAAGACGCGAAGATTAAGACCACATCGACGGATGTGAACCTAAACCTTGCGACCTTCCGCTTCAATTTCTAAGCCGAACATCACGGGCGCTGAGAGGAACAATCATATGATGCGTATAGCCTACTCTTTCCTGATCTCTGCGGCCATGCTTGCTTCTCCGGCGCTCGCCGATGTTATCTCGCTCCGTGCCGATGTGTGGTGTCCGTTTAACTGCGAGCCGGATGCGGAACGTCCCGGTTACATCATTGAGATTGCCAAGGCGGCCTTAGAGAAAGCCGGCCATCAGGTGGATTACCAAGCCCTAAACTGGGCGCGCGCCATTGTTGAAACGCGCGAAGGAAAATATGTGGGAATCGTGGGAAGTGCCCACTCGGATGCTCCTGACTTCGTTTTTCCGAAGAATGCCCTCGGACGCACAAAAAACTGTTTCTACACAAAGACTGATAGCAAGTGGGAATATAAGGGATTGAAGTCTCTCGATGAAGTTTCCCTAGGTGTGATTAAAGACTATACCTACGGTGAACCCGTTGATGATTACATCAAACAGCATCTAAAGAATCAGAAGAGAGTGGACGTGGTTGCCGGTGAAATTCCGTTAGAGCTCAATATTCGTAAGGTTATGAAGGGGCGTATTGGCACCTTCATGGAAGAAGATAGTGTGTTGCGCAGCCATTTCTTTCGCAAAAATGAAAAAATGGAAGGCATGAAGAATGTGGGCTGCATTAAAGAGGACGAAATATATGTCGCCTTTGGTCCGAAGAATCCAAAGGCGACACAGTATGCAAAAATTGTGAGTGATCACGTTCAAGCCATGCGCAAGGACGGAAGCCTTAAGAAGCTCCTCGATCAATACGGGCTAGTGGATTGGGAGAAGAAGTGAGTTCAATCACTTTTGCGCCCTGATTCTTTATGACCGGCACGCGTAACGAGAATGTCGTGCCGACCCCTTCTTTCGTTTCAATCAAGACGGAACCACCGCGACTTTCCACCGCATCAAGAATCGCCTTCATGCCCACGCCACGACCTGATGTGCTGCTCACGCTTTCCGCTGTGGATAGACCATCCAAGAAGATTAAGCGCAAAATCTCTTGTTGAGACATCTTCGCGGCGGCTTCGGCGGTTACTTTGCCCATGGTCACGGCTTTTTCTTTCACACTGTTGGCATTGATGCCACGGCCGTCGTCTCGCACCTCGATGGTAAGGACATTGTTCTCTTCTTTGAAGGAGAGACTAACTTCCGCGGTCGCCGCCTTGTCGCGATCGCAACGCTCGTCCGGTGTTTCGATACCGTGATCCACCGAGTTTCGTACGAGGTGAATGAGGTTCTGGATGATGTCTTTGGTTTCTTCGGGATCTATTTTAGTTGTCCCACCGATTACCTTGAATTGAAGCTCTTTGCCGCGATCCGCCGCCAACTTCAATACATAACTTTCCATAGGCCCGAGAAGATCGATGGCGGGAATTGTTTGAATCTCTTTGACCCATGCGCCAACGGCTTCGCGAGCGGCCTCAATGGTGCGTGCTGCCGCGACGGACGACGCAAGCTTTCCTGCTTCATTGGGGCTAATGATGAATGAACGTTCCACTTCCTCACCAAAACGAAGCTTCAAGAGCTCGTATTTTTCATCGAGGAAATTTTTGTAATTGTTCTCGATTGCGTTGATGTGTTCGAGAGAAATGGCAGACTGATCTTCCACGTGATGGATGAATGTTGCGATTTCATCCAATCCAAAGGCCGCTGAGTTTCCTTTTAGGGTATGGAGCTCGCGGCGAACGAGTGGTTCGTTACCACCTGAAAGCGCGGTAAGGCTGCTCGCAATGCGTCCTTTCGATTCGGTGATAAAGTCACGGAATGCGGCGATGCTTTGCATGATGCGAACCATGGCGCGGTTTTGGCGGTTTTCACGTTCCACTTGTTCAAGGGCTGTAACGTCAACAATCGTGAAAAGGATTTTTGCGATGGCGCCAGATGCGTCGCGGATGGTACTTCCTTCCACAGATACAGAGCGCTCACCAATGTGGAAACGTCTAGGCATCTGATCGAGCGATATTTCCTCGGGAAAGATATCGTCAAAGACCTGTTCCGCGCATCCGACAAAATGTTCGGCCTTACCACCGGCTAGGTGTAAAGCTTGAACGAGGGTTTTTCCTTGAAGGTCTGTCGCTCCCAAGAGCGTTTCGCAACTTCGTGTATAGCCTCCGTCAATGACAAGATTTTTGTCAACCAAAAGGAAGCCGGACTTCACGTGGTCGAGAATCATCTTAATCGTTGCCGTGCGTTCCGCGACGATTTTTTCCAAGTTGTCATTCATAGATGCCAAATCAGCGTTCTTGGCTTCGATCTCGGAAAAGAGATCTTTAAGAGATTTACGCGTTGTCTCCAGCGCGGAACCTAGTTCACCAATTTCATCGGATACCGGCCAAATAAACGGCTGATCGAGTGATTTTGCCGCGAGTTGTTCCGCTTGATCCTTGATTTTCGTAAAGCGCGCCAAAAGACGGCGATTGATCAGGAGAATCAAGATGGCGATACAAGCCAACGCTTGAATGCCAGATAGAAGAATCGCTTCAAACATACGTTCGCTGATTTGTTCTTCCGCGTCCGCCATCGAAAAGTCGATGATGACTTTACCAATGACTTCTTCCCCGTTTAGAACAGGTTGTTCTTGGCTGACGACTGTGCCGTGACGGCGAGAATCGTCTTTTTCTTCTAAGAAGACTTGATTCTGAGGATCGACGATCTTCACTTGTACGACGCGTGTATCATCCATCACGGACTTCACTAGCGGTGTGGCGGCTTCTGGAGAAAGATCCCAGAAGGCTTTGGTCACACCCAACGAGGTGATGTTTGTCGCCCGTGTGTGAGCGGCTTTTGCCTGCGCCGTTAAATTTTCTCGCTGGAGTGAAAGCGAGTAGATGGTTCCGATCGACATGGGGATGAGAAGTCCAGCCACCACACCACCGATCACAATTGTGCGTAAAGAGATTCTACGAGCCATGTAAATTCCTTTAAAAGCGATGGCAATCAAGGCTTGTTTGCTATCGGCCCATATGAAATGGACTAAAGTAAACTTTGCGGAAGGCTCAGAATAGGTCTGTAAGTTAAACAAGATGGGTGATTTTGGCTATGATGATGCCGCGTTTTTCGCAGTAGTTTTTCCGTAAGAATTCGCTTTTTCTTGTTCAGATTATTTCAAGTGTTGACGCACCCCTTGTGCCACATAAACGTTGACCCACTTGTCTTTTACAGTTTACTGTATTTGCCAAGATACAATCTGCACAACTTGCTTTGTTCACAGGAGAGCTCATCATGCGTCGACTCCTTATGTCCGCAACATTTCTGTTGGTTGCTTCCGGCTGTTACGTCCAGGAGGCCGATCCGATTCCTCGCGATTTTAATCGTGGCGAATGTCGTGCGAGTAAAAAGACGGCCTGCCTCGCCGGCCAGGTTGTGGTAGCTCCTTTTGTTTACCTAGAGGGCAGAGAGTATTTCGACGCGGATGATCTTGGTCGTAAATTTCGGGAAGTTGTAGCGGTTCAAACCGAAAGCGGTGAAACCCTCACGTCTGCCGACTACGATATCCAGGTCGTGCCGGAGATCACCAATGAGAATTTTACGCGTGATTTTCAGGTCTATGTAAAGGGCGAAAAAGTATTCCATACTCGTGCCAATGAGTCTGGATCTTTCCGCATTAACAACCTCGAGCAGGGTGACTACTCGGTGCGCGTGCAGAAGAAGTTTATGATGAAACTTTCTCATAAATCCAATGAAGCGGCGTCGGCAACGGAAGAGAAGACTTTCTGTTTCGTTATTTATGCGGAAGATAGCGGCCTACAGCTCATTCCTGGTGAGAAGCAATATCGCAGTTTGGATAATTTCCGTTTGCAGATGCTCGATCAAGAGTGCAAAGAACGCAGCCGCGACGCGCGCATCACTCTTTAAGATCGTTCAGTTGATGCAGCAGATTGCTGCTACCGATACGAAAACGATAGGGATCAACAAGGCCGCTGGCGTTCAATGGAGCTCCAGCGGCTTTCCAATAACTAAGGGCTTCGGCGTAACTATTCACGCCACCTGCTGGTTTAATGCCGATATCTTTTCCTGCTATCTGCGCCATCAATCGCACATCTCCTAATGTGGCGCCAATAGGCACGCCAGGAGCAGACTTCGCGAATCCCGTTGATGTCTTGAAGAAACGCACCGCTTCCTGCGGCGACAGCTTGCTATCGTGCCATGAGGCTTCCAGAGCTTCCTTTGCGATTCCATAAGCCAAAGCTTTTTCTTCATCCGTGAGATACGCATTTTCAAAAATAATCTTGAGGACGTTGTTTTTTGCCGCTTGAGCAATGTTGTAAATGTGTTCTTCGAATCGAGCGAGATGGCGTTTCTTGAGTTCTTCCACCTGAACCACCATATCAAATTCGTCCGCACCGTCTTCGCGAGCGCGGTTCATTTCATCAATCGTCGCGGTGGCTGTCGTATCCGTTTCCGCGACGGGAAAGCCAATCACGGTCACGATGGGAAGAGGACGTGTTCCCGCGAGCGAGCGTGCCATCTTCACCCAGCGCGGCTGAATACACACACCGAAAGCTCGCTCTTCCAGAGCTTCTTCCACGAGCTTTCGCACTAAGCGTTCCTGGTCCTGCAGGGACACATTTTCTTTCTCGGTTTTTAGAAAGGTATGGTCGATAACGGAGCGAAAGTCGGGACTGTGGGGTGTCATGGCGTTCCTATGGAGCGGTAAAGAGTGTTTGAAAATTGGTCCAGACGAGTTCACGTGCCTGATCCGTTGTCATGCCACGCAACTCACCCAAATAGGCGATGGTTCCTGTTACATTCATGGGTTCGTTGCGCGTCCCCTTTTGGGGGGCTAGATAAGGTGCGTCTGTCTCTGTCAGAATTTTTTCCGGGGGCAGCTGTTTCAGCATTTTTGTGAAAGCTTCATTGGTGCGTGCGTTGGCTGGAATTGAAAACCACCACCCATCTTTCTCCGCGGCCTCAACGGCCAAGCGGGGTTTTCCGCCAAAGCAATGAAAGTCAACGCGCTGAACTTGATGCTCACGAAGAATTTCCATGGCTCGGAGCTCGCGTTTTCTGGTGTGAATGATCAGAGGGAGATCATGTTTTTTTGCGACTTCGATGAGGGCACGAAAAACGCGCTCTTGCTCCGGAAAAGTATCTTCCCCAACCCAATGCCCATCCAAACCGCATTCACCAATGGCGAAGAGTTTTCCTTGAGCGGCCATGGCATCGATAAACTGTATCTCCGCATCCACGTCAAATGCGGCGACCTCGAAGGGTAATGCGGGTTTAAGATGATTGATGGCGTCGATGGGATATATGCCGAGAGCAGGCTTAATAACCGGTTCCTTCTGGGCCATCTCGAGGATGGTGCGATTGGACTCTGGCTCCAAGCCATTGACCACAAGCGCTCCAAGTCCCACTTGTTTTGCCCGAGCCACGACGTCCCAGACATCGCTTTGGAATTTCTCATGCGTTAAGTGGGTGTGCACATCGACGTACATATTTCTCTCCTATGGGGACGGAGGGCTCCGTCCCCTAGGTTTTTCATACTATCCTACCAGGCGAATCCAGAAAAGGCGTCGTTGCGGGATGGGTCCACGGGGAGTTCGAGCCATTGAACCGGCAGATTGCTTTTCTCGCCCATTTTGACGAGTTGTAGCAGGGTTTGTGACAGGCGCGGCAGATATTGAAGGGCCGTCTCTTGATGAAACGAGATATGGTAAATCAAGATCGGATCGGTTTTTTGACGGCGAAAATCCACGTAGGACTGAAATAGCTGCGTGGCTTCTGGAATCGTTATGTAATCGATGGCGGTGGCGCTGGTGCCGATTTGTAGCACTTTTCCAGTGGCCGTTTTGATGCCGTAGGGCTGCATAAACGGGGTGACTTGGTTCCAGCGGAAGTTCAACCAGTTAAAGATAGGAAAGGCGCCGAGGCGCTTTTTCAATAAAGCGGGGGGAACAGCGGAAAAATCATATTCCAAGTGGTTTTCGCTCATGACGTCCCAGATTTCCTGGGAGGAAAGCCAACCACCACTCACGAAGGATTTAACGCCGGTGAACTGCTGCTGTTCGAGGAGCGTTAGGCCTTGTTTCATAAGCTTCGCGATATCCTCTTTTGGGTAGACCATCAGAGGCACTTCTTTTCCGCACTCCACTTCGCAATCGACTTTATCGAGTGCGTAACCCCAATAGGTCGGATTGTAGCGGAAATTAACGCCGGCACTGTCCGTCAGGCTCTTCCATGGCTGTAAATTCATTCCCACTTCATCACCAGGGCGAATGACCTGTGACATCAGGTTACGCAGACCATCGAGATCGGCATTTTTACGCGCAAAATACGAGGGATTCATAAAATGAAGCAGTCGCAGTTCTGGAAACTGTTCACGAAATCTTTTGATGGCGTCAATATTGTAGGTGCGAACATGCTCGCCTTCCCAAATAACGCTGACTAGGAAGTAGATTGGCTGGGTTTTATTCGCGGAAGCGACGGCTGCAAAAAAGATTGAGCCAGGCAGCATGAGGCAGACCATCATAGCCACCGTCTGCATGCATCGCAGGAGAACGAGTTGTGCGTGTCCCTTCACATTCACTGGGCAATCCCTAGCCTAGTTTTTCTTTTGTCAAATCTTAGCGACGACGACGGAACGTCAACGCCAATGGCAATAACATGGTCACTAAAGTTGCCAAGCCAGAGCCTTGAGCACTTGCTGGCAGTACAGAACAGAAGCCATTTCTCGCTCGGCGTGAAGTGGTGGTGCTTGAGCTTGGAGTGTTCACGCCGCCGCTGGATCCAGTGACCTTAATATCACTGACCTTTGGGAGTGTGCCGTCGCAATCAAAAGCGTTGATGCGTTTTCCGAGGCCGCGAATTGTGGCGCGGTCATAGATTTTCTGGCAGTACTTGCCATTAAAATTATTTTGGTCCGCGATCAGGAGAGCTAGAACGAGATGTTCATAGCGGCTGTCTTTGAGAAGTGAATCCACACCCTTCAGAACAATGCGACTGAGATCCGCTGCTGGGATGCCGTCTTTCTCACGCATGTCCCAAAGCATGCCGGAGATAAATTGTCCTCTGCGATGCGAGTCAAGGTTGCCCAAAGTATCCAAGGTATAGGTGTTAGCCGCGCTGCGGAGGCATAACTGACCTTGATAGGCCACGCATCCAGCGGTGCTTTTTCCTTCAGGACAAATACTTTCCGCAAGGCAAGGATCACCCGTTTTTGCAAAGGTGAAGAAGTCGGCGAGACCCTCATGCATGTCGAGAGATTCACCCTGAACGGATGTTAAAGCGCTGAAAACCACATGGTGACCAAATTCGTGACTAACCACATCGCTGTCGGTCGCCATGTCGCGAAGCTGTTCGCCATCGCCGTCGCCCACGGAAATGGTTGGGCCGTCAACACCGGGTTGATACAGAGCATTGTTGGGCGTGCCGCCGATGGATGCATGTACGACTAACTTTAAGCGCTTGGTGCCGAAGTTGGTGTAGCCAATGCTTTTAAACCACTCCAGGGTGCGCGAGGCGTTTGTGAATATGGACAATTCGTCAAACTCAGAGGTGCCAGGATTGAAAGAAAAGTTGAGGCTTTCTGAGTAAGCGCGCGCTTTGCTGTTAGCGATGCTCGTATAGAAACTCGTGCCTTCAAGATAACCGTTTCCACTGAGGTCGGTCAGTGCATAGGTTTCAAGCGTGCCGGTCTTTTTGTTGGTGGAATATGTCTTTGCGGTGCCTTCCGCGTGAAAGAATTGCGGTTCGAAGTAGTAGGCGCGGTCGTCGCTCACCATCGCTTTATAAAGCAATTGATCGGCTTCTCCGTACATAATCCACACGGGAACGAGATTGCGATTCTCTACGTGAAAACATTTTTCCTTGCGGACAAAATTAAATGCGCCGGCGACTCCGGCTTCACGCGCCATTTCTTCCATGTAGATAAAAGCAACATCCGCGTCAGGCCAATGAGAATCGTCAGCCGCGCTCATGTCTTGCACATTGGGGACGTTGCCAAACACCACAGGTTCCGCATTGCGCACGCTATTGGCTTTGACTTGAAAACCACAAAGCGGAATGCCGTTTGCGGAGAAGCCGTAATCTTTAATTTCATTTTGGGAATGGAGGCTCATCTGGACGGAGTTTGCGCCGCGAACTTGAATGCGCGGGTTCAGTCCATTTTCGACTAAGGCGTCCAACACATGTTGATCGATGGACCTGTAGCCTCTTTGTGCATCCAGATTGAAAAACAATCCCTGAGGCGCAAACGGATGTTTCATGATGATTTTTTGCGAACCCAAATCTCCCGGTTGGCGGACAATCGCCTTTGTCCAATCAAGGCCCTGAGCTGAGGCCCCATCAGCGTTCAAAATGCCTAGTCCTAAGACCAAACACGCGACGAGGGACGGCCTTGTTAAGTTTGATAACTTCTTCAAAGGGATATCTTTCTAACAGGGGCGTGCCACACGTAAAAGCCAACGCCAGGGTTGCACCGGGACTACTCGTAGCTTTTCGGAATTCGGCCAGAAGGCTTTAGGTGTAATATTTTTTGGAATGGAAACGGTGGGTTAGATCTTCTCTAGATCGAAGCCCGTGGGGGCTCCTTGGTAGATAATGCCGCCGGCCTGTAAGACTAAGACATGATCGCACAAATCCAGCATATCACCCCAATTGTGGCTGACCACGAGAATGGGGAGGTGGAATGCCTCTTGAATCTGACGGAGGAGCTTATGGGCTGTCTTCCGTAAATGAAGGTCAAGGGATGAAAAGGGCTCATCCAAAATAAGAGCGCGGCTTCCGGAAAGAAGCGCGCGGGCAAGAGCGACTCGCTGCATCTCGCCGCCAGAAATCTGGGCGGGATGGGCATTGAGAAGTGGTTCGATACCGAGGATTCTCACCACTAAATCAGGGGATATGTGTGGCTTGTTGGCTTCTCGTGGTTTCTCCACATAGCTGAAAAGAATATTTTCCCGCACGGTTAAATGAGGAAATAGCTGGCAGTCCTGTGGAACCCAACCGAAGTGACGTCGTTGCGCGGGGAGAAATTTCTTTTGGGAGGAATCCTGAAGGACTTCTTCACCCAACGAAATAATGCCATCCCATTTGGTTTTCTTTTTTAGACCGAGGATGTGCTTGAGAACGGTACTTTTTCCACTACCAGAAGGTCCGAAAAGCCCCGTGATAGGTGCTTCCCAGATGGCATGGAAATCCAACTGCAAACGATCCGTGTTCTGTTTGAGTTGAATGCGCCACTTCATAGCTGGCTCTCCCGAACCACGTGACGCCGATTCAATTGCTTTTGCGTTAACAATGCAAAGAAACAGATCACAATGGAAATACCAGCGAGAGCCCATGCTTGATCGTCACGACCGTTAGCGATGCGATCGTAAATGCCAAGAGCAAGGGTTTCCGTTTGTTTAGGAATAAGTCCCGCGAGAAGGTTCGTGGCGCCAAATTCTCCCAGCGCGCGTGCGAACGCCAAAAGAAGCGCTTGTAAGATGCCTGACTTCGCAAGAGGGAGATCAACTTTCCAAAAAACCGCGAAGCGTGATTTACCGAGAGTGACGGCCATATCACGCAGCGAACGCGGCACATCGTCGAAAGCTTGCTTTGTGCCGAGTACGAGCAACGGAAAAGCCATCACGGCGGAAGCCACAACCGCGCCCCACCAAGATAACAAAACGCTCCAATCAAACTTTTGTAACAACCAACGTCCGAAAGGACCATCGGCGGCAAATAATGACAAAAGCGCCAGTCCAACCGCGACGGGTGGAAGAACCATGGGGAGAAGAAGAATCGTTTCTAAAAGAGAGCGCCCCACAAATCGTCCGCGACTTGTGATGTAACCACAAAATATGCCCGGCAGGAGAATGATGGCGCACGCTATCACCGCGACGCGGAGCGAAAGCAGCGTGATGTGAATGTATGAGTTTAAATCAGCTGGCGTCATGGCTTAGCGGATCCGTAGAAATCCCGCTTTTTCCAAAATCGACTGAGATTCTGGAGTACGAAGAAAATTCACAAACGCGGCACAAAGCTCTCGATCACGACATTGTTTCGTAACCGCGGCCGGATAGACGACGGGATCAATTTCGTTCTCGGCAACTTTCCAAGCGATATTTAAATCTGAGGCGACGGCTTTCCAATCGGTGAAATAAACGAATGCGACCTGCACCGCTTTTTTTTGCACCATCGTCACGGCACCGCGAACGTTATCGATTTTGACGAATTTCTTTTCGAGCTCCTTAAGGAGATTCTGGCGTTCTAAATACTGTCTGCTATAGAAGCCGATGGGAACCTGTGCATCGGCGATAGCGATCGTTTTTATTTCTGGATGGAGAAGATCTTTAGGTTGTTTGATCTCAATCTTCAGATCGGGGCTTGTGATCGCCACAAGTTGATTGCGCGCGATATCACGGATGACGTTGATGTTGAGGTGACCGGATTTGCGGAGTTGTTCGATATTGTTTTTATCCGCGGAAAGTACAACGTCAATAGGAGCACCCGCTTCAATTTGGCGTGCGATGACATTCGTGCCTGCAAATGTTGCGTTCACTTTTGCTTTTTTATGTTTTTTTGAGAACTCTTGTATGATGGGCTGCAACACATCTTGCAAACTCGCGGCAGCACCAATCATAAGCTCTTTGTTTTTAGCGAACGCACTGCCAGTCGACATCAATAAACCGATAACGATCCAGACGGCTACTCGCATGGGTGATCCATTCCTGTGATTTTGGCAGACTAACTTGATACATTCTGCTTTTTGAAATGTAAATCGGTTTATTTTATCCACAACTTGTGTGAATAACTTGGATGCGTGATTGTGTGAAACGCCCATCTTACGCTGTTTTTCCGAATAGCTTAAAAAATAGTCAGTTCCGTTGGCTTTGCAGCCAGAATGCTTTTATATGTAGTGTGTTGCATGGTTTTAAAATTCTAAAAAGGACGATTTGTGAAATCTCCAACCATTAGCGCCTTAGAGGGGAACCACCAATGTCTGGATGGTGGGGCCATGTTTGGAAACGCGCCGCGCGCATTGTGGGAGCGTTGGTTTCAACCGGATGCGCAAGGAAGAATCCGACTTGCGTGTCGTGCTCTTCTCATTGAATCTGACGGCAAACGCATCCTCTGTGAGACGGGAGTTGGCGCCTTCTTCGAACCGAAGCTTCGTGATCGTTTTGGTGTTGAAGAAAAAGAGCATGTCCTTTTAGAAAGTCTAAAGAAGCTCGGTCTGAGTGATGCGGATATCGATGTTGTCATCCTGTCTCATTTGCACTTCGATCATGCGGGTGGGTTATTGCCAGCCTATGAAGATATCGCGCGCGGACAAGATCAATTGTTATTTCCAAAAGCGCGTTATGTGGTGAGTGAAACGGCCTTTAATCGGTGTGAGCATCCTCACTTCCGTGATCGCGCCTCTTTTATTTCCGGACTCGCGGACAAATTAAAGAAGTCTGGTCGATTAGAGCTTGTGGTTAACAATCAAGCGCCCGCTTTTCTCGGTGACCGCTTTTCGTTTTGGTGTTCGGATGGACATACCCCTGGACACATGCACACCATTTTCCGCGGCGACCATGGAACCGTGGTTTTTGCTGGTGACCTGATCCCCGGAACCGCCTGGGTCCACCTTCCCATCACCATGGGGTATGATCGTTTCCCAGAACGCCTCATTGATGAAAAACAGGACCTATATTCGCGAATTTTAAGGGAAGATTGGCGAATTTTTTACACTCACGACCCAGAAGTGCCGATGTCTCGATTATCACAAGACTCTTCTGGGAAATTTGTGCCCATTGATATGACTCGTGACCTGAAACACTTGGCGCTCTAGCAGCGAGGCGTGATTTGCACCCTGAAATTTGCGATAATAAGAGCACGCAATAAATTCCCATGCTCTTTGACAGCGCCATGTAACAGGAGTGCCCATGGATATCGGGACATTTGTCCGCCATGAACGCAAACGCCGTGGTCTTACCCAGCAGCAGCTGGCGGACAAATCCGGAGTCGGATTGAATTTTGTTTATCAACTCGAAAAGAACAAGCCCACGGTTCAGTTGGATACAACAAACCAGGTTTTAAAAGCTCTTGGATATCGCGTGGGAGTGATGCGGGATTTTAGCCCTTGGGACGAAGATGATTTCTTGCCGGAGATGGGCGCTAAGGCATTGCAAAAGTGTTTTTAGGATCGAGTACCGCGATTTTTCGCCAGCAATCCTGAGTGTTCATGCGCTCAGGTTGCGAAAAATCCAATCTCTGGCGGGAAGCTTGGCTAAAAGTCTCTGGGCTAATCACGCTCAGGTTTAGCATTCTCTCCAGCCGCTTGTTCACCATCTCACGATAGCTCTGAGATAAGCCACCATTGCAAAAGTTGCGATAGCGCTTCACTGGATTCGGAAGAACGGAAGCCAAGTAAACTGATTCAATCAGATTTAATTGTGCTGGCGTCTTGTTGAAGAAATGCTTGCTGGCTTGAGCGATCCCAAAAACCCCCGGACCAAACTCAATGATGTTCGCATAGATCTCAAAGATCTTTTGTTTCGGGAGTGTTTCTTCAAGATGCCAGGTGAGGAAAACTTCCTGTAACTTACGCGAAAGTGTGCGCTCATTACTTAAGAAAAGATTTTTCGCGGTTTGCATACTGACCGTCGAACCGCCGAGAACCACTCCCTGCTCCGCGACATTGCGTCGCATCGCCGCTTCCATCGCCGACCATTCAAAACCTTTGTGATGCCAAAAGCCTGAATCCTCTGCCGCTAAGAATGCGAGTGGAATATTACGGCTCATTTCATTGAAAGACGTATAGAGCGATGGGTCCACGTAGGGATTTCGCTCTGGCAGCGTTTCGATAGGGTTCTGTGACATTAAACGAGTGACAGAGAATTCGGAATCGCTGCCAACCACCTTGCAGCCATTCTTTCCTTCAAGGATTTTATATTGGAAGGAAGAGAGACTATCCGTTGTGATTTGACCTTCAACTTTAAGTGCAATTTTCCCATCTAACTTGAAAGACTCAAGACGCGGCGCGAGGTTTGCGGGCAAGCTATCGAGCGCGTCCTGGCACGTAGTTTCGTCGAGATTGACGAGGAAGTGCCATGGTTGTTCATCTTGAGAGGAACCTTCATGAGACAACGAGAAATCCACATGCACACCTTTTCGGCGCGCTTGTCCGCGTTGATAGAATGAAACGTTGCCGCGCGAAATGGCGAAAGAACGATCGGTAAGATCAAGGCTACCGATGGCTTTTAGTTCAAGCGGTGTGGGGCCAATGACCTGGCGACCGATCAACGGATGCTGGACGCGAAGGTTTGCGAAACCAAAATGAAGCCCAAAGTTAATGCCTTGGCGATCGGGGCTACGGGAGGCCACAATGCGTGCGGCGTAGTTTAGATCGTCATGCTCGGGCACGTACTTTTCAATCCAAGAGGAAAGAAGAGTGGGGATTCCCTTGTTCTTTAAGTATAGGCGAATTTGTGACAGGTCTTTCCTCAGTTGACCACGCACCTGCCCTGTTTTCTCGCCGTTGGCGCTTTCCTGACTCATCACGAAAGGATAAGAATCGCCCGCCGAGTCTAGGACAATCCGTCCCGTGACATTTTGTAAAATAACACCGCCGTGATAACGAATCTCACGCACTTCAAAATCAAGCGAGGCTTCTTCTTTGGCGAAGGTTAGATTCAATCCACCGAAGCCTAGAACCTCTTTGTTTTCTTCGTCATGAATATTGAGTTCGCCGTCGCGTAGAAGAAATTGTCCCGGTGCTTTGCTCAGCCAGCCTTCCGACTTGGCGCTTGTTTTTTTCTTTTCGCTTCCCTGAGTCAACACACCAGCAAGACGATCGAGTTCAGACATGTTAAGGCGTGCATGCAGACCGTTTAGCTCGACGGAGCCGAGTCCAGCAAATCCTGCCTCCCACGGTTTCCATCCCACATGCGCGGCGGCCTCGGCGATCTCAATATTAAAACGTTCTTGCAGGGAGATGCTTTCGAAGCGCGCGCTTCCCATCCCGATATGCTGTCCACCAATCTCAATGCGAAATCCTGTTTTTTCGCGGACCGTGCGCAAAACAGAGGCGGTTTTTTCCGCAATCACGTCATCAACGGCGCGCGCGAATAACCACATCACACTCATCAACATGATGAATGTCACGGTGGCAATCACGAGTTGTCTGGGTTGTAGGCGTTGACGCCAACGTTGACCCACTGAGTGCAGTCGATGCAACACAGTTTTCCCCTGCGGGCCGTTGAAAAGAAGTGGCTCCTATCCCATTTTATCAAAGAAAGGCCACTGTAAATATGATAAGGCGCTGAAATTGCTGGGAATAATTTACCTAGCAACCCAGCGCCGGCGGGATTAAACAGCGAAATTCACAATTTTTCCAGGGACAAATATCTCACGCTTAATCGGTTTGCCCTCGATGTGACGGGCCACACTTTCAAGCGCTTTTGCCTGGGCAATAATTTCCTCTTTGAGGGCGCCGACGGGAACTTCGATCGTGCCGCGCAGTTTTCCGTTCACTTGCACAGAAATGACGACAACATCGTCTTTCACCAGCGCGGGATCAAATGATGGCCACGCTTCGTAAGCGAGAGTTTCTTTTTGTCCGAGGCGATGCCAGAGCTCTTCGCCCATGTGCGGTGCGAATGGAGCCAAGAGGAGGACAAAAGTTTTGACGCTTTCGCGGTTCAAGACAGGCTCTTTGTAAGCCGCGTTGATGTATTCCATCATGGCGGCAATCGCCGTGTTGAAACGCAAGTTTTCGATATCGTCACCGACCTTCTGGATGGTCTTGTGCAATACTTTTTTGATTTCGGGACTTTCTTCTTTGTCTTGCACCACGGGGGCCAACGTCCCCTCTTCCGTCACAAACAAGCGCCACGCTCTTTTCAAGAAGCGATTGCAACCGCTAATGCCGTTTGTTTGCCAGGGTTTCGTGGCTTCGAGAGGGCCCATGAACATTTCGTAGAGGCGGAAGGAGTCAGCGCCCCACTGATCAATCACATCGTCAGGGTTGACAACGTTGCCACGGCTTTTCGACATCTTCTCGCCATTTTCACCGAGAATCATTCCTTGGTTAACCAACCGCTGGAACGGTTCGATGGTGCTCACAAGACCGAGATCGAAGAGAACCTTATGCCAGAAGCGCGCATAAAGAAGGTGAAGCACGGCGTGCTCCGCGCCACCCACGTAGAGATCGACCGGCATCCAATACTTTTCTTTGGCCGGATCCCATGCCTTCTCGGTATTACGAGGATCAATGTAACGAAGATAATACCAGCAGGAGCCAGCCCACTGCGGCATTGTGTTTGTTTCGCGGCGATAGGACTTGCCGTTCTTCTTATAAGTTAGCCAATCTTTAGCGTTGGCCAAAGGTGACTCACCGCCGCCCGTTGGTTTGTAGTCTTTCACTTCTGGCAACAAGACAGGGAGTTCCTCGAAAGGAACAGGAATCGTATTCCCCTCCTCATCGTGAAGAAGAGGAATGGGTTCACCCCAATAACGCTGACGCGCAAACAACCAATCACGCAATTTGTAATTAACGGCTTTCTTGCCAACCGCTTTCTCTTCGATCCACTGGACCATTTTTTCTGTGGCTGGCTCTTTGCGCAGACCGTTTAAGAAACCGGAATTGATCAGTTCGCCATCGCCGCTATGCGCCTTTTCTTGAATATCTCCGTCACCACCCGTCAAAACTTGTTTGATGGGAAGATTGAATTTCTTTGCGAATTCATGATCGCGTTCATCATGGCCTGGAACCGCCATGACGGCTCCGTGTCCATAAGAAATCAGAACGTAATCGGAAACATAGATGGGAAGTTTTTCGTTGTTAACGGGATTAATCACATGAGCGCCCGTAAACACGCCTGTTTTCTCAGTGCTCGCCAAACGCTCTCGATCCGAGCGGCTGCGTGCTTTTTGGATGTAATCATCGACGGCTTGTTTTTGCGCCGCACTCGTAATCCGCGTGAGAACGTCATGCTCTGGAGCGACCACGAAGAATGTGGCGCCGAAAAGAGTATCAGGCCGCGTGGTGAAGATATCGATGTGTTCCTTTGGATGACCATCGACAGTGAAACGGATTTCCGCGCCGATGCTACGGCCGATCCAGTTTCGTTGTTGTTCCTTGATGGATTCTGACCATCCTAGAGAATCTAAATCCTCAAGGAGACGATCGGCGTAAGCGGTGATCTTAAGAACCCACTGACGCATGGGTTTTTTCACCACGGGAAAGCCACCGACTTCTGACTTACCGTCAATGACTTCTTCGTTCGCTAAAACGGTGCCGAGTTCCTCGCACCAGTTCACGGGTTCGAATGATTCGTAAGCGAGACCTTTTTCATACAGCTTCAGGAAAATCCATTGCGTCCACTTTACGTAGTCGAGAGCGGTCGTATTGATTTCGCGATCCCAATCGTAGGACATGCCCATGGATTTGATTTGCCGACGGAACGTATCAATGTTTTTTTCCGTGGTGAGCGCTGGGTGCGTGCCTGTTTTAATAGCGTGCTGTTCCGCGGGAAGGCCAAAAGCATCCCAACCCATCGGGTGCAATACGTTGAAGCCACGCATGCGCTTATAGCGAGCGATAATATCCGTTGCGGTGTAACCTTCCGGATGGCCTACGTGCAAACCACTTCCGGATGGATAAGGAAACATATCCAAGACATAGTATTTTGGTTTTTTCGGATCTTCGACAGAACGGAACGTCTTATGGTCCTGCCAGTACTTCTGCCACTTCGCTTCAATGTCCTTGGGGGTGTATTCGCCCGATTGCACCATGATATGCGATTCCTTTATTCCACTTAGAGTAGCCTCTAAAGGATTACCTGTAATTTTACGACTTGCCTAGCCTAGGGGGAGCATTCGCGACCGAGGATCTGCACCCCAAGTTCGTGAATGGTAGCGGAAGTTCCCTGCCCCACGTCTTTAATGCTTATCATCCACACGCCGCTTTTCTTCACGTGGCGGAAGGGTGAGAGATCGTTAAAGGGGGTGAGATGTTCGCCGAAGGTGCCCACGAGTGGAACATCCGTTCCGACGGATTGATGCGTGGAGGAAAGGCCCAACTTGTAGAGATAGCCTGTGGTCCCGTCCGGAGCCGTCGCGGTCAAAATCAATTGTTTTGGGCGTGAATGATCAATATCGACGTTAAACAAAACCTTGCGACCCTTGGGGGCTTCGTCCACGTTAATGGTAAAGATCTGGCCCTGTGGCAAATACGCCGGAAGCGTTTCGTTTGGCTTGATCGAGAAGTCGATCGGCTTAATGGTTCCCAGGTCGAAACTCAGCGCTTTTGAAGTCGAACCCGAGTCGTTTGACATATAAAGGCGGAATGTCAGAGGGCTTTCACAAGCGAGCGAGCTGCCGAGTTCCACATTTACGCCAGAAACGGTTTTAGTTGCGTTCGCGGGGATGGATGCAACAAATGGCGATTTCCCCTGCACTCTAACATTCTCGCTCTCTGGGACTAACGTGAAGTGCGTGTTTTTCACATCGGATGGGCCGAGGTTGGTGATGTTCATGAGGATCGTTCCACTTTCACCCGGCTCGGGCACGCCGTTCATGTTGCCGCTCTTTTCTTTCCAGCGCAGCGCGTCGACCTGCAAATGGGGACCTTGATGGGGAACGAGATCGCGAAACGCGCCGAGACTCAGAACGTCCTCGCCGCGGCATTTGGTCGCGCTGCAATGAGGTTGTTCAAAGCAGCTGTTTTTTTCTCGCAGATTCTGATCGCCTCTCACAATGAATCCGAGAAGGGCGTGATCGGCTGAAAATACGGGTGATCCCGAGTTGCCTGCAAAACCATCGATGTTGGTGACAAAAAATGATTGATCGACGGCAGCGTTGCGGACAACGGAGTCGTTGATAACCTTCGCCGGGCCACCATAAGGATAACTGAGCGCGTGGACCGACTCGCCTTTTTCGGCGGTGCGGATGGAATGAACGCTAAATGGTTCTCGATTCGTCGTTGGGCGGTCAAGGCGGATAACGGCGACGTCAACACCCGTACTGGCATCGGAACGATGTGCGATAACCTCTTCGCAGAGATAAACCTGATCGTCCTTAAATTCCGTTGGCGCCTTTCCTTCCTTATCGACACCAAAATCAAAAAGGATGGCGGTATTCTGACACATGGATAGTGAATTAATGCAATGTCCCGCTGTCACCATGATGTCCGGCGCCACTAAAAAAGCGGTGCAAAAACCGGGGGCGGGTTGGCTGCCAAAGGTGTCGGCTTCGCAGAGGCGATGGCGCTTGTCGATGCTGTAAGCATCAAGGCTAAGATAGTTGCCTTCTTGAGATGTCCTATTGAAGCTGCGCCGTGGAAGCAAAACCGCTGTGGCGCGAAATGCTTGTTCAGTCACCGTTTCGCCTACTATGGCTTCTTGACGGCTATCTTTTCCATAAATAGCAGCGTTGGCTCGTGGTGTGAGAATGGCCGAGCTGAGAAGCGCCCCCACTAACAATGCTGAATATTTCACCGGAGCCCCTGTCTATGCGGGTTTGCCGGAAAATTCCGGATAATTGAGGCCCTTATTAAAGGAGCCCGGTGGGGAGGGTCAAGGTTTTTTAGGCCGGATGAAGCGGAGGAGATTACATAAATTGCAGGTAACTGATGAAGTAGTCAGCAACCAGAATAGACACATATGAGATCACAACGGCGCGTGTTGTGGCACGACCCACCCCTTTAGCGCCACCTGTTGCATAAAATCCTTGAAAACATCCAATAGAAGAAAAAAGAAGACCGAAGACAACAGCCTTTTGTAAGCCTGAGAAAATATCTTTACTTCCGACTATCCACTGTATCTTACTTATAAAATCAGCGACGTCGATATTATAAAACCAAACACCAACAACAAATGATGCGATAACGCCTGTTAAAATGAAAAACATAACTAATATAGGCATCATTAACATCGAGGCTAAAAGCCTCGGGGCCACAAGATAGTGATAGGGGTTAACGGCCATTACCCGCATGGCATCGATCTGTTCATTTACGCGCATAGTGGCCAGCTCCGCCGCCATGGCGGACCCCGCACGGCCCGTAACCAAGAAGGCGCCAACCATGGGAGCGAGTTCACGGGAAAGCGCAAATCCGGCGGCGGCACCGATCATCGATTCCGCGCCGAAGATGCGAAAAATCTCCCCCAGCTGGAATCCGAAGATAGCGCCAACCATGAGCGCCGCGAGAATGATGATGCTGAAGCTGCGATTCCCGACGAATTCCATTTGCTGCAATAGAAGCTTGCCGTTGACGCGAGGCTGAACGATGCGTCGAAGTCCGTTCCAAAGAAAAGATGTATAAGCACCAACCGTTGTTACGGGGCCAATCGTCATGCGTCCGATAGCGGAGATGATCGCCGTGGAAAGTATCATGACATCCTCCTCTTCGCGTGGCTGGTCTCATTTTACCATTCACGCAAAGTGAGGCGATAGAAGGGCTTTTTATTTTACTGAGGGCATCCAGGTGCTGTCTGCGGATTTGGTTCGACCAACAGGAATCTGGGTCAAGTCATCAATGTGAATCCACTGGCGTTCGGTGATGCGGCACCATTCTCCCTGAACGGTCACCATCACGTTGTCGCCGCGTATGAGCGTTTTTACGTGCTTTGAGCCATCTTTGGGACGCTCGCGAACCACGGCCTCGCTCGTTTTCACGTAGAACACGCGGATGGAACCGTTAGGGATTTTTGCCTCTTTAGAGCCCTTCTTCCCTTGAGCGCGGGACGGTTGTGTGCTTTCCCCCATGAGTTTTTCATCGTTATGGAGGAGAATCCCCGCGGCCGGATCGTCTTCATCCAACGCGTAGTCCTCAGGTGTTAGATCATCATGAGCACTTTGCTCTTGAATCGTTTCCGCTTGCTGAAGGTTTCGCATGGGGTCGTCTTCACGCAGCTCGGCCGTATCCGCTGGCGTGAGAACTTCCTGGGGTTGCATGGACGCTTCTGGATCCATTTCCTGCTCGTTGCTGGCACAGCCAGCCAGGCCCATTACGAATAGTCCACTAAAAAAAAGAACTGTCTTCATACGCATCGATCTCCCGAAATGCGAATCATTCCATTGAGAACATCGGTCTTTTCCGGGTGATCTTAAATTGGTGAAAAAGAAAAAGGGCGACAAAACCCTAAGCTTTTCCTGGGGGTGCGAAAAAAATAGTCCGCGCACTCTCTCTGCCTTTAGGAGATGCCTTACAATAGAAATAACCTAGTCATATCCTGGGTTTCCTTTTCAACATTCCGGTGGAGAGACGAGCATGACGCAAAGAGCATTCTGGCGGAACACACTGGTGTTAGCTCTTTTGATTCAAACGACCAACTTATACGCGGATTGTATCTCCTTGGTAAAAGGACCTATCGCTTTTGACGTAAAAAGTTGTGGCCAACTCAATCCTGAACAGTCTTTTGATATGGGTAACAGCAAGTACAAATTTATCCGTGATCTGCCGCCGGCGGATCGTCAGAAATTTTACAACAGTTACCGCGGTCTTCTTGTTAGAGGAAAAGTGGCGCGATCCATGGCCGTGCGCAGCGGTCTGAGCCCGGAAAAAGGCGCATTGAACGGAGAAGATATCGCTGTGTTTGTTCGCCCGGGTGATGGCCAATGCAGCGAGATGGATGGTCAGCGTGTTAAAGCCGTATTGGATGAAGCTTGCTGTGAGGGTGGTGGTGACGCGCCTTGTCTTTTGCAAACAACTTATGTGCTGAAAGAAATCAAAACACTCGGCAAAGCAACCCTCGAGTCCGGCAACAAAGAACGCAAAGTGGCAACAACGTCGCCTAACTATGCCAAGGCTGAAGCGCTCTTCCGTAAAAAGGACTACCGCAATGCGGCGAAGCACTATGAAATGGTGCGAGAAGAAGGAAAGCTCGACGTAACAGGTTACTATAACCTTGGCCTGGCTTACCGCCTTTTGGATAAATGCGAAGCGGCCGTCCCCGTATTGGAACACGTTTTCAAGAAGGCGGGAAAGCAAGAGTTCTGGGCGGATGAAGAGCCGATGATTCGCAAGTCCAACCTTCTTTTGGCACGCTGCTACTCCAAAATCAACAAAGCCGATTTCGCCATGGTGATTCTGCAGAGTTATCTGCTTGATCCAGTGAAGTTCCGCAATGAGCTGCGTCAAGCATTGAACCACAAGGACTTTGGCTGGATTCGCACAACGAAAGAATACCAATACTTCCAAAAGGAAGCCGAAGCGGCACTGATGAAGTCCGGAAAATAGATGCGCCCGGGATTGTAGTTCTGAACGCCTTGTGCTAACTGAAGGGCACAAGGCGTTTTTCTTTTTAAGGTAGGGCGGAATGGTAAAAGCAGAACAAATCGTCGAAAGAATCAAAAAAGGTATTCCGTCGGCACAAGTACGCGCGAGCGATATGACCGGCGGTGGTGATCATTGGCAAGTTAAGATCTCTGCGGAAGAGTTTCGTGGTAAGTCGTTGGTGGAACAACACCAGATGGTCTATCAGGCACTCGGCGAGTGGATGCACAAAGAGATTCACGCACTCGCGTTAGAGACAAACGAAGTTTAATCAGACACCTTGCGCGTGCCGGCTTTGGCGGCGCGCCGCTTCCGCAGCCTGCGCTTTATGCACGAGTTCCGCGATCTGCGGAGACGATCTCAAAAGTGAAATGATGTTTTCGAAAACCTGGAGCTCAGTGTCACCTGACACTGTATAAAGACCCATTTCTTTGAAGTGACCAATGACAATTTTTACAAGTGTCTTGGACTCGATAGGCCAATTTTCAATCATGCGCGCGATTCTTCGTTCTTCGAAGCGCATCGTCACAAAAATTTCGATCGGTAATGGTTCAGTAAGCATCCGCCGGCATTCCTTCATAAGACCTCCTGCATATCGGCGAATTAGTGAATTTGCTTAGTGTCCGCGTGAAGCACCGCGCTGTCCTGGGGCTTTGATGTTGACACCAATGGCCTAAGGGCGGAAGATCACTGCTGTCGCGCCGTTGTAGCTCAGTTGGTAGAGCAGCTGATTCGTAATCAGCAGGTCGGCGGTTCAAGTCCGCTCAACGGCTCCAGAAATTCCTCAGCGTTTTGCTAACCCATACTCTATCGACAGAATAAAGAAAGATTTTGAGTTATTTTTTATAAGGGTAAGCTACGGGCAAAAAAAGATGCCGCGTGTGGACGCGGCATCGTAAGAATCAGATCGCGATTCAACAAGGACTAATCGTTCGAAGTGTAGCGAATCTTCACATCCGTAAGAACGGGAAGATCTCCATCGAAGATTATTTTATGACCTTCGCGACGATAGTCGCCGCGAAGAACGCCGCCAACGAATACTTCCCAAAGGCCCACTTCCGGATTGCTCACCTGCAGCATTGAGAAGGCTTTTACGATTGTAGCCTCGAAATTGTATTTAATACGGAAGCTCGCATCAGCTGGAACAGCACATTCAATGTGGAGTGTTTTACCTTCGACACGCAATCCCGCGTTTAGTTGGCACTCTGGTGCCGACGATTCAATGACGAGAGAGTCCATTTGCGGTTCATATGGTAACGAAAACTGTGATTGATTGGGATTCTCGTTGCGATAGCTCACAACAATCTCACGGCTTTCTTGAAAATCCACGGAAGCAATTTTGATTTTTCCCGCAACCAACTGCACAGCCACAGGGGCCCCGGTCGCTTTGTCTTCAGCCTTTAGATCAAAGGGTGCATGACCGACCACGGCAACGGGGTATTCAAGGATAGGACCGAGATTTTGTTTGTAACTGAACTTGATCTGCGCGGCGTCAGCGGGTGCCTGCGCGAAAGAAACAACGCCCGTCACGGCATTAAAGGAGTAGTTTTGCGCCACAGAGCCGTTTACTTTTACTTGTAGACTTGATGGAACGATGTTTGTTGCACCAAGGCTAAAGTCTTTTTGCAAAGCCACATTTTTGCGGAAAGAGATTTTGATATCCGCATTGGGTGCTGGCGCCTGATCGAATACAACCATATTGCGAGACGCGTCAAATGTGTAAGCGACGGCTGGATTTACGGTCACCTGCAGAGTGTCCGCTGCGGGTGCTTCGCCCAACGCGAATTCTTTCAACTGTGGCTGCGCGCCGGTTACGTAAGAGACTTCAATCTTCGCGCCTATGGCTGGCGCTGTACTGAAGGTCAACGTGCTTTGAGACACGCTGAAACCAGTTGTTTGTTGGACGCCGTTTACTTTTACCACGAGCGAGTTTGCGTCGGGAACAGTTTGGAGAACAAATTGTGTTTTAAGAATGGACGCCATGTTGCGAGAAATTTCGCGCAGTGTCGGAGTATAATCCTCGGCGCAGATGCTACCCCAAGTGCCGGCTGTATCCGCCACGAGTTGCGCATACTGCGCGCCCGTGGAAGCGGCGGTTGAACAGCTCGCTTTACTCATAGATGGGTGCCAGATAATGCCGTAAACACGCGCCTGTGTTCCCAGACTGCGTTTAAGAGTTCCTGAGATATAACTTTTCAAAGCATCGGGCGTTGTTCCATCTGAGTTCTCTTCATCACTGATGATAAGAACGGCCAATGAAGAGTCTGGACGAAGCCACGCTGGGTTTTGGCAACCAAGACCTTCGATGGCTCTTTTGATACCAATCTCAGTGGCTGAACCGCCCGTGCCAGCGTTGATGGCGGCAGAGAATTTTGTGGAGGCATTCGCGTCTCCAGCGCTAATCAATCCACGGTTGCATGGTTGCCCGCCGGATGTTGTGACTACCGCAATACGCCAGTCAGCATGTTGCACTTCGCTGAGAAGCGGCAACAATTTGGAAGCGAGGTTTTTTTGTTCCTCGGCCATGGAGCCTGAGTCATCCACGACAATAAGAATATCCAACACACCTGTAACGGTGACTTGGCTAAATGCTTCGCTTATGGGGGTTCCCAAAGAACCTTGTTTGTAAAGTTTGGTAACGACCGCGCGATCAATCTGGTTCATGTTTTTAGACGAGTCCTGGTACGCGTTGGCAAGTTTCAGTTCCAACTTAACTTCTTGGTTGCCAGGAGCCACCGCGAAGTCGATGTTGCCGCTGCCGCCGGTATTGAACATTTGTTCTAGCACCTGAGGAGCGGCTGGCGCTGGAGCATCCGGCGCCTTCTCGCCTTTTTGGTCCTCACCCTTTGAATCCGATTGTGAGTTGGGTATGCGACGCATTTGTTTGTTGCTACCCGCAAATTCCGCGTCGTTGCATGCCGCTACCGACATGATTCCCAAGATCAAAAGTGCGTTTAAACGGATCATGGATAAACCCTGCAAAAAGCAAAAAAATACGTGACAAGGCAAATATCGGCTGTGCCGCATGGGACCTAAGCGGGGGCTGTAACCTGCTGATTGCCAGAGAAAAATCGGGGGGTAATTTTGCCAACGAGAATTGCCGGAAAACGAGGAAATGAAATGTGGCACAAGGAAGGCAAATCATTACAGTTGGTTAGTTTTTCTTAGTGCGGAGATTCGGTACAAGATAGGGCTTGGCAGGCTCGGGGCTTTTGAGCTATGCGGTTATCTCCTTTGGGAGTACCGTGTTTTTTATGTTCGATTCTTTGGTACAAAATGGCGATGCTCTGCGGATTTATGAATTCTCCGCCGGCTCCAGCCTATGGGACGAGGTGCTTTCGAGCACTTGGGTCTGGGCCCTGTGGTCGATCCTTTTTCTCGTGATCATTCTTCTTGTGAGTATTGGCTCGCTTAACGACAAGAACTTTATTTCGCGTCTAGCCTCGCTTGTGCACGGTACCCCAGCGCGGGACCTTTTTTACCGTTTTGACTTCACCGAGACGCGCAGCCAGGACGCCAAGGTCGCCTACATCAGCAATCCCGAAGGTGTCGGATTCCTGCGTTACATCGATCTCGGCAAGGTTATGTTTATCACGGATCATGATATTCCCAAGGGGCGACGTCTTGAGTTCCGCCTGAACTCCCTGCCAGGGTTTTTCAGTGAAGAGCTGATTGATGTTTGTTGTGAAGTGCGCAAATCGCAAAAGACTAAAAACGATTTTCTTGTCACAGCGCACATTGTGGGCATGAAGCCACAACAAAAAGCGCTGCTCGATGAGTATCTGCAGCGCTTTCAGGCAGCACGTTCTTCACGCCGTGCCTAGTCGTTCCGTTGAGCTTTCTTCACTAACTGATCAACAATCTTTGCCAGGGGCTGAGCCTGCTCAGCGGCCTGTCTAGCGGCAGCATTCCACTCTTTTGGAACCTCACCTTCACCATCCCAGGTACCTGTTAACGTTTCATCCGCGACAGATGTGGCGTTGCTGCCAGCCAATGGAATCCAGGCAAAGTCCGGATGTCCGTTTTCATGCCATTCGCCGCCAATGATATTTTTGTTTTCATCCAATTCCAGGTCGTAGCGATAGCTAGCCGTTGAATCCGAATCTTGGTCGGGACCATTCGTTAGAGACGTTGATGGAGAAACTTCGGATGCGTAAGAGATCTCCATCTTCACTCCGACAACGTATCTCGTTCTTTGGTCGCGATATTTCTTAAATCGATCCCTTTCAAGATCCTCGATTTTGACCATCGCTTTATCAAGGTCCGCCGTTGAGTCACGGCTCATGAGACCACCAAAAAATGAGTCGCTTTTGTTGGGGTTAAAGAACTCATACTTGTAACGGAAAACGGGTTGGTTCCATACCTCGACGTTGTAGGACGCGTCAATAATCATACTTCGTTTCTGAATGCCGAGTTGATTCACGACACTAATATGCCAAGCGCCTGGGTTTACGTCGAAACAATCGGGCGATATGAGACGTCCATTCTCGTCGGTCGCCGGTCTTTTTTCCTCGCAGCGGCCGCCTAAAAAGCGCGTTTTGCTATCACCGTTTGCCCACAACAATGCAAGCAGGCCTTTGATGTCGGAAGGATAAAAAAGGATGTTTGTATTCGTCACGGGTGAGCGTACTTTGACGGCCTTTGCGGGCCGCGGGTTCATAAAAGAGGCCGCGGCCCAACCGTGACAAAGACCGAACCAACTGTCCACTTTCTGATACGCATCGTAGTATTCCTTTCCGGCGTTCCACATGCTCTTTGTGAGAGGAAAGTCATTGTTGCCGACAATGAGATCATATTTCTCGGATGGAGAAAGCTCATTGATATCGTCTTCATGATTGTCGCGGAGAATATCCGTCGCCGGATTTTTTTCTATGTAACGAAAGTAAGTCATCCAGTTCTCTGACTCAGGAAAGTCGGAGTCAGCAAAACGGATACCGAGCATTCCTCGGTAAGTAGGCCAATAGTAATCGGACCAAGGTTGCTCAACCCGCCCTTTATGAAGATCCATTTCTTCCATTTTGACGATGTTCGTAACCATGTGCTCAGGATTATCGACCAGAAGAGCGGGGTCTTCATTCCCAGGGAAACCGCTATCCTCGCCTAAATTTTTGAAAACGGCGCGATTCATGATCTCGCGCCTTATGGCATCTTTGGCGGTTGAAAATGGATATTCCCCGTTGGCGGCAGGAAACTTTTTCATGATGGATTTCATCGTTTTCGATGAATGAGCCGAGGATGCTGCATTGTCGAGCAGACGGCTTCGCGTGCTCTCGTCACCACAGGCCGAAATCGTTAGAAGCACGAGGACGGATGTGAAGCTTCGCAATATGCGACCTGAAAATTTTCTGGACATGAAAGGTCTCCCTGTCTGAAAAGCTCTGCGATATGAATTATTTGTGCATCTTTCATGCCATGGAGCCGCCTTTGATGAGGCGCTTCTAATTTGCTAAGAGCGCTAGCTTCGGAGCTAGCTCCTTGGTAAACAGTAAGGGATAAAATATTGAATGTTGACTGGATTAGAAGTCTTTTTGGTACGGAATGCGCCGCATCAACTATCGCAATTTGTTTCTATGGCTGACATTGTTTCTCGGTGTCGCCTTTGTTGTGTGGGGAGCATTCGAGTGGTGGGGTGCTCGCGAACGCCATCATATTGAAGTCATAGAGCAGCCTGAAAAAAATCAGCTCTCATTTTATATCTTCGGCGATTCGGGAACTGGCGGAACGGAGCAGGTCCGCATGGCAGACGCTTTGGAAAAAGAATGCCAGAAAGCTCGACCCGACGGCATTCTTCTTCTCGGTGACAATTTTTATCAAAAAGGCGTTCGATCAGTCGACGACCCGCAGTGGCAAGAAAAGATGTTCCGCCCCTATGGCAAGGATTGTCTGAAGACCGTGCCAATATACGCGATCCTTGGTAACCACGATTACAAAGGAAACGTGGATGCGCAGATCGCCATGACTAACATTGAAGAGCGCTGGCACATGCCACACCGTTTTTATCGAATTAATTTCGGTAGTCTACTTCAAGTCGTCGCGATGGATACAAATCGCATCACTCTGTGCATGGATCCTTACATCTGTTCACTCGATTTTCTGAAAGATAGCCTTGCCAATAGGGATGAGTTTCGCTGGAACATTGTGATGGGACACCATCCCGTGAAGAGCGCGAGTCTCAAATACAATACGGGACGTTTTATTGGTGACAGCATCCGAGCAAAGATTCTCAAGAACTACATGTGTGGTAAAGCGGACGCCTACCTGGCCGGTCACTCCCATCACTTAGAGCATCGACGAGAAGAAGATTGTCAGACTGACCTATTTATTTCTGGTGGAGGCGGTGGAGATCTTTACGGCACCGTTCCGCAGCCGGAATCTCTGTTTGCCGCAAGCCAGCATGGGTTCCTCACTCTCAATGTCTCTGAGGATGAATTGGTGTGGCGTATGGTGGACGTTGATGGGACGACGTTGTACCAGACTGTCTCACATAAGTGAGTCGAGTGGGCCTTTTAAGCGAGCAATATTCCCGCGGATAAGATGTTGCTGCTGACGTAGACCTTGAGCATCCTCATCTGTCGCTTCCGCAATCGCCTTTTCGTAACAGCGCAGCAGAAACATCTCAAAAATGAGATAGAGCAAACGTCGAAATCTGCTCACGAGTCTTCCTGAAAACAGAAACGATATCTCCATGACCAGCGTGAATATTTCACCGCTGAGAGTCATGGATTGTTGTGGTAGGCCGCGGTGGCGGATGATGATTTGGATGAGATTGCGACTGGCCAGATGATGATTATCGAGATGCGTTTCAACCCATTCGCGACCGAGTTGACGTCGTTTCATGGCGCGATAGAGCTCGATACCTGACAATTCCATGCCAAGCAGCCTATTCAGAACACGGATGGTGCGATTGTCACGAAATAAAGATGACTGCGCGCGCCAACTCCAAGCTCTCGTGGTATCCCAGCTACGGCTCACAAAATGACCCCAAACGTTAAACCAAGAACCGGCAAAGCGAGTTCCTCCGCGGGACGCACCGCTTCCTTCGCTTTTGCGGTGGCTTCTTTCTCTTTCGCGGCCTTGAGATCTTTCAAAGCACTCGATAACACCTGATCGTTCGTATTTGGATTGCGTACATTAACGTACACATTCACATCCGATGACGCCTTACGCGGCATTGTGTAGCCGAAGTTTAAGGCAAAGTAAGTGGATTGTCCGCTTTTCCACAACCAACCACCACCAAACCTGGTCACGATCTGCGATGTCGCGGCATCGGCATCCACGCGAAAGTTCGTATTCGTCGTTGTGCTTGTCCCAGTGCTTTCCGCCGTTAGCAACAACGGTGATTCCACGCCACCTTTAATCGCGAGCTTGCGAAACGATGATCCAAAGCTCAAAAAGAAGTCGTCACCAAATGGAAACCACATCGCCTCGGCACCGTACTGAGGACCATATTTAGCACGAAAGGGAATGTCCAGTGCCGGATGCTCAATCATCAATCCGCCAGCGGAGCTAATTTTGTCGCGTGGCATCTGCACGATCACATTAAATGGAATCGTTGGGACGACAAACACTCGCAGGGCAAAAAAGGAATTAAGGAATGCATAACCTTCGACGGGGAAAACATCCGGAACATTGACGCCCATGCCAAAACCGAACTTCATGGCGGCAAACGGATTGATGAAGCCGCCTCGGTTTGAAGACGGAGAGGACTTGCGCGCTGAAGATGTGGCCTTCCGGGGCTGTGGAGCCATGGAGAATTTTGTCGCATCCTGAGCGTAACTCAGTTCACCAAAAAGCAGGGCGGCGACAACTGGGATCAGAAAGTATTTTCGCAAGAGAATGGAGGCCTTTTTAGGAATTTTCTATCACTCAATAATATAAACCTTAATGAGTTGGATGGCATTAACCGCTTAAGGTTTTTAGATTAAGTAAAGATTTCAGACGAAAAAAGCTGGGTGTTTTTGCTGATTGCCAAAAAGGTGCTCGACATGGTTCAACTTTATCATATTTAAAAGCACGGCGCGTCTCTACTGTGAGGTCCTCTGCGTGATCAGTGACGAGCGTAAATTTATCCACGATCTTAGCAATCCTATTTCCATTGCCCTGGGGAATTTGCGTTTGATCGCCAGGCGTTGGGATGAAGATCCAGAAGTCCATCCAACAACGGAAATGTTGGCGCGAATGGAAAAAGTCATGGAAAATTTCGAGAAAATCATAGAGCTAGTCGCAGAGCGTCGGCGCGCACTCCATCAAAATGCTTCAAATATCTAAATTTCATCTCTAGGTTTCCGATAAAAAAGTTGCAGTTAGTAATCAGCCATTCTTCCTATTTGGGAATAATTTATGGACTGGACGTGCCTAGTCGTTGATCTAGGTCATAGAAATCTAGTGGAAACCTGGACTGACACCCTAAACGATCGCCCGTTTGGGCTTAAAGTGAATGTTGTGGACGTCAAGGAGGCTTTCACCATGCTGGAGAACAGTATGGCGGCGGCCATGGTGCTTTACGGGCCGTCCGAAGAGCAGAGAGGTCTGCTTCTCGAACTATGTGAGCTGTTTCGACGCAAAGTTGGTCCGTTGCCACAGTTTCAAGCCATCGTCTGTAGTGAGCCCGATCCTGGACTTCTCAATGATGTTTTTGAATTCGGACTCGAAAATTTCTTCAGTGAAGAGACATGGAGAGAAGATCTTTTTGCTCTCTGTGCCGCTGCCGCCGAAACGCTTCAAGATACGACTTCATCGGAACATCGTGTAATTCAGCTCAGTCGCTCCATAGCGAAAGGTGACAAGGGCGGTGTCGCGGAAGCCGAAAAAGCGTTGGACGACGCGAGTCGCTACGATTACCTCGCGGCCTATTCAAAAGCACATGCTCTTCAGGCCAGCGGTAAATTTGAGGAAGCGGCGCAAGCCTTTCGCGCCTCCGGCCAATTGAACAAGCTTTTCCGACCCGCTGATACGGGTTTGGGAGAAAATCTTTTGGTGTTGGGTAAGACGGATGAGGCCATTGCAGTTTTTGAAAAATTGGATCGCATGAACGCACGCAATGTGGACCGTAAGGCGACCTTGGCCGTGGCGTATCTTGAAAAAGGTGATGTGGCTAAAGCTCAGAGTTACTGGAAAGAGGCTGCGCGGATTGCTCCTGGTCATCCCCGAGTTGCGGAAGCCAAGGCACAGATGCTTTTAGTTTCCGGGAAAGTGAACGAAGCTTTCGAGATGATGGGCTCTCTCAGGGATGTTGGCCCCTTCTTTGCCACCAAGCTAAACGAAATGGGCATCAAGCTTTCCCAAGCGGGGAAAGGAAAAAGCGCGCTCGCTCTTTATCAGCGAGCCCATAAAATCGTTCGTAAAGAATTGCGTTATAAGATCAGCTTGAATGCGGCCCTGGCCTGTTACCGTATGCGTGAATTCGAGAACGCTCTGAAGTATCTCGCACGCTGTGAGCAGGAATACGGTCGTAAGCTCGAAAAGGTAGAAAAAATCCGCAGCGCCTGTGAGGGGGCCCTGAAAGCCGGTGGCGCCGCAACAAAACAAGTTAGCTAGAGGACGCGAAGATGGATCTAGCAAAAGGGTTGACTCAACACACCATTGTTCTTTGCTTGGATAAGCAGGAACGCGCCATTACTTTAGAGACGATCTTAAAGAAGAGAAATTTCCGCGTAGTCTCCGCCTTTGGCCTTTACGATGCTCTCAAGTACGCTGAACAAGAAATGCCGCATCTGATTATTTGCGATGCGCTCCTCCAAGACGGAACAGTTGGTACCCTCTACGATCGCCTCGGACAGAATCCCACATTAAAAGACACGCCCATCATGGTTTTAGTGGCGAAGAAAACAAAAGAACAACTGACTCCACTCACGGGTCGTAAGTTCGCTGGCTTTCTTCTTGGTCAATACGACTCCAATGGCTTTCTGAGTAAGGTACAAGAAATTCTTTCCATCAATGGAGACCTTTCGCCCTATTTCGTGTCGTTTGATGATCTTAGTTTGACGCGTGAAGTCACTTTGAGCGCAAAAGCAACGGCGCTTGGGGTGATGGGTGAACAAGTTATCTACCGAGCCGACAACGAAATCGATATGAAAGCCGCCATGGTGTGTGTGCCCGGCGAGAAAGAAAAAAGTCCGGTTCTTCTCAGTATGGGATCAACCATGGTGAAAGGAGCGGACGTCTACAACATGTTCCCTCTAAGCCGAATTCGCGGCAAGGGGCGTGCGTGGATCGAAAAACTTCCCACTGTGGATGTGAACGGCAACGAGACTCCAGGTGTTGGTCGTCGTCGTGTTGTCTTTTTCGATAACAATCCGGCTCGCTCCGAACAGTTTAAAAAGATTCTTGAAGGTTATAACGTTGATCTGATTCAAGTGCCCACGTTGACGGCTGCCGTTGCGGCGATTCAGCGTGATGGCGCCCAGATTGGTTGTTCTTATTTTCATGAACTTAACGCGCAGCAGTTAGCCGCAGTGCGTGAAGCGATGTTGAAGATGCCGGAAAACTTCCGTCATCCCATCTTGGTGGGAACAACATCCATGAGCTCTCGGTCCACACCTGATGTTCGTTATATCCGCAAACCGTTTGGTCTAGGTGTCTTGGTGGAGATGATGGAGTCTGCATTTCAATCGCACTCCGAGACAGCCGCGGCGTTACACACCACGTCTCTAGCGAATTTGGATGTGGATTTCCAAACACCTGCGCGCATCCTCGGTTTGGATGAGACGGGGGGAATTTTGGAAGTGAAATACCCCATGGCCAAAGGAACAAAAATCAAATTGAATCACCCTGACCTCGGCGAGGTTTGGGGAAATTCCGCTGCCGTACAAATCACAGCTTCTTCACAGCCGGATCCATCCGTTTGGCTGATTCGTTTTGAGTCTATTGGAAGTGAAAATAAAACGAAGTATTGGGGGCGCGTGAAGGTGATCCTTGATCGTTTTAAAGCGGCATCACCAGCGGCCTAAATCGAAATCCTCCGTGTACCCCTGACGTCGCAGGGAATAAGCAATCAGAAGATTCATCAGGCTTTTGATGAGTTCGGGATCAGCATGATAACGCTCGGCAAGACGCGTTGCTTTGCTCAACACGCGTTGCTCGACTTGCTGGTCACGAACATTGAGATTGAGTTCTTTTTTTAAGGCGCCGATCTCCGCGCTTACTTCCATGCGCTCCGCGATAAGACGGATAATCTCCTGGTCGATCTCACCAATACGCTCACGTTTCTCTTCAAGCGCTTGCCAGGTCTTTGGTGCATGGCTTTTGTAGGGAACGATTTCCAGCATGGCTTTTTATCTCAATGGGTTAAGCTCCGTTAGGGGAGCGTACAGCTGTCTATCCATAAGACATGCCTCTTTGCACCAAGTCTTTTACAAGCTCTTAAATTCATTAAAGAAACATAATGGATAGAATCTTGCTGATTTAAGTCTCAGACCACTCTGGAGGAACGGTCATGAGATTGCGGGCAATTCTTGTAACGTTGTGCGTGCTTTTTTCCGGCTCAGCCTTTAGCCAGGAGAGGGTGCGTGTGAATATGTTGAACAGTCAGAATTTCTGTAACAATCTCGTCCGGTCATTGTCGTTCCAGACCTCTCATACCTTATCCACGCCAGAACGCATGCAGCAGGCGGCAGCCGCCGCGCAGACCGTTGTGCAAAACATTCGCGTGGGTAACATCGCTAATATTGTTCCGCTGCAACAACTGGGGCTCTCCGCTGATGGCGGGTCAGAGCGTGAGTTACGCCGCTTTATGAGTCTTCGCGATATTTTGGTGGGTGGTCTCAATACACCCGCGGAGTTTCTTTTGGCCTTTGATACAGATGAATTGAAATATGTTCCCCATGCGGTCAGTGGAACCAACATTCTTTTGTTGGTGAAAGACGCGAACGCACTGACACCAGAACGCGCTCGTCTCATCACGGGGATTGCACAACGAAATCGCATTTCTATTTCCACCATTTGGTATGGACCCACGCATGAGGAAGGTGTTCGCGCCGCGACGGGACTTGCCTTTCTCACTGGTATGACCAATGGGGTGTTTGTGGATCTAAATGGTCCTTCTTCATGTCTAGCGGCAGCGTCCTCGACTCCTTAATTTGACGCCGTAGCTGATCATGCTCCGGTAGACGCCAGCCTAGTCTTCGCAAGATTGCGTCCTGCTGCCAACTCACTGCTTCCTTCATGTGTTCCTTTTCCACCGTGTCGTTGGCATCGATATCCGCGAGCGTGCGAGCCACGCGCATCATTTTTAAAACCACTCGATTGGATGCACTTTTGGGAACCGTGGCGGCGAGAAGCGACGTTAACTTCGATCCGCTTAGGTTGCAGCTTGTGGCGATATGTTGGCTTGAAATATCGCGATTGGCGTGAATGCCGAGTTTTTCATGACGTTCGGCGGCGAAAAGGCGGGCGCTGCGTACTAGTTCTCTTAGTTCCTTCATATCGGATTCTTGTCGCTGTTCCGTCCCCAATAAGGATTCCCACGCATTGGACGGTTCAGGCATCCACACGTGAAGATCGATCCTCTCAAGAATGGGGCCGGAAAGACGCTGTCTGTACTGCAGCACCTTTTTTTGCGAGCACGAGCATGTGCGCCGCGAGCTTCCTGAAAATCCACAGGGACAAGGGTTGCAGGCCGCCAACAAAACCACCCGACAATCCCAGTTCACGCGATGTGTGGTGCGCGCTAGACGCACGATGCCCGATTCAAGGGGTTCCCGGAGTGCTTCCAATAAATCACGTCTAAATTCCGTCACCTCATCAAGAAAAAGGATGCCGCCATGAGCGAGGGATAGTTCGCCAGGATGTTCATGGTTGCCAAGAACAGCGTTGGCGCTGGCGCCATGATGAGGGGCGCGGTAGGGCGGAGTTCCTTCCAAGAAAGCCGGAGACAAACGTTCCGAAAGGATGGAGTGGATCTGCAGAGCCTCCAGATGTTCTTTCGGTGTCATCTTTGGGAGTAAGCTCGGTAGGCGCGAGGCGAACATGGACTTTCCCGTGCCAGGACTACCTTGGAGAAGGAGGCTGTGATGCCCCGCCGCAACACAGACGGCTAGGCGCTTCAGCTCCGGTGTCAGCAGCATGTCGGAGAAATCAGGAGAACCGTGATCTATTGACTCAGGGGGATCGTAGATGATCTCGTGAGGCTGCGGGTCGGCGTTTTTAAAAAGCCAGGCCAAAACATCCTCCAACCGGTGAAAACTCAGACGGCTGAACGACGCGAAATTTTCAGCCGCTAAATCAACCAGTGATTCAAGCGCCGCAGCATTCTCCCTGGCCACAACAATCCCCGAGAGCCCGGCTTTCACGGCGGCAATAGCGAACGAAACGATGTTTTTAACAGGGCGAAGACGTCCGTCGAGACCGAGCTCCGCCGCGAACAGCCAGCGGCTTGGATCATGGAACGGTGCGGTATCAGTGATCAAAATGGCCAGACTCACCGCGAGGGGAAGGTCGAACTGATTGCCGTTTTTCGGAAGGTCCGCTGGAGCCATATTGATCATCAGCTTTTTCTGGGGCAGCTCCAATCCTAGAAGCTCCAGCGCGGATCGCGCACGCTCCTTTCCATCGCGACAGATGTCGGAGGCGCAGCCGAGCATCTGCACCCCGCTAAATCCCTTGAGAAACCCTGATTCTATCGTGACAAGGTGACAAGAAAGTCCATCGGAATGCGCGGACGTAACGAGAGTTTGCATTGTGACCTCCTGGTGAAGTCTCTCCTATGGCGGAGACGAGGTCCCGAGGCCACGGACATTCTGCGGTTTGCGGCCATGCACCCCTTGTGGTAAGCAGAAGGGTGCTGCGTCTAAGTCGTTAACGCGCTGAATCAATTCGTAGTTTTAATCCTAGAGTCAGAGACCGTCATGTCATCTTCGTCGCTTGCATTTGATATCTGTCGCCAAGAATTGGCTGCCCATATTTTTGAAGTCATGCAGTCCGCCAGTGAGGCTCCGCTTCCTTTCACGGCTACTGATATTCAAAAGACCATCGAACGTCCCAAGGACGAGTCCATGGGTGACTACGCGTTGCCATGCTTTCGTTTTGCAAAGGCTCTGCAGAAGAATCCGCCCGCATTGGCGCAGTGGTTGGCGGAGCAGATCAAGAGTCCATGGTTAGCGAGCGCGAACGCGGCGGGACCCTTCCTCAACTTAAAAGTCAGCGGCGAAACTTTGGCGCGCACGGTTATTCCCGCGGTGAATGACAAAACATTTTTTTCACAATTGAAGAATCTCAATGGCTCACGCCCGCGTGTGATGATTGAGTATTCGCAGCCGAACACCCACAAGATTTTCCATGTGGGTCACATGCGCAATGTGGCGCTCGGTGACAGCCTGACTCGCCTTTATGAATACTCCGGTTACCCTGTCACGCCAGTGAATTACATTGGTGATGAAGGTACACACATTGCGAAGTGCCTTTGGTACATCCAACACAGTGGAGCTAAAGCGCCGGCCACGGGAAAGGGCGAATGGTTGGGGGAAATGTACACGAAGGCCACTGTCGCCCTCTAAGACGCCGAGGAAACTACGCTTGCTAAATACGAACAAGAAATCTCCGTCATTCTCAGTGCCATCGAATCCAAGGCTGGCCCGATGTATCAACTTTGGAAAGAAACGCGTGATTGGTCGATGGATGTGTTTAACGACATCTATAAATGGATCGGTGCGCGCTTTGACCATTTCTTTTTCGAGTCGGATGTTTCGGAAGAAAGTCAGGCGATTGTTGAAGAGTATCTGAAGAAGGGCGTGTTTGTTGAGGATCAAGGCGCAATTGGCGTTGATCTCAAGGACTACAAACTTGGTTTCGCCTTATTCCGTAAGCGCGATGGCAACACACTCTACGCCACAAAAGACTTGGCGTTGGCGCGGCGTAAATTCGATCAATTTAAAATCGACAAATCCATCTATGTCGTTGGTTCCGAACAAAACCTCCATTTCCGTCAGGTGTTTAAGACGCTTGAGTTGATGGGGTTCCCGCAGGCGAAAGACTGCTTTCATTTAAGTTACGGTCTTGTTGTTTTACCAGAAGGTAAAATGTCTTCACGCCGTGGCAATATCATCGCATTTGCAGACCTCAAGGAAACCATGAGTGCGGAACTCGGGAAGATTCTTGAGAAGTATCGCGGCGAATGGTCGGACGCGGAGATTGCCGACACATCCCACCGTCTTTGTGTGGGCGCTATTCGTTATGGCATGCTGAGCTCTGATCCCACCAAGGAAATTGTTTTCAATTTGACGGATTGGTTAAGCTTTGAAGGAAATACGGGTCCTTATTTGATGTACAGTTATGCAAGGTCTCGTTCCATCCTCCGCAAAGCTGAAGAGGTCGGCGCGAAAGCAAATTATGCGCAGTTGGATACGCTCGGCGCAGAGCCGGAAGAGCATGATCTTCTTTGGGCGCTCTATAACTTCAATGAAAATGCGGCGCAGGCCTGCGAGACCATTAAGCCGAGCACCCTAACCCACTACCTCTTTGATCTTTGTAAAACATTCAATCGCTTCCATAAGAACGTCTCCGTGATGAAGGCTGAAACAACGGCCCTTCGTGATGCGCGGTTGGCGTTGGTTGCGTCTTTTACTTCCGTGTTGAAGGAAGGTCTTCAGCTTCTGGGCATGAATCCTCCGGAGCGGATGTAATGAAAGACTTGCGTCATGCCAACACTCTGCGTCTCGCGGCTGGTGTGGTGAATCAAACACCACTGGCTTGGAGAGAGAACGCGGCGCGCATACGCAAGATTCTTGGCGAAGCTCGCGACAATGATGTGGATATCATTTGTTTTCCGGAACTCTGTATCACGGGTTACGGCTGTGATGACATGTTTCTTCATCCCGACGTGGCGGAGCGCGCGGCGGTTGAGTTGCATGCTTTGCTTCCTGAAACGAAAGGTCTGATTGCTCTCGTGGGGCTTCCCGTTCTTTTTGATGGGAATGTCTATAATGCGATGGCTGTGCTGCAGAACGGCCGCATTCTGGGACTGCATCCCAAAAAAATTCTTCCCCGTGAAGGTGTTCACTACGAAAATCGATGGTTCACCGCCGCTTCTCGTGGCATGGCGACAAAGGTGCGCCTGGGTGAACAGGATATTCCCTTTGGTGATTTTCACTACGAATTTGGCCCCTTCTCATTCGGTCTCGATCTATGTGAAGAAGCTTGGCAGCGTGACTTTCGCAACGCGGGAGCCGTGAGTGCCGGTGCCGAAATCATCTTTAATCCTAGCGTGAGTCATTTCGCGCTCGGTAAGTATAAGATTCGTGAAAACTTGATGTTGGAAAATAGCCGCGATCTTGGCGTCGCCTATTTTCACGTCAATACTCTTGGCAATGAGAGTGGGCGAACCATCTATGATGGCGGCGCCATTCTTGCCATGGACGGCGTGATTGCCGGGCGCAGCCAACGTTTTTCTTTCGCCGAGTCAAGGTTTGCGAGTTTCGATATTGACGTCGCGTCTCTTTCCTTGCCGAAGAAAAATCTCGCGGCTCCGCTCCCAACGCTTGCGGGTGCGGAAGTGCAGCTTTCGCAAAAGAAGAAGCCCGTTATAAACGATGATCGCGCTCACTTCAGCGCTCAAAAAGGGCAGTGGTCGCTTAGTTCCGAGGAAGAGTTTCTTGGTGCGGTGACTTTGGGCTTATTTGATTATGCGCGGAAATCGCGAGTCAAGGGTTTTACCCTCTCTCTGAGTGGCGGCTGCGATTCAGCGGTTATAGCGGTACTCATTGGTCATATGGCGGCCATGGTGAGTGCGGAAAACGGCAGCGCTTATCTTTGCCGCGCGTTTGGTTTACCGGAGACAGATGTTGCGGTCGCGATGCCAAACATTCTCACGACACTCTATCAAGGAACTGAAAATAGCAGCGAGACAACCCGTCTGGCAGCCGAAGCTGTAGCCGGCGCGGTGCATGCGAATCATTCCGAAGTGAATGTGCAAGACCTTGTGGACTCCTATGTTCAGAAGGCGGGTGAGTTGCTTAAGCGCCCTCTCTCTTGGCAGTCGGACGATCTCGCACTGCAGAATATTCAAGCCCGCGTGCGAGCGCCCATGATATGGCTTCTCGCGAACCTTCGTGGGCATCTTCTTCTTGCGACGAGTAATCGCAGCGAAGCTTCAGTGGGCTATGCCACGATGGATGGTGATGCAGCGGGTGGTCTTGCGCCTATTGGCGGCATTGATAAACATTTCTTACGCCAATGGCTGCGGTGGGCTGAGCAAAAATGTGTTTGGGGTCTCGGGCCTATCGCGGCGCTTCATCGCGTGAATGTGCAGGAGCCCACGGCGGAACTTCGCCCTGCCGCGGCACGACAAACAGATGAAAAAGATCTGATGCCCTATGCGATTCTTAATCGCATTGAAGATCTTTTTGTGCGGGAGAAAAAATCTCCGATCGAGATCTGGCGTCACTTGCAGGAAACAGAAAAAACTTTCAGCGCGGAAGTTTTGAAACAGTATGTGATTCGCTTCTTCAAGATGTGGTCCGCATCGCAGTGGAAGCGTGAGCGCTACGCTCCTTCATTTCATTTAGATCGCCACGGCATCGATCCCAAGACCTCGTTTCGGTTCCCCATCCTTTCCGATGCTTTCAAGGCCGAGTTAGATCTTCTACAAACATGAAGCTCGATTCATATTCTTACTTACGGCTTTTTAGAAAAACCCATGGCATTTCTTCAAATGTCTCTAAAGTTATCTAAGTGTAAACAATTGGTTACAGAAGGTAATATTTTTTTTACTAAGGTCCTCTTTCTTACGATCCGAATAGTGGGATGTGAAACGCGACGTTAAATTTCAACGAATCCTTCGTTGGATCTGCTTATTATAAGGGAGAGGGCGATGAAGGTGGCATTCCACAAGGTTCACAAAGAAGCAGGATTTAGCTTGGTGGAGTTGATGATCGTTGTTGGTATCATCGGTCTCTTGGCCACGTTGGCGATTCCACGTTTCCAACAGTTCCAAGCAAAGGCAAAGATGGCGGAAGCGAAAACGACGCTAAGCCACATCTACACTTTGCAGGAAGCCTACCACCTTGATAACAACACCTACCAAGCTTTCACTAAGATTGGTTACAACGCCGGTTGGGGTACCTGTTCGAACGCTGAAGCAAAGGCTTTGGGATTCGAAATTCAGCCTTGTGGTCCCGTTGCGAAGCTTCCACGTTTCGGTTATGAAGTAAACCCAGCGTCAGCAACAGCATTTACAGCGATTGCTTCAACGGGGACTGGCGCAAATAACCTCGTCTGTCCGAACGCCAGCAGTTCGATTACCATGCGTATCGACGAGAAACGCCTAATGGATGGCGGATCAGCAGGCAAAGCCGTTCCATCCGCTTGTCCGTAAGATTCAATTAAAACGAACTTCCCAAACCCCGCCTTCCGGCGGGGTTTTTTATTTCCGGCATGGTTCATGCACTTTTCCAACGCACCAACGGAGGGTGCTATATGACACAGGAAATGCCGGAGATGATGGAACAGGAAGAGATTTACGCCTTTGAGGACAATGATCCAATCACCATGCTTACCATGCAGCATCGCGAGATTGAGGCCCTCTTTTCAGAAATAGAAGATGTGAGCGAGCGCGCGGCGAAGACCCGTGAGCGTCTCTTTGAAGCTCTCGCAAAAAAAATCCAGCACCACACCACTCTGGAAGAGAAAATCATCTATCCCACCGCCAAAGAGGCGGAAGTGGAGCGCGTGCTCGATGCTTTTGAAGAGCACGATAATATCAAGGCCATGATGCGTAAGATTGCTAAGACCAGTGGCAAAGACGAAACGTTTATGCCGAAGATTAGAACGCTGAAGGAGCTGGTGCGTCATCATGTGAAGCAGGAAGAGGAAAAGATTTTTCCGCAGTGCCGTGAGCATCTGCATGAAGATGAACTTTTTGCTCTGGGTGAGGAGATGCGGCGAGCCTCCGAACGCTACAAGGCCAAGGAATCTCAGGCGCGAAAAGCACGCCGATCCAGCCGCACTCGTCACTAAGCTCTCTAAGTAACGGAAATCCTTCGGAGGGACCGGTGGAGGCTCTGCGGAAGAAGCCTTTTGTCGGCTTGCCATCCGCGAGGCCGCACAGTATATGTGGGAAGTGATTTTGCTTTGTTAACGCCCACATAGAGGAAAGGGACCTGTCATGGCGTTAATCCCACTCCGCGTACTTCTCGACCATGCCGCCGAAAACAACTACGGCGTTGCAGCTTTCAACGTCAACAACATGGAACAAATCCAAGCGATCATGGAAGCGGCGCGTGAAACCGATAGCCCCGTGATCGTTCAAGCATCCCGCGGTGCGCGTTCTTATTCACAAGATCGTTATCTTGTGGGCTTGATGCGAGCGGCTGTTGAGCTCTATCCTGAGATCCCCATCGTGATGCATCAGGATCATGGAAATAGTCCTGAAACATGTTTCTCCGCCATCAAGCAAGGTTTCACATCCGTGATGATGGATGGATCATTGAAAGAAGATGGCAAAACACCCGCTGATTTTGATTACAACGTGGCCGTGACGCGCAAGGTTGTTGAAGTCTCTCACGCCTTTGGTGTTTCCGTGGAAGGCGAGCTTGGTTGTCTCGGTTCTCTTGAAACAGGAAAAGGCGAGAAGGAAGACGGACACGGCTTTGAGGGCACTCTGAGTCACGATGAGCTGTTAACCGATCCCGAAGAAGCGGCAAAATTCGTGGAGCTCACAAAAGTTGACGCTCTTGCCATCGCGATTGGTACGAGCCACGGCGCCTACAAATTCACCCGTAAGCCGGACGGAAAAATTTTAGCGATGGAGCGCGTGCGCGAAATCCATAAAAGAATTCCTAACACGCACTTGGTGATGCACGGTTCTTCCTCCGTTCCCCAAGATCTTCAAGACATCATCAACAAGCATGGTGGCAACATCAAGCAAACCTGGGGTGTTCCTGTTGAAGAAATTCAAGAAGGTATCAAAAACGGCGTGCGTAAAATCAACGTCGATACGGATAACCGCCTTGCTATCACGGGCGCCATCCGCACCGTGTTTGCCAACAAGCCGGAAGAATTTGATCCTCGCGCCTACTTGAAGCCGGCGCGCGATGCGATGAAAAAAGTGTGTGCGGAACGCATGAAGCAATTTGGCCAAGCAGGCAACGCTTCTAAAATTCGCCAAGTCACATTGGAAGAAATGGCGAAGAAATATTTCTTCTAGGATTCATGAAAGAAGGGCCGACGAATCGGCCCTTTTTGTTTTTTGGAGGTTAAAGTGGCTTGGACGATTTGGGTGATGTTGGGAGCGATTCTCGCTGCTGTCGGTGTTGGTGCCGGTGCCTTTGGCGCGCATGGGTTGAAGGATAAGCTGTCACCAGAATACCTTGCCGTGTTCGAGACGGCTGTGCGTTATCAAATGTATCACGCGCTCGGTCTGATCGGATTGGGTTTGGCCGCCACACGCATTGAATCACCCGCGATTAAGATTGCCGGGATAGCTTTTCTTTTTGGTATTCTGCTCTTCTCAGGCAGCCTTTATATGCTGTGTCTTTCAGGAACGCGGGCTTGGGGAATGATCACCCCCATCGGTGGGGTTGGCTTTATTATCGGCTGGTTAGCACTTGCTTTCGCGGCGTTACGTTCGTAGTTGGAATCCACTATTCAAAACAATGACGCATTTCTTTCGCGTCAGGAATAATCGCCGAAACGCCAACTTATAAGAAAATCTTTAAGCTTTGGGGGCCACTTCCGAACATCTTCCTGTCTAACAGGAGGTACTTATGGATTTATATTTAGTGGTTAAACATCGAAACGACAACACAGGTAAATTCAAAGCTGAGTGGACAGACGACAACTCAATCAAGTGGACCGAGTGCAACGACAAAGTTCTCACTGACTGCAAGCAGATGTGGAATACAAACAAAGACGGTTATGTTTGGATCTATCGCACAGCATGGAACAACACCAAAGAAACCATTTGCTGCAAAGCACGCATCGCGAAAATCGACGATGGCGGCAAAAAAGTTTACTTCAAAGATCAAACTGTTGTGAACGCTACACCAACGTGGAAAGTGGACAACAACACTGGGAGTAAGTGGGTTGAAGGAACTGGTGGCAAAAACACCACGACCACAACAACCAACACCAAGACGACAACCAATACCACCACGACAGGTGGTAACACCAAAACAGGTAAAGTTAAAAAAGCTTCCTAATAGCTTTTTAATTCACTAGTTTTTTTATGGCCGGAGTTTTTACTCCGGCCTTTTTTTATGTTGTGGGATGGGCTGTGTGAGCGGCCGCCGTTGGATGAATGGGAAACGTAGCCATTTCGTTTGTGATGGCCGCCGCGACTTTTACAAGTGGCATGGCCATCGCTGTCCCCGTGCCCTCACCGAGGCGCATATCGAGCTGGAGCAGAGGTCGCACGCCTAAGTGATTTAAAAGCACTTGGTGCGCGGGATCACCGGATACGTGACTGAATACAACGTAATCAAGAACGTTCGGTTGCAGTTTCTCCGCGACAATGAGAGCCGCGGTAACGCCGTATCCATCGACAACGACAATGCGTCCCATGCTTGCGGCCTGAAGAATGCCGCCACAAATCATAGCCGTCTCAAATCCACCAAAGTGCGTGAGGAGGGCCAGGGTGTCGCGAGGACCACTGTAGTTGCGAAGCGCTTGGGTCAGAGCTTCTTTCTTTCGTTGAACGCCCTCTTCGTCCAAGCCCATATCCGTGAGGCATTGTTCCAGAGGAAGATCACACAGAAGGCTCATGAGAATGGCCGCCGTGGATGTGTTGCCAACACCCACATCACCGAAGCCTAACGTGTTGCAGCCGCGCTCTGCTAAGTTCGCGACGATTTTCATTCCTTTTTTGAGAGCGGTGAGGCACTGCTCCATCGTCATGGCGGATTCCCGCACGAAGTTCTTCGTGCCCGGGTTGATCTTCGCATCAATTAAGCGGGGATGGCTCGTGAGTTGGCTTGCAACGCCGGCATCAACAACGCGAAAATCAATTTGGTGCGCGCGTGTCATCACGTTTACAGCGGAACCGCCCGCGAGCAGATGCTGCACAAGATCAACCGTATAAGATTGTGGGTGCGAACTCACGCCTTCCGCGACCACGCCATGGTCTCCGGCGAATACTAAAACCGTGGGACGATGCACATGAGGCGTCAGTGTGTTTTGAATGGCGCAGATGCGACGAGCAAGTGTCTCCAAAATACCCAATGAACCGTGGGCTTTTGTTTTCTTCTCCAATTTTTCCGCAATCGCCTTTTGCAGCGATGAAGAGACAGGAGCAACAGTGGGAATAAAGTCCAAATCCGGCATCATTAGATCTCCAGAGGGATGCGCAAAACGAAGGGCTATGCGCCCGACTATGATGGGAAAACAATAATGTCTTTTATAGGGCCTTGAGACCCTTAAGACAAGCGGTCCTTAAGGGGTTGCGCGCCTTCGTGTGAATAAAAGCCTGGCAACAAAGAGGCATTCAAGCGATAAATGGGCGGAGAGGACCCCATGATTCTGCTGCAAGCAAAAGATATCACAAAAAGATTTGGTACTGACGAAGTGTTGCGCCGAGCGAGCCTAATGGTGCGTGCGGGCGATCGTGTCGCGTTGGTCGGTGTGAACGGCGCTGGTAAAACCACCTTTCTGAAGATGTTGACTGGCGAAATGTCTCCAGATGATGGGGAGATTGTGCGCGCCCGTAACACAGACGTTGGTTACGTCGCCCAAAAGAATCTTTTCAACGAAAATGTTTCTATTTGGGACAATGCACTCGAGGTATTCGCGGACCTTCAAGGTATGGAAAAGCATCTGCGTGAAATCGAAATGCAGCTCACCAAACAATCAACGCAGGAATTGTTAGGCCGCTACGAAGAAGCGCAGGAAGAATTTAAGAACCGTGGCGGTTACGAATACCAAGCAAAAATGCGCGCGGTGTTATCGGGGTTTCGATTTTTTGAGCAAGATTGGACGAGATCCGTCGCGGAGTTAAGTGGGGGGCAAAGAACACGCCTCGCCATGGCCATGCTTCTTCTGCGTGAACCAGAGCTTCTGATTCTCGATGAGCCTACAAACCATCTCGATATGGAGACACTGGCATGGCTAGAGTCTTTTTTGAAGCGGTACAGTGGCGCCATTCTCATGGTGTCTCACGACCGGCAATTTCTTGATGAGCTGGCGAATGTGACCGTAGAATTGGAGCGAGGAAAAACAACTCGTTACGAAGGAAACTATAGCCGGTATCTGGAGCAGAAAGCCGCCGCTTCGGAACAGCAGGAGAAGCTCTATAATCGACAGCAGGAAGAAATCGCGCGCCAAGAGGATTTCGTGCGTCGCAATATCGCGCGGGCCACCACGTCTTCCCGCGCGAAAAGCCGGCAAAAAATGTTGGAACGTATTGAGCGCATCGAGCGCCCTGATTCTGAGCTGAGGCGCGCTCAATTTGAATTCGGTATTATGCGCGCGAGCGGGCGTGTGGTTCTGACCACGAAAAACCTAGGCATTGGTTACGGCAACAAGATTCTTGCGCAAAATATCAACCTGCAACTTCTGCGGGGAGAGCGCGTCGGTATTCTCGCGCCAAACGGTGCAGGTAAAACAACTTTTCTGCGCTCCATCGCTGGTCAGCTTGAGCTCTTAAAGGGCGAGCAGGAATGGGGGCATCAAGTCCAGGTCGGTTACTACGACCAGGAGCAGAATCTCTTAAATCCAGAGAAGACCGTTGTAGCCGAAGTCTGGGATGATTTCCCCGACCGGAAAGAAACGGAGATTCGTACCGCGCTCGGTAATTTTCTTTTTAGCGGCGACGATGTCCAAAAAAAGATTTCCCAACTCAGTGGTGGTGAAAAAGCGCGGGTGGCGTTGGTGAAGCTTATGCTTCGTCGCGATAATGTTTTGCTTCTCGACGAGCCCACAAACCATCTCGATATTTTTAGCAAAGAAACCTTGGAGCAAGTCCTCGAGGATTACGAAGGAACGATTCTTTTCATTTCCCACGATCGCTATTTCCTTAATCGCATCGCTACGCACATTTTGGTGCTGAAGCCAGAAGGGATTGAAAGTCACCTTGGCAACTATGCCGACTACCTTGAACGCGGCGCTGCAGCGAATGCGACTTCCGCGGCCGCGCAAAGCGTCGTGAGCATGGGGCGCGATCGTTTCGAAAACGAGCGTGAAGAAAAGAAGCGTGAGAAACGGCGTCAAAAACGCATAGAGGATCTGCAAAAAGACATAGAAACTCTGGAAGGAAAGATCCGTCTGATGGAAGAGGATCTTTGCAAGCCGGAGGTCTTTCAGGATGCTGAGCGAAGTCGCAAAACCAACGCTGAGCTGATGACCTTTCGGCAAAAGCTAGATGCTGCTTACGCTGAATGGGAGACCCTTGAAGGGGAAAGCTGAGTTCGCGTGATAAAAAAGAAAGGTCGCATCGAAATGCGACCTTTTTAATTGGCTAGCGAACAGAAATGGTTATGCAGCTCTCGCCCGAGTCGTTTTCGAACGAGTGCGCCGCGTTGATTTCTTCGCCTTAACTCTGGTTTTTGTCGTTTTCTTGCGAGTGACTGTTTTCTTCTTTTTGGCGGCGGTTGTTTTTGCGCGGGTTTTTTTGGGGGGATTGGGGACCTTTGCTCCTTCTTTGCGGGCCTCCGAGAGCCCAATCGCTATCGCTTGTTTTTTGCTTTTCACCGTCTTTCCGCTTTTTCCGCTTTTCAGTTTGCCTTCCTTAAATTCGTGCATCGCTTTGCCGACTTTTTTTTGCGCTTTTTTTCCATACTTTCGCGCCATGATTTGCACCCCTCCATAAGAAATCAAACTTGACACGTTACCGGGGTGCAAGATCCGCTCCGTTCTTGTTGTTTTCGCGAGGGAAGGACTGTTTGGGAGGGGACAAGAAGGCGTCTTCTATTAGACAAGGAGCGCAAATGGAGGTAATAATGCCCGTTCTTGACGGCTTTCGGCCGTCCTTGATCTTTCTTGACCCCGTAGCTCAGTTGGATAGAGCATCGGATTTCTAATCCGATGGTCGGGAGTTCGAATCTCTCCGGGGTCGCTTTCTTTCCGTTCCATCTAAAAACTTCTGAGTGCGCGCCAATATGCATTTGATTGCGGATTGATTTTCGCCAGCTCGGCGCCAACCTGATCCCCATGGCTTCCTCCAATTTGTTTGATGGCAAAGAGAATCCGCTGCTGCACATAAAGCGGCTTGCCATTGCGTGAATTGCGAGGATTTTTAAAGGCTTCCGCTAGAACTTGGATCACACGGCTGTCTTTTTTGTCCTCAAAACGCTCTCCCAGCCGTGTGGCCGCCTCGGCACGAACAACCATCGCCTTATCAGAAAGGGCAGTCTCAAGCAGCTTGTCGCAATATTTTTCCTTGGCAAAGGTGCATGCTTTAACCCAGGCCATCCGCCACCCCCAGATCCAGTCCTTGAGCTTCATGCCTTGGCGTTCATGGTGCCGCCAGAGGGCCTCCCGTTCCGTATCCTTCATGTCCTGGAAGTACTGCCAGTCCTTCATTTGGGGGGCCCTGTGGGGATCAAGGAGAGGGCGCTCCCCGCTTGTAAGGTTTTTGGCGTGGCTTAGCCCTGGAAAAGACAAAACTAATGCCAGAAGGCCAAATATGAACCCGTGCGGTAAAAAAGAAATTACAGTCTTCAACATGCTGATTTCCATAAGAAAAAAAGAAAATTTTATTTTTTTGGTTAAAGTTTTTTCTGAAACGATCCGATCCTACGCCTGGGTGTGCAACCACCCATGATGACTTAAAGAATCTATTCTTTTTTGTTTTTTTGCAGCGCGGCCTGCAACGGAAACCATGGGAGCAGCATATGAGCGAACAGGTCTGGTACCTCTACCAAAACGGCCAACAGGTTGGCCCCTTTGACAAGCAACAATTGGTGCAGCTGCATTCTACTAAGATGATCGCCCAAGACTCCTACCTTTTCAAGGTGGGTTGGAAAGAGTGGCGTCCTCTTGAGGATGTGATTGCGGAGCTGGGATTAGAAGCTCCTAAAGCGGCGGTGAAGGAAGACGTCATTAAGCAACGCCGTCTCGCGGCACCGCGCGCAACGATCTCGGGCTCGGTGATTGTGCATAACAATGGCCAGCTTACCATCGGTAAAGGCGTGAATATTTCCGCTACGGGCATGTTCGTTGAAACAAACGACAGCATGTTTACGACAGGCGAGAAATTGAAAGTAACCGTTCGCTGTCCTGGTTTGGCGAAGCCATTCAACGTGACAGCTGAAGTGATGCGTTTCAACAATCAAGCACCCTATCCGACGGGCTACGGCTTCCGCTTCGAAGGTCTATCTGATTCTGTCAGAGCGGAAATCGAAAAACTCGTTCGCGAACAGCAAGTCAAAGACGATGCGACCCCGGCACTGCAGATCCGCCAAGGGTAGTTTACGTCGATAGGGAATGGGATTAGGAGGATAATCGTGGAACAACTCATCGGAATGCCGACCCATTGGCGCGGCATCAAGACGGTTGACCAAGCAAAGCAGCTCGTGGACTTCGGGGTTATGTTGACCTGGAAGGATATGAAGACGCTAACAAAAGTTTTCACGGACGCTCAGCAACAAGAGCTGATGCGCCATATGGCTGTTCGCTTAGGTGAGAGAACCGCCGATCGTCTCTCCGAAGAGATTCTAATTGAGTCCGCTTTGGTTTGGCTGGCGAATGTTTCCTCCGAGACTGTAATGCAGGCTTTTCTTGAAGAGTTGCTGCTCCAACCCAACAATTTTGAAGCGTGCGGTACTCTCGTGGACGTCGCCATAACAGCCGAGATCGCGGAACTGGATCATCAAGAAGATTTGTTCGCGATGGCCGTTGCTCTCATCTGTGAGCTCGGACTTGCGGTAAACGGAATTAAACAACGTTATCCGCAGGAGTTTCCATTAAGTGACAAGTTGTTGGCAAACATTGCCACCTATCTTCTCTCTGTTTCCAACAGCAGCAATAACTGCATCCGTTTAAGTCTGGTGCATTATTTTGGTGTCATGGAACAAGGAGCGACCAACAAAAACGGATTTAACCGTATCATGAGTCGCTTTGGCCATACCGTTTTAGAGCATCTTTTCACGTTGCTCTTTAACAAGAAAACAGAGGCCGTGGCTCTTCAGTATCTTTTGGAGAATATTCCTTTTGTTCTCGAAGCGGATAACCACAGCCAAAAGATCATGCATGAGACGTTTAAGTTCTACATGCTGAAGAAGCCGGAACGTTTCGCTCTTTTCGTGCAAACATTCTCGAAATATCTTCAGTCATTGCCAAAACCGCAGTGGCAGCTTTCATCTCGAGTGTTCATGCAGCACCTCGCGGTGTTATTGAAGGTGGCCTCGGAAGTAAATCATAAAGAACTGGGACGTGAGTTGATGTGTGCCATCGCTATCTTTGAAGATAGTTTGGACCGTCGTAGCATCGTGCAGGCAATTCTTGCGGACAACGTGATTCGCCCATCGTTCCATGATTTTATTAAGAAGCTGGTCAATACCACTACGGCTTCGACCTCTAATGTATCTTCTTTCGAAGAGGCTTCATTCCGTTCTTCCAAGCGGGGACGTAAGCCAAGCTTCGCAAAGGCGGGAGCGCTCAAAACGATTGAACAGGTGAACTTCCTGGGAAATCAGCAGATTGCTAAAGCCTCTTAAATTTCAGCCGCGTAATTTTTTTTTTGAGAGACGCTCTTGCAGCGTCTTTTTTTTGTTTCATTTTTGCAAACAAAGTTCCGATAAGAACCCATACTGGGTTCTTGATGGAGTAAGGAATGCGAATATTCTTAACCACCAGCGCACTGATTTTCATGGTCGCCTGTAATGCAGTCAACTTTTCCGGAAAGTCTGGCAAGGGCGGTGGCTCTTCCTCGTCATCCAACAGCGGTGGGAATCAGAATCCTGAAGGAAGCAATCCAGATGGAGCCGGAGACGTGGGGCCGTGTGAAAAAATCCAGCTACCTACTTCACCGGTTTCCTTGACCGAGGTGATGCACTGGGTTGCAAACGGTCCTACGGCTGAATATGATCAAGTGATGGCCTCCCCGGTTGTTGGGCCATTGTCTCCTGGTGATGCTGTCCCTTCGATTCTTGCCCCAGCTTTTAAAGGCCTCGACTACAGAGATGGTGGCGCTTACATGTACGCTATCGATGGCAAGAGCGGAGCACAGAAATGGGTGTCACCGATGAAGACGATCGCCAGTGCCTCTGCGGCACTTGGTAATATCGACGGTGAAGGTGACAATGACGTTGTTGTTATTGGCTTGGACTACAAGCTTCATGCACTCAATTCAGATGGGACTTTGAAATGGAGTTCCACCGTGGACGCAATTGATGCCAGCCTCGCGTTCGATCGCCTTCCAGGCCCAGTTGTTGCCGATTTAGACAATGACGGTGTCGTTGAAATTATCAGTCCCAAAGGTGTTTTTAACGGTAAAGATGGAGCCTTCCGCTTCGCGCTTCCCGGAGATCATGGGTTCTTTGTGATTGTCGACGATGTGGATAGCGACGGACATCTCGAAATCATAACAAAGAGTGGAATTGTTAGTGCCGGGGGGCAGGCGATTTGTAACTTTCCTTACCCACTTTGGATGCAGGCCGCTGCCAAGCTAACGAAGACGGATAGTCATTCAACCATTGTGGGATTTGGTGACGACACGGCGTACGGCTTCAGTGGTAAGGATTGCTCCACGCAATTTTCGCTGCCGTTTCCAGGAGGCGGTGGAGGTCCCGTCAATATCGCAGATTACAACAACGACGGCGTTCTGGAGTTCGGCTCAGCTGGCGCAAGCTATTTTGTTGTGTTCAATAGCAAAGGCGAAGTTCTGTGGAAGCGCGAAACCAAGGACAAGTCTTCTGCAAGAACGGGCGCAACAACTTTTGATTTCAATGGCGATGGTGCGGTGGAAGTCGTTTACAATGATGAAGATCACTTACGCGTTTTTGATGGTCGGACTGGCAATGTCATCTACCAGCAAGAGAATTCAAGCGGTACGCTGGTTGAGTATCCCGTGATGGTTGATGCCAACGGCAATGGTCGAGCGGATCTTGTTGTTGGTTCAAACGACGCTTTCGACTATACGAATAAATCCTCAAAAGGCGTAAAAGTCTTCCGAGGGGTGCTGGATAACTGGATGCCGACACGAAAGATTTGGAACCAGCATGCTTTCAATCCGTTGTTAGTCGGCGATAAGGGCGAATTAACGGGGTTTGACGCGGGGAAAATTTATAAACCCTGGCTTTCAAGCAAACATCTTGTGGGCTTTCGCAATAACATCCCTCAGGATCCTAAACTAACCGACCCATGCAACAAATAAAAAAAAAGCCCGGCTATTGCCCGGGCTTTATCACTTCATCTTTGACGATTGGGAAGTCGATCGTCGTCTTCTTACCAATAACGTCCTTCATCAACCAAACTTTCTTTTCCTTCACCACTGATACAGTGTTTTCCGTGGTAACTTTGGGAGCGTCTGGCTGGGCGTGCTCTTTATTTTTGCCTAGATCACGATACGTTAAGCTAAATGTGATTTCTGTTTCTCGTGGAGTGCGGTCCCGACGTTCCACAACAGAATAGTTTTCAAGTACGTAGTTCTTATCGATGAAAGCTTCCTTGATGGTTTCATCCGTAGCGGAAGCAATCGCGCTCTTAAGGTTACCAGTCGTGAGCTCGAGAAGCTTCTGCTTGCCTGCAGGATCCTTCATATTCAAGGAAATCTCGAGATAGGCTTCAACGACTTGTTCTGGCGTCATGTCTCTGCGGCTGCTGCCGCACATTTTTGCGCAGCTTCCCAAAATCAGTAAGCTCGCGAACATGGCCACTAAGCGCATTTTATGAATCATGATCCCTCTCCGCATGTGAACGTGGTTCCGCTCGATCTAAGGCCCTAACCCTTATTTCCAGACACTGCCGCCGCTACCCGTATTGCTGTTTCCCGTACTGGCCGGAGGTGGAGGCGGAGGATTCCGCTTAAACTTCGGCTGGCGCGGTAAGCTTTTTGGGATATTCGGACGCAGCTCATTGACGGTCGTAGACTTATTATAATTGTAAACGCCATTTTTTTCGCCCTGGTAATCAGGATTTGATGAGGCTGGGGGGGCGGAACGGGCTTTGGACCAAATCGCTCGGTTCATTTCAGGAGGGCGCCCCGTGACAACCGCGAAACGTTGCGCGAAGACATTGGCATCGGTGGGTCGCGCGGCTAGCAAGGCAAAGGACGTGTTTTTTGCCCTAAAATCAAGTTCACTATCGATCACGTACAACTGATCGTCCACCAGAAGGCCGCTGGGATGGCCCAAGCGAAATTCCGAAGGCGCGAAGACGGGAGTGTCGTTTTTCTTGAGAGTGTGGATCCGTGAAAGGTAGGCGTTGGCCTTTTCTTTCCCTAAGATCACCTGCACGTCCACGTTCCTGTATTTCGCAAGAAACAGCGCGGAGGCGATCTCGCCGTCCGTGAGGTAATCCGTGAACAACCAGACCCGTTGCTGGGCTTTGCTAATTAAAGCCAGCAGCTCCGTGCGCAGCGCCGCATAGGTTGAAAGTGATTTTTGAACCACTTCGGGTGCGGTCTGCGGTTTCTGTGGTGCCCAAACGTCACGTCCCCACGCGGGCAAAGCTCCGAGGAGCAGCTGCGCGTAAGTCAGCCAACGAATTGTGCGCCAGCGAAAACTCATTTTTTGGTCTCGATGGGTTTGATCAGTCGGACGATAAAGGCGCCAAGGCCATCCATCTCGTCTTGATTTCCAGAGTAGACGAGCAACAGATTTTGGCGCGTTACATATTTTTTATAGTAATCGGGAAGGCGTGGTACGGGTGAAACAAGCTCGACGTGTCCTTCGTACTTTCTCGCGATGGCTTCCCATTGTTGATCGACCTCTTCCGGCTCAAATGAGTTCACGGCGTAAATCACTTCGCCGCCTTCCTTCACTTGTCGTAGGGCATGATCCAACAACTTAGCTTGTTCTTCCGCGAACTCCCGCAGCATGGATTCCCGCAAATGGAGTTTGTATTCGGGGGATCGTCGCAGACGCCCCAACTCGGAGTTGGGTGGCGTGAGTAGAATTTTGTCGAGTTTCTTCTTAGGCGCGAACTCGCGAAAACTGACGTCGGAAATGGCCACCTTGTTTTCCGTGATGCGCTCAATTTCCCTCTGCGTGAACTCTTTGTCTTCCTTGTCCATGGGGAAGGTTGTGAGCTGCGCCTCACCCTGGCTGAGTTCAAAAAGATGGGTCACATACTTGCCGCGTGCGGAGAAAACCTGCGCGATGGACTGTTTGTTCTCAGGCGCGACAAGGAGTCCCACAAGCTGATCGGCTTCATCTTGAAATGAATAGAAACCGCGTTGATAAAGGCTTTCTGGGCCGAAGCTCGGTTCATCCTTCAGGATCACAGCTGAGCGTAAGGGGCGCTTATCCGTGTGGGTGCGTTCTTCTTTAAGGAAGGTTTGCTGCAGAGTTTTTATTTCCTGCAATGGCGTCTTTAAAACATTGGCGCGAACCGTGGTGGGCGGTCGCTGGTTGCTCGCGCTCAGCATGGTCTCAAGACGTTCAAATTTGAAATGTCGCAGCCAGCGACGCACCATCCAATCGGGATGGGCGAATTGCAGTGACAGGTATTCCGCGGGCTTTTGCTCTCGGTCTGGTTTTTGGAAGTATTCGGCGCGGCGCGCAATCTGCCGCAAAATACCATTCACGAAAGGAACAGCGTTGGCCTGGCCGCGATTACGAATGTATTCCGCGCTTTCATTCACGGCGATCCGGTCAGGGATGCGCTCCATGTAGTAGATCTGAAATGTGCCGCAGACTAGCGCCGCACGAATCTCTGGAGACGTTTCATCGAGGTTTCGTTTCGATGTGTTCTGCAGGATCCAATAGAGCTTGGAATACCAACGCAGGCTGCCGAACACGACGTCCTTGATGAACGCGCGATCAATATTTTTGCCTTTATAAGCTTTGCTTTGACTCAATTGGTCGATAGCAGCGCGAACCCGAACCTTTTGCGTGAGGATCATTGCAAAGGCGTCGTAGGCTAATTCTCGGGAAGTAGAGAGGTTTGAACGAGACAAAACAGGCTCCTTGATCCCAGCGGAATGGAGCTGGATCAAGGATTATGGTCTCATATTTTGCAATGAAATGCACCGTTTAGGCAAAAAGTGCTCTTTAAGCCGCACTTACGAGTCAGTCGAGGAGAGCATCGGCATTGAGCGCTGGATTTACATCCAGAGCCGACTCTGGCGGTGTCGATTTGTCGAATCGGGCTAACTTGCGCTCGAGGTCTTTTATCTTGCGATTTTTTTGGCCGATTATGAAACTTTTTTTCATTGCGTCAAAACCGAAGAATACAATCACCACGGAAGCTCCCGACAGAAAGCAACCAATGAAAGCCACGGCGGCTCGAACTTTAAGTTCCGCGATGTGAGGAATGTTCACGTAGATGTAATCGAGATTGAAGAGACAAAAGTATCCGCCCAGTGCACATGCAACAAGGATGATCCAGAAGGCACCGAGTCGTCGAAAAAAATCAAACATGCCGTTTCCTGTTTTCTGAGCAAAAAAAAACTGGCCCGCTAGGGGCCAGTTTACTCGTTGCTTGTAGCTTGAGTCTAGACGGATTCCGGAGTTTTCTTGTTTTCTTCCAGTGCCGCTTTTGCCTTAGCAAACGCGTCAGCTAGACCAGTCTTCATCTCCGTTGCTTTGCTGATGTACTCATTCAGCTCAGAACCGCCGAGGTGCTTCAAGAAAGCTTTGCGTGAGAGAGAGAAACGACGCTCATCCGCGTCAGTCGCGAGAACGATGAATTCAACTTCGTCGCCCTCTTTCATGTTCTTCTTCTCAGCTTCGCCATCTTCGCCGAGTTCGCTTACATGGATCAGGCCTTCAACGCCTGGTGCCATTTCAACGAATGCACCGAAGTCAGTCATTTTTGTTACTTTGCCTTTGGACTTGGTGCCAGCAGGCATTTTCTCTGCAGCTTTCAACCAGGGATCTTCACCCAATTGCTTGATGCCGAGAGAGAAGCGCTCGTTTTCGCTGTCGATCTGAAGAACTTTCGCTTCAATCTCGTCGCCCTTCTTGTAGAGGTCGCCTGGGTGATTGATGCGGTCTGTCCAGCTGATGTCAGAGATGTGGATCAAGCCATCGATGCCGTCTTCGATACCAACGAAGATACCGAAGTCAGTGATGTTGCGGATTTTGCCGCGAATCACGTCGCCCACTTGGTACTTCTCGCGAACGAGATCCCAGGGGTTTGGTTCGATTTGCTTCATGCCGAGGCTGATACGGCGGTTTTCGATGTCCATGGCCAAGATGACCACTTCAACTTCGTCACCAACCTGTACAACTTTGGATGGGTGCTTAATGCGCTTTGACCATGACATTTCGCTGATGTGGATCAAGCCTTCAACGCCTTGCTCCAACTCAACGAATGCGCCGTAATCAGTCAAGCTGACAACAACGCCTTTTGCGCGAGCGTTAACTTGGTAGCGCTCTTGTACTGTGAGCCATGGATCTGTCTGAAGTTGTTTGAAGCCGAGAGATACGCGCTGACGGCTTTCGTCGTAGCTAAGAACCTTAACTTCGATTTCTTGGCCAACTTCGAACATTTGGGATGGATGGTTGATGCGGCCCCAAGACATGTCTGTGATGTGGAGAAGACCGTCAATACCGCCGAGATCAATGAACGCACCGTAATCGGTGATGTTCTTAACGATACCCTTGAGAACCGCGCCTTCACGCAAGTTGCCGAGAGTTTCGCTGCGCAACTTCTCGCGATCTTGTTCAAGGAGAACGCGACGGCTAAGAACGATGTTACCGCGCTTCTTGTTGAACTTGATGATCTTGAAGTTGAGGTTTGTACCGATAAGTTTATCGAGGTTGCGTACGGGGCGGAGGTCAACTTGTGAACCAGGAAGGAATGCCTTAACGCCGATATCAACGGAAAGACCGCCTTTAACGCGAGCAATCACGACACCTTCAACGATTTCATTTTTCTCAAACGCGTCGGAGATGCGATCCCAAGCGCGGAGCATTTCTGCGCGCTCACGGCTGAGCACCATTTCGCCATCGCTGTCTTCGAAAGAATCAAGGTACACTTCAACAGTGTCGCCTTCTTTAACAGTCAATTGACCATCGGAAGTGATAAATTCGTTTTTGGGAATCTCACCTTCTGATTTGTGACCGATGTCAACGATGACTGAATCATCGGTGAAACGAACCACGCGACCGTGAACGATCGAGCCTTCTTTTACAGAGGCGTGACCTTCTTCCTTTGCGAGGAGGTTTGCGAATTCAGTGTTGCTGCGGTCTTCGCGACCGAACATGCTGTCATCGTCTTCCCACTGAATTGTGCCGATACCAGTTACTTTTGTTTCTTGTTGCAATGCCATAAGCTCTGTTGACTCCTAAGAATGTCCGCCCGTCGGACCCATAATAAGACCGCCTATTCGACCCTATTATGTGGATAAAAAGTGAGCATGTTCGGTAACATGCAGGTTTGTAAAAGTCAACGGATTCAATATATGATGGAATTTGGCCAGAACCTCCCGTTATAAGAGGGCATGATGCGACAACCGAAAATTTGGCAACGCTTCATTTTGCTGGCCGCATTGGGGCTCGCGGGACTCTTCCTGCTTGGCTCAAAGGGCATGGGCAGTGAAGACAAAAACGCGAAGGATAACCCGAACGAGGTCGTCTGCCCTTCCCCGCGTCCATCTGTCCCCGTTGTACCCCGCAGCGAAGTATATACGAACTACCCATTCAAGCCCGGTGAAGAATCAAAGTACGAGCTCAAGTACGGAGCTGTAAAAGTTCTTGTGGGTTACGGCTTTCTTCGCGTCTCTCCTCCTCTCAATTACGGTATCAACGTGAATGAAAAGGACGGCGAGCTACAGGAAGAGAAGCGGCAGCACATGGTCTTCCAGGCGGAAGCTTACACCGGCGACTGGTACAAAATGGTGTTCGCCGCTCACGATAAGCTTCAGGCCTATTCGCGGCCCTGGGATTTTGGCATCAGTCGGTTCTATATGAGTCAGGACGAGGAAAAGCCGTTTGTCCGGCGTTATCGCACGGAAAAGTGGCTGGATTTCGATCATCAGAACTGCAAAGTGAAAGTCCGCGAAAAGAACCATACGAAGAGCAAGGAATCAAACGAGGCCTTTGATCTTTCTTATGCGGCGATTGACGCGCTAGGCGCGACGTTTAAGCTTCGCACCTTTGATTACCAGCTCAATAAACCAGAACGATTTATGGTGTATACCGACCAGCATAACTGGTGGTTGGAGGCCACGCCTCTGGCTTTCGAGAAAGTAAAGGTGAATGCGGGTGAGTTCGAAACGGTGAAGTTGGGCATGAAGACCTATCTCGGGAAAGAGCTTCAACAAAGAGGTGAGCTCTACGTCTGGGTGGCGCACAAGCACCCGTCACGTCCCCTGGTGAAAGTCGAGGGGACGGTTACTTTTGGAAACATCTATCTGCTTCTCGATTCATTTAAACCCGGCAACTAATTGGGGACGGAGGGCTCCGTTCCCCTTTATAGGCCGGCGCTCGCGAGGGATTCCACCGCCTTGAGCTGCTCTTTGGAAAGTTTCTTTGGAGCAGGGGCAAATTCGACAACCGCATAGAGATCGCCGTGACCGCCGCTGCGTTTGGGAAAGCCTAACCCTTTCAAGCGGATTTTGGTTCCCGCCGTAACACCAGCCGGGATTTTTATCTTCTTACTGCCTTCTGGCGTGTGAACTTCTTTTGAAGTGCCAAGAAATGCCTCAGAAACCTTCAGAGTCACTTTCGTTTCAATATCGTCGCCGACCAATTTGAAGTCGGGATGGGCTCCGAGAGTCACGACAATGTGTAAGTCTCCGGGGGCGCCACCGGTGTGGGATGGAGCGCCTTTACCAGCAACGCGCAGGCGCATGCCGTCCGTAACGCCAGCGGGAATGCGCATGGTGAAGGAGCGTTCAGTGTTGTCGCTTAGGCGGAAGCTGATATGGCGTTCGCCGCCCTTGTAAGCTTCCATGAAACCGACTTCCAGCGGGTACTCAACATCCTGCCCTTTTTGAGGACCGCCGAACCCGCGACCGCCGCCAGCACCATAAAATCCGCCGGCGCCGCGTCGTCCGCCACCACCAAAAATGGTGGAGAAGATATCACCCGCGTCTCCACCAAAGCCGAATTCACGGAAGATCGAACTGAAGTCCGTTCCACGGAAAATGTCTTCTTGTGAATATTGTTGGTGGAACTGTCGGTCGCCGAACATGTCGTATTCTTTGCGTTTTTTCGCATCGGAAAGAACAGCGTAAGCTTCGTTCACTTCTTTGAATTTTTCTTCGGCCGCTTTATCGCCTTGGTTGCGGTCAGGGTGATATTGCATCGCAAGTTTGCGAAAGGCCTTTTTAATATCTGTTTCTGAGGCGGTTTTTGAGACCCCAAGCACGTCGTAATAATTCGCCACACGTCGCTCCTTCGGCTATGGCCGATAATCTACTACACAATAGGTCGTCCCCAATGTTTGTCAAGAAGGCCCGCTTGATTCATTTCATGTGCTAAAATGTTGATTAATCAAACATAAATCTTCGGAGCCGTTGATGTCTGGTTGGCTGACCCGCCGCAACCTCCTGGCCCTCGTGGTCGCCTTGGCTGCTCTTGTGGCGCTGATTTACCCCCTTTTTCGCCACATGGCCATCAAAGGACTCCAGGCGGAAGCACATCTTATGCTTTCTTATATTCACTCCCTGGAGTCCGCTTACCATATTGATAACAGCCAATACGTTTACTTTGACGCATTTTACGGTTCGCCCATTGATGGTCGCGAAAACTGCATGCAACCCGCCGGCGCGGAACGTCTTGGGTTTCTTGTGCGCTGGTGTCACAAGGCGGGTGCGACGCCCGTGCGCTACGCGTATCGCGTGACACCGGGAGTGGGTGGGGATCATTTTCAAGCCGAGGCGCACTCGGGGAGTGACACCGAAGATCAGAGTTTTATCTGCTTCGGCCTCCATGAGGACGATGTTTGGCAGATGGATGAAAAGCGCGTGCTGAAACGCACGCGCGCCTGTGACTAGTCCATGTCGGGTGGCTGATAAACAGGTTCCCAAAGATCGTCATCAGGCTCGGTGTCTGGATCGAGATGGATGATGACGTCAACGCGCGGAATGAGTCGTCGCAGGGAGCGTGTGACTTTTTCGTCGATCGCATGGGCCTCGACGAGCGGCAATTCACTAGGAAGTTTCAGGTGAAAGTCCACGAAGCGAGAGGGCCCAACACCGCGTGAACGTAAGCGATGCACACCTTGAATGCGTGGGTCGGTGTTAATGATCACTTCCACGATTTGTTGTTGCAATGAAGCGTCAATGCCAACCTGAAGAATATCGCGGATGCTATTTTTTAAGATGGGAACAGCCGCCTTAAAGAGACCTCCGGCACCGATCAGACCAAACACGGCATCTAATTCAGGGTGTTTAAAGTACCACACGAGAATCAAGCCAGCGGCTCCCGCGATATTAGCAATAAAATCCCCGAGGTAATGTCCCATATCCGAGTGGACGGAGAGGCTGCGTTCGTTGTTCTTCGCTAACTTCTTGTGATGCTGCACAAGATAAAAGGATAAGCCCGCCCCGACAAAAGCGGAAAGCAGCATCACGCCGATGCTAAAGAAAATTTCGTTGTCCACCGTCAGTTGTGTGCGGGGGTTTGAGAGTCGCTGAATGGACTGGAGAGCCACCATCAAGCCGGAAAAGGCAATAAACAACCCTTGCGTCAAGCTGCTGACAACCTCAAAACCACCGTGGCCGAAGGGGTGCTCACGATCCGGTTTTTTCAGTGAATAACGGGCGACGAGGCTATTCACATAAGAAAGAACTGTATCGACGATCGAATCCAGGCAACTGGCTAGAACGATCAGAGAGTTCGTTTGAATGAAGGCCACGAATTTTAAGAGAGCGAGAAATCCGCTCACTACCGATGCGCGAACCAAGGGAGAATGGGTGCGTGTCATAAATCCTAATCCTTAACCACCGATTCATATTGACTTTACTTACCTGAGAGAACTATGTCTTGCGCCATCTCAAGCGTTCGGAGCCTGGGCTCCAGCACCCTAACGATTTTACAGCTCGAGGCAAGGTATGTCCGCAAACAATCTCTCCGTTCACCGCGGTATGCGCATTTGGCTCATCAGCTTGTGCCTTCTGATTCTCGGCACCGTGATCGTCGGTGGAATTACGCGCCTTACCGAGTCAGGTCTATCCATGGTGGACTGGAAGCCCATTGTTGGCGCCATTCCTCCCCTTTCCGAAGCCGACTGGAGCAAAGCTTTTGCTGCCTATCAAAAGTTCCCACAGTTTCAACAGGTAAATCACGCCATGACGCTGTCGGAATTCAAATTTATTTTTTTCTGGGAATACCTGCACCGTAATCTGGGGCGTCTTATCGGTGTGGCGTTTTTTGTGCCGTTTGCCGTGTTTTTTATTCGTCGCCGCATTCCTCGCCCTTTGATGCCGAAACTCCTGTTGGGTTTTGTTTTGGGTGGCCTGCAGGGGGCGTTGGGTTGGTACATGGTGAAGAGCGGGTTGGTGGACATGCCGCGCGTCAGCCACTACCGTCTCGCGGCGCACCTCAGCCTTGCGCTTTTTATCATGGTCTACTTGTTCTGGCTGACGCTGCGCCTTTGGCCAAAGGTTCGCTGGGGTGCCGCGGTTCCGGCCGCGGTTCCGGCCGCGGTGAAGAAAGCAAGCTTCTATATCACTGGATTGGTGGCATTGCAGATTGTGTACGGTGCCTTTACCGCTGGACTGCGCGCGGGCATTGGTTTCAACACCTTCCCTAAAATGAACGGTTTCTGGTTACCGCCCGGGCTTGATTACTTGCAGCCCGTTTGGACAAATATGTTCGCGAACCCCGTGACCGTGCAGTTTATTCACCGCTGCATTGCCTGGTGTCTTCTTGCCGCGATCACATGTTTTTGGTTTTTCGCGCGCCGCCGTGTCGTGACGCCGGCGCAGCGGTTTGGTGTGAACGGGCTCATGGCGATGATCGTTGTGCAATTTCTTTTAGGCGTGATGACGCTGTTGCACATGGTGCCGGTGAGCTTGGCCTCCATGCACCAGCTCGGCGCCTGTGTTCTGCTTCTTCTCGCGGTGTTCACGAATTTCTCGTTTTCCCGTTACGCGAACGAAACATTCGCGATGCCGGTAAAAGCAAACACCTAAAGGTGGAAGCGCGGCTTTTGTTTTAAAATGCGGCGGTGCGCTAAGAGCGCCGCCCCCATGCACAAACTCAAGATAATAAGAGTCATGAGCAGCGGCGTTTGCCAGCGCAGCGTAAACGTGCCGTTAAAAAGGGCGAGACTAAGAATATAGCTTCCCGCCAATCCCAATAGACTCCCCAAAGTCGCCGCCAATAACCCCAATGCGCCAAACTCCATCATCACCGCGGCTTCAATTTGTTGGCGGCTCGCGCCGAGAATTTTCATCAAATTGCTATCCCAAAGACGCGCCATGGCCTGATGGTTGGCGATGAAATAGAGAACCACGGCTCCCGCGGCGAGAGAAAACCACGCCATCACCGTAAGAATAAGGGTCATCTGATCCAGCATCTCAAGAACTTTTTTCACCAGAAGCGAAACATCGATCAAAGAAACGTTCGGGAACTGAGAGACGATTTTACTTTGTAGATCATATTTTTTTGCTTCAGCCAGCGATGGGATGGAAGCAATAAATGTTTTCGGTGCGTCGTCCAGCACGCCGGGCTGAAATTGAATAAAGAAGTTTGGTTGGAAGCTATTCCAGCGAACTTTGCGAAAATTTACAATCTTTCCGGTGATGGGAACGCTTTGCACTTCGTACGTCACGACATCGCCGAGCTTTAATCCGAGCCGCTCCGCGTAACGCTTCTCCATGGAAATTTCCGCGGGTTCTTTTTGATCGAAGGAATAGTTGTTGGCTAGAGGTCGCCCTTCAATGATTTCTTCGCTGGAAGAAAGGCCGAGCCGATAGGAGAGATTGACGCCGCGATTGCGCATGCGTTGTTCTTGCTCTTCCTCGCGCGTCGTCGTTTCGCGCACATCTTTTTCAAACGGCTGACCATTCAATGCCACAAGCCGCGCGCGAATCATGGGTGATAGCTGCTGAAAATCGACTTTCTGATCGTGTAAAAGTTTTTCCAAGTTCTCTTTTTGTTCTTCTTGAATGTCGAACATAAAAAGGCTTGGGAGCTCAATGGCACGCGGTGTCGTGAGCTCGCTGCTAATGCTGTCTTTGAGCTGTGGCACTAAGTTCACCAACAAAGAGCCCAGGCTGATGGCGAGAAAGCAGGACAGCGCTTGTGTCTTGTGTCGTATTAAGTAGCGCGAAGCGATTTTCCAACCGAAGGGCTGCTGCGGCGCGAAACGTCCGAGCATGTGCAGGCACAGCCAGCCAAAACCATAAAACACCAAGGAAGCGCCAAGAAGGCAGGCGAAAAAAATGCTGCCCACACGCCAGGAGTTTGCCTGCCAGACGGCCAAACCGTAAAAACAAACAAGTGCGGGAAGGTAATAAACCAACCCGCTTCGTGAGACCACGAGGCGCGGTTGCACATATTCTTGGAACAGCGTGGCCGGTTTCAGGTCGCGAATCTTCACAAAGAGCGGCAGGCAGATTAGAAGTGATCCTAAAACGCCGAGTGTGCTGGCGAGAGCCAAGGTCTTTACAGTGATGCGTGGCGTAAATGGAAGAGGCGTCAGCCGTTGCACCGCGATCTCCGCGAAGGGTAGCATCGCGGTCGCGAACACGCTGGCGAGAACGGCCGCGAGAAGTCCAAGAATGGCAATCTGAGCGATGAAGAGCTGAATGGCCTGACGGTGTGTCATCCCCAAGCTTAATAGAATCGCGATGTCTTTCTGTTTGGCGAGAAGATAGCTGCGGAAGAGATAAGAGCCACCGATGGCCGCGAGAAAAAAGGCAACGAGGGCAACCAGGCCTAAGTAGTCGGTAAGATATTGCAGCAGTCTTCCGTTGTCATTGGCGCTGTCGCGATGGCTTTCAATGTGCAGAGCGGGATCGTTAAACCGCGCGTCGATCAGAGTTTTCACGGCCAGGGCATCACTTTCCGGTGGCAGCTTGTAGAGGCGCTCATTCCAGACCATGGAGCCCTTTTGAATGAGGCCGGTATCCGCTAGGCGGGAAAAACCAATGTAGGCGCGTGGAGCAAAACCAGCGCCCGTGAAGGAGGAGCTGGATGCGTCTTTTACCACATCGGTAATGGTAAAGGTGCTTTCGCCGAGCTGAATGGCATCGCCGACCTTGGCCTGCAGGCGTAAGAGAATTTCAGGGGCGACCCAGATTTCATTTTTCTCAGCGAGATTTTTGAGATCCTGGCCGTATACGCGTCCTCGCCGTTCGAGATCGATCCAGCCAAAAAAAGGATAGTTTTCCGGGACCGCGTAGATCTCGATCAAGGCCGATGACGTTTCTTTTGCCGCCATGGAATAAAGGGTTTTTATATCTTGATGCAGACTGCCCGGTGGTAAGAGGGCCTCCGCTTTTTGATACTCTTCTTCTTGAACCACCCGACGCGCGGCGATGCTCATATCGGCGGTGAGCATGTTCTGCGAGGCTTCATTCAGAAGCTCACCAAAGCTGCGGCGCAATCCATCAATGGAGATAAAACCGAATAAACCTACCGCTAAGCTAATAATGAAAAACCAACTAAAGCGTCGGTTGGCGCGCAACTCCGCTTTGAGCAGCCGTGTCCACTTCATATGCGTTATCCGTTGTGTAGAGTGCCGTGTTTGAGTTGCACCAAACGATCACACCGACGAGCGAGATCCATGTCATGTGTCACGAGAATCATGCTCATACGATGCTCGCGCACCATGTTGAAAAGTAGGTCCATCACAAGTTCGCCGGTGTCGTCATCAAGGTTGCCACTCGGCTCGTCGGCGAGGAGGAGAGACGGTTGCACCACAAAAGCGCGGGCAATCGCCACCCTTTGGCATTCACCGCCACTCAGCTGATGGGGAAGATGATGAGCGCGATGTGATAAGTTTACTTTAGCGAGAGCCTGTTCCGCCTTTTCTTTGGCATGCGGAATGCCGGCAATCTCGAGAGGAAGTAGAACGTTCTCGAGAGCGTTCAGGCTGGACATGAGATGAAACTGTTGGAAGATGATGCCTATGTGTTGACCGCGAAAGCGGGAGAGGGACATCTCATCCATGGTTTCAATGCGTTGTTGATTCATTTCAATGGAGCCGGCGGAAGGGCGATCAAGGCCGGCCATCAGAGAAAGAAGAGTGGATTTCCCCGATCCTGACTGACCAACAATAGCGACACTCTCACCCGGGGCCACCCGCAGATCAATTCCGCGGAGAACATCAATCGTGGCCGTGCCCTGATCATAAGATTTTGTGAGGTCGGTAATTTTTAAAACAGAATCCGTCATAATTCCTTCCGCACCACTTTAAAAATGTTGTCGGCCACGATTTCATAGCCTTTTTCATTGGGATGAATGCCATCGGCTTGATTCAGCTTGGGTTCACCCGCGACGTTCTCGAGAAGAAAATCCACGTAAGAGAGCTGATATTTTTTGGCAAGTTTGGGAAAGATGGTTTCGAATGCCGCCGGAAACTTCAGCCCGTAATTGGGTGGGGCTTTTAGACCTGCCAAAATCAAAGGAATCTTTTGGTCCTTAGCGAGTTTGATGGCGTCTTCAACGTTCTTTTCCGTCTCTTCTACTTTTAAGCCGCGAAGCGCGTCGTTCGAGCCGAGTGCATAAATGATAAGATCTGGTTTTTGCCGTTTGATGTGAAAGTTCATGGTTTTGACGCCAAAGGCCGAGGTGGCGCCACTTGTGCCGGCGTTGACCACAACAGCGTCTTTAAGTCCCGCCGCGCGCAGTTTTTTCTCTAATAAAGCGGGATAGGCCGCCTCTTTGGCGACGCCATAACCGTCCGTTAACGAATCCCCCACCGCAAGGATGCGGGGCTTTGCGAGGCCTATGGATGCCTGTAAAAATAGGGCGGCCGCGAGTATTAAGCGTGTTCCCTTCATGGGTG
>CAYOJQ010000006.1:0-26221 GCA_964404325.1 uncultured Oligoflexales bacterium
CCTCAACACGCGAACTAACCTGGCGCTGGTTTACACAAAATAATTTACGCTCTCAAATATGGGCGCAAGCCCGGCGAGCGCTCCTAGCCCGTCTCCGTGTGGAACTTTAAGTTCCAAGGCCATAATGGTAATGATAATCGCCATGACACCGTCGCTAAATGCCTCTAGACGATTTTTTTGCATAACCATCGAACCTTTCTAGTCAAATCAAGCGTCAAAAAATCCCCGTGTTCCGAAAGTTGGATCTATTCTAACCCAGAGCGTTAACTGCCGGCAAACTCAAGAAACAAAAAAGCCCGCCGTGAGAGGCGGGCACTGTACTATCCATTCTGAACGATGACCTAATGCCCCATCGCGCTCGCCTTGGTTTTCACAACTGTCTGGCTGAGAATCATCTTAATTTTGACCTTGTTGGTTTCAAAAGCCTGAACGGTACGCTCATCAAGAGTGCTCGGAAGAACGATACTATCGATATTTCGAATACTACGCAGCGTCATCTGTGACATTCCCATTTTTGACATTTCACAATATTGGGTTCGTCCGACCGCGCACACTTTTTCAAAAGAGGCACGCAAATTCTGATAAATGACTAACTGATTCTGAATCTCTTTAACGGGATCTTTCAGCGTGCGAGCATCAATCTCCGCGAGGGGTTTCGCGGCTTCCCGCTCGGCAATAAAGTAGCGTGTCTGCGCCAACGCATCCATAACGTCCAAATTGGTGCCATCCATTTTGAGCAATGTTTTCTCGTACCCCTCATAGGCGCCAACATTTTTCTGCTTATTAGCAAAACGGACCATAAAGGCGAGTGCCTTTGCCGTAGCACTATCATTTCCTTTCGCGATGATCAGGATATTATCCGCAACGACACGAGCTCTATTGCTATCTCCGTATTCATCTTCAACTTTAAGCTGCTTCAAGGCCGCGGCAATTTTTTCTTCTTTGGTCAGAGCGGGATCCTTGCTTTGCTGCTCATAGATGCGAGCGGCTTGACCGTAGTTTTGATTTTCAAAATAAACATTCGCGAGCTTTTCTCGCATGGCTTGAAAATCAGCCGCCTTAGAAAACGTCTTCAGATAGGCTTCCAGGAAGAAAATTTTATCATCAGCGACGGTCGATCCCTTAACACCATTTAAAATGGCATCACGAAGATATTTTGAACTGCTGTATTCCATAACAATTTCGCGCATCGCTTGGGCGAATTTCCCATCGCGCAGCTTCAGATATGCGAGGCCTTTTTGAAAGACGGCATCCACGTATCGCTTATCGTTCGGAAACGTCTGCGTGAACTCTTCGAGATAAAGAGCGGACGGTTTCAAATAATTTTTTTCATATGCGGCATAGCCACCATAGAAGAGGCCGTCCGCCAGGTACGAGTCTGGATTGAGATTTTGCCCTGAAACAATTGGAGTAACTTTCACCTTTTTCACAACACGAACCGTTGAAACAAGTTCTGGCCATTGTTTCGCTGTCGCCTGAGAAACCAATATCATGCCTGCCGCGCTTGCAGCGTGTTCGCTATTTGGATCCCGCTGAATCGCCTTGAGCCAAGAACTGAAAGCGGGAGCCTTGTCATTCAGGCTGATTTTTAGAAGACCCAAGTGGGCTAGAACAGCCCAATCCATTGAGCGCGTATGCTGATTCAATTCTCCGTACATGTCAGCCAAGCTAATGCGATGTTTCGCTTCACCAGCAGGAATTTTATCCCATGGGGGAGAGGCTGGCCATTTGGCGAGAATACTTTGCGAGTCAATCAATGCCCGGAGATATTTACGAGCATCCGCGCCTTCGGTTTGATTCTTTAGCTCTCCATAGACGACCACGGCATTTACATGATCGCCATTGGCAACATAGATACCAGCCAGACCAGACTTGAGAGCGATCTTTTCGTCCTTGCTGCCCGCAAAAGGGAGAAATCCGTTGGCAATCTGCAACGCCGTAGTGCGCATTTCCGGAGTGCTTTGTGGGGATCGGGCTTGTTCAAGGATTTCTGTCACCACAGAGCGATATCGTTCGCGAAATTTTTTAGCATAGGAACCAGCAGCCGCCTGTTGGTTAGGACCAAGAATGCTTTGGTTCTTGAAAGCAACGTTGACTGCACGAAGAACGTCCGCATACGGCTTGGGATCTTTTGTCTGTTCAGCAAGGCTATTACCGAGATCCAGTAGACGAGTATATAGCGCGCCAAGAACAGGTTGCTGCTTTAATTTTTCGATGATTTTCGCATAGCGCTGCATCGACTCCGCCGTTTTGCCTTTTTCAACAGATTGCAATGCCAATCGCTCTTCGATAGCCAGGTAGAGCGGCAGATCTTTGAAAGACTCGAGGTGAATCGGCGTGCTCTCCCAGTCTTCCTTCCCGTCCTCCGCCAATTTCCAAATACCAAAAGCGTAAGCGAAAACTTTCTGACGCTGCGCTACTGGCAAGACCGAAGAACGTTTAGTGGCTTCTGTGATATACGTGCGATAGCGCGGATCCGCTTCCTGATAGATTTGGGAACCGGCATCGACGCCACCTAACGACCGCGCCAACAACAAATTAGCAACAATAGCTCCTGGCCCCGAGACTTTAGGAATGAGTTGTTCTAGGCGCACCCGTCCTTGAGCTTGATTGCTCTGACTCAATTCAGCTTCTGCGATGAGCAGCTCAAGGCTCGCTCCAAGGCGACCGAAATTGCCTCGCTCCGTGCTAAGAATCTCATTGAAGGCTTCGTCGACCTTGCCATTTAGATAGGTCGAAACTAGAGAGTGGTATGTTGCCTGCTGCTTATCACCCACATCATTCGTTATAGCCGCGAGTTGCTTGGCGTATTTCTTGACTTTTGAACGGATGACGGTGAGTTCGCCTACTTTTTTATCTTTAATGCGACCATCCTGAACATCTTCCAGGTAGTATGCAACGGCGAGGAAATAGCGAAATGATTCATTGAGAATCTTTTCCTTCTTACCTTTTTTAGCAGTCTTTAGCTTTGCTTCGAAAGCTTCTGCTTTCTTCAAAAATTGCTCCGCCTCCTTTGAAGAACCAGCACGAAGATCAAAGGTTGGATCGCGCAACGACTGGTCCATAAGAGGTACTTTTGTCGTTGCGGCTTCTAAAGGTAATACCGGCGACATCGTCCCTGCTGGCTCTGCAGCTGCAACAGATGCAATCGCGTAAAAACCAAAAACAATTGCCAATAGAGCACCCTGAATAGCCATAGGTTCGCCTTTGAAAATTGTTGAGTGTTCGTTACTGACGACGAATCAAAGTATCGGCACCAGAAAACCTGATCTTTATTACGGAAGATTTTGCTGCGTATTTTGACGTCAATACGGTAGGTTAGAGCCATCCCTTAAGCTAAATCCAAGGGGTTATTTAAAAAGCCATCTCAAAACAGGACGATGCTAAATGTGTAAGACCATAAAGCAGAAAGTGAAGTTCCGATTGAGCCCTGAGCGGATATATGACCTTCTCGTTGACTCTAAACTCCACACAGCTCTTACAGGCAAGAAAGCCGTCATTAGTAAGAAGGTCGGTGGCCCATTCTCAATCCGCGCCGGCCACGTGACTGGAATCAACGTTGACCTCGTTCCTGGAAAGCGAGTTGTTCAGGCTTGGCGTTCAAAGGACTTTCCGGTTGGCATTTTTTCGATGGCGGCGTTTCAGCTTTCACGCACGAAAGACGGTGGAACAGATCTCGTCCTTACTCACCGCGGGGTTCCCAAGGAACTTATTCCGACGGTCGAAAATGATTGGCGAAAATTCTATTGGGAAAAAATCCGAGCGCTCGCGCAAATGTAAGCAAAAAATCAGGAGAAGAACTTGAGAATCGCCATTGCAGGAACTCATTTTTCTGGAAAAACGACACTCGCCGAAGCGCTTGTGGAACGGCTTAAGGGTTACTCTTTCGTTGAAGAGCCTTATCACCACATGTTGGCTTCGGGCTATGAATTTGCGGACGAGCCATCCGTTGATGATTTTGCCGAACAATTGAATGTCTCCGTCGCATTGATAGGCGAAAGTGATGAGAATACAATCTTTGATCGATCTCCTTTTGATTTTATGGCCTATGCCCTCAGCATTGCGGATCGCGACGAAATTGAAATCCAGGAATGGCTAGAAATAGCGCAGGAAGCACTCGAGCAATTGGATGCCATCATCTTCTGTCCGATTGAAACTCCGGATCGTATTCCGGTGCCGCGATCGGAAGACAAAAAATTAAGGCTCTCCGTTGATCAAAAATTAAGGGAATTTATCGTGGAAGATTCCTTTGACATTCTTGGCAACATTCATGTTCTCGAAGTTAGTTCAAGTATTGAGAAGCGACTGACGCAAATTTTCGCGGACATTAAATTTGCGCCCTAGAGAACGAGGTTATCGCGCCTTAAAAAGCAACTTAATGGTCGGGCTATACCGCACTGAGAAGAACGCGAGGAAAATCTCGAGAACCGCAACGACGATCGCGATCGGAAGACCTTCTGGAGCCATAAACGAATGAACCAAGACGATGTTGAGCACAATTGGCGCTAATATCACCAGCACAAGTGGCACAAACCGACCAACGAGAAGGAGCAAGCCACAAAAAACCTCTGTGCCTTTTAAGAGGTAAAAAAAGTATTTCGTTGCCAACATTCCCTTAAAGAAATCCGCGATAGCGCCTTCCATCGGCGGTGGTGGCGGCCCAAAAAAGAACGCAAGACCAGAACCCAAAAAGATCAGTCCAAGAAGCAATCGAGCAATGAGCGTAACTTTTTCCATAGATTCCTCTCGGGGGCTAAAAACTATAAGGGAATAAGCGTTGACGCTGATTCCTCAGATTTTGCACAACCTGATCTGGCAATGGATTCACACCACCTAAAAGCTCCGCGCGGTAAAGGATTTCCGCGGCACTCTCGATACGCTCCATACCGACAAACGCCTCAGGAAGAGATTCTCCCCAAGAAAGAGCGCCATGACGCGCCAATACCATGACGCGATGCTCCGGCAAAAGATCGCTAATGCGCGCAGCCATCTCAGACGTGCCCGGCATTGCGAACGGTGCGATGGGGATACGACCGACTGCCAAAAGAACTTCCGACATACATTCAGCCGGCAATTCTTTTAATTCTGGTTTCGCGATACTCCATGCGATGGCATGAGGTGGATGAGCGTGAATCACTGCTTTTGCTTCAGGACATTTTCGATACACTTCAAGATGCATCGCCATCTCGCTTGAAGGCTTACCTTTGAGGATCTGGCCTTCCATGGTTGCCTGCGCCATAAGATCCGGAGTGAGAAAGCCCTTGTGCCAACCACTGGGAGTCATCAAGATAGTTCCGTCTTCGGTTCGCATGCTGATGTTTCCATCGCAGGCAAAAATCATGCGCCGATCATAAAGCATACGGGCGACTTCGATGATCTGGCTAACGCTTGAATCGGGGAACATGCTCATAAAGTCTCCAGGCTTGCGGGGTGCAAAGCGTTCTAGCGGAGAGCACCGGGGGGCGTCAAGCCGTCGGACTGGGGAAAGAGAAGCGCACGTAGCTCGGACTCAGCAAGCACCAGATTCCTTTAGGATTTTTTAGGGATCAGCTCCATTCAATTTCCACCACTCAGAAGACATTTTTCGCGAATGTTGCCGCAGCGCACGGACCACATGGTGAAAAGCGGTTGAAGCAATATGAGATCGCATGGTTTGCGACTAACAAATTTTCTGCTCCCGGACTTTACCGAAGTGATGCAGCACGCGGCGGTACCAAGTCTCGATCTGGAAACATCGGTAAAACTTGTGATAACCTTTCGGAGACTATGAAGGAGACACTCGTGCAAGTGCATCTTGTTGACGGAACCTATGAACTTTTCCGCTGCTACTTTGGAGCACCCTCAGCAAAAACACGCGCGGGCCGGGAAGTTGGTGCCACACGAGGTCTTCTGCGCAGTCTCGCCTCATGGTTAAGAACGGGTGAAGTATCACACGTTGCTTATGCTTTTGATCATGTGATCGAATCGTTCCGCAACGAGCTATTCCACAGCTATAAAACAGGCGAAGGAATGGACCCCGATCTTTATGCTCAGTTTGAGCTGGCCGAACGAGCGATTGCGGCGATGGGCATTGTTGTTTGGCCCATGGTTGAATTCGAAGCGGATGATGCGTTAGCGACAGCGGCTAAACGATTCACTGCCGTAAAAAGCGTTCAACAAGTTCTCTTGTGTACCCCTGATATCGATCTGGCCCAGTGCGTTGATGGCGACAGAATTGTTGTATGGGACCGCTTCCGTAAGATGATGCTTGATGAGAAGGCGGTCGTCGAAAAATTTGGCGTATCACCCAAATCAATTCTTGATTATCTCGCTCTCGTGGGTGATACAGCGGACGGCATACCGGGGATTCCTCGTTGGGGAGCAAAATCCGCTGCAACAGTCCTCGCGGTTTACGGCTCGGTTGATGAGATTCCCGCGGACGAAAATCGCTGGACGGTAAAAGTTCGCGGCGCCGCGGCTCTCGCCGAGAGTCTTTCCCAAATGCGCACAGAGTCTCTCCTTTTTAGAACTCTCGCGACATTGCGCTACGATGTCCCATTGAAAGAATCGCTTCCTGATCTTGAATGGAAGGGAGCCAACCGTGCGGCTCTCTCCTCCGTCTGTGAAGAAATTGAAGATCCTGGTTTATTGGAGCGCATCGAGCGCTGGAGATAGATTTTCAATTCCTTATTTCAGCACCCCGTTCTACACCGCCTTCAATTTCCAGGCGCCACGCTTAAACAGCAAAACCGCTATACCCGCCATGACGGTAAAAGAAATCGCTATGGAATAAAAGACACCTTGCGGACCGATGTCCGTATGAAAAGCCCAAACATAAGCGAGCGGTATTTCGAACAACCAGAATACGAAAAAGTTCAGCCAAGTCGGCGTCCAGGTATCACCCGCACCATTGAAGGCCTGCGTGACGATCATTCCATAGGCATAAAAGGGGTAACCAATCGCAACGATGCGGAGGCACTCAACGGCATACCTCAAGACCTCGGGCTCCTCTGTAAAATGCGACACTAAGGGATTCGCACCAACAAAGAAAAGCACCCCGATAGCCCCGAGAAAAATCGCACCGTAAAAACTAGCAATCCAGACAGCTCGCTCTCCACGATCGGGATCTCTTGCGCCAAGACTTTGTCCTACCATTGTCGCCGCGGCATTCCCCAAGCCAAAGGCAGGAAGCAGTGCGAACAGAAGGATACGAATACCAATGGTGTATCCAGCCAAAGCCTCGGAACCGAAATTGGACATCACACGAATCAAAGCAATCCAACTAGCAGTGCCAATAAACATCTGGAACGTTCCAGAAACAGACAGACGAGCAATACTCTTCATCAGCATGGGAGATGGCCGTAGATGCTTGCGCATGACATGCAAGCGTCCACCGCCTTTTAGCATCTTCCAAATGACGTAGATCGCTCCCGCGCCTCGCGCTGAAGTCGTGGCAATAGCAGCACCTGTAACGCCTAGCGATGGGATCACCCCTTCAATGCCATGAATCAAAAGAAAACAAAGCACGACGTTTAATGCGTTGGCTATCCAAAGAGAGCGCATGGCTATCCATGCATCTCCCGCCCCCCGAAAGGCCGCATTGGCGAGAAACAAAAGAAGAACAACAACACTGCCGCCCAGCATAATGCGACAGTAAGTACTTCCTTGTTCAATGACGCCAGGAGAGGCTCCCATCAGAAGCAACAATTCCTCGGTAAAGAAGATGCCAATAACGGCAATCACGATCGAAACGCCCAGGCCGAGAAACAGTGACTGCACCGTTGCGACAGCGGCGCCGTCAGCGTCTCCCTCACCAATACGGCGCGAAGTCACCGCGGCCGCACCAATAGAAAGCCCCATGGCTACTGTGTAAACGATAGTTAAAAGGGACTCCGTTAACCCCACGGTGGCAACAGCATCCGCTCCAAGCTTGCCAACGAAGAATACATCCACGACAGCGAAAATGCTTTCCATACACATTTCAAGAACCATTGGAATGGCTAGCGCCACGATTGCCTTGCTAACGGGCCCCTGCGTGAAGTCCTGATGTGCAACCTTCTCCGTACTCATATAAATCCTTAAAGCCGTGTGTCAGGTCCAATTCTTCAGATCCACTTCAAAACCACTCTTGGCCTGCACATTTCAAAACATCTCTCACATGCGCGAACTGTTCAGCTCTGCTTTTTTCTTATATTCTTCAAAAAGCTGCTTGGCGAGATAGACACGTGTAGGATCAGTATCTCGGTAGGACGCTTGGCTGGCAACAGCGTACTCAAAATAAATGCGTCCGGCGTCAACAAATTGTTTTCTCCTGTCGTCGAGCCGCGCAAGAAAAGGATCTTCCGCGGGGTTTTGTAACGACTGCAAATATTTTGCTAAACGCTCTCCCGTTAACCAAATATTAGTGGCTGTTTTTTCCATACCAACCGTGCGGGGAGCAAGGTATGCAAACACAGGACTATCAAGAGTGTTAATGGGAAACTTTTCAAAACGTTCTTTCTGCCACCCCAAATCCGCGACGTAAAATCCGTAGGGGAATGTTGTAACCACCCGAGGGAACAGTTGTAAGTAAAACTGTTTTTGCGCCTGTGTCTCTAGCTGCGCACTGTAGTTTTGTTTTGCCGTGAAGATATCCGCGGTATCCAGTTTCGCTTGATCACTCACGCTTCCGCGATTGAGAATTTTCTCTTCCAGACGTCTTGCATCAAGCAGCGTCGGTTTCTTAAAACCAACTAGTGCCAACGTAGGCTTCTCCGCATCAAAATTCCCTCGCAAAGCGACGACCTGGGGAAACGCAGCCAGCATGGTGCGAGCAATCACACCGAACCCCTCCTCGGTAAGTTGGTAAAGAGGCAGCCACTGCACAAATAGCCCGTCCTCATGAAGACGTTCTTTCATCAGTTGGAAATTTTCCAACGAGTACAGAGCTCCCGTCGACGCTCCCCAGGGATCAAACAAATCGGCGATAATGACGTCGTAATTCTTATGCCCCATCGCAAGGACACTTCGACCGTCATCTTCATACATGTGAACGCGATCATCACTAAAAAGCCCATTCACATAAGGGCTGAAATATTTTTTTGCCGCATCAACAACCTCAGGCACTAATTCGGCAACGCCCAGCTCTTTGATGGGATGATTCAGGATGGCTCCCGCCGTGATGCCGGTGCCAAGGCCAATCATGAACACAGAATCCGTCCTGTTGGCGAAATATAAAGGAAGTTCTCCCTGCCGACGTTCGTGCTCCAAAGACCCAACCCCACCGAGAGTGTAGTAGTTATTCAAACGAATAAAGAGATCGTGAACCTTTCTCTGAGAATCGATTGGAATATGCGCTTCCGACACGCTGACGACACCGTGAGGGCCGTGATAAGTCTCTAAAATCGTCTCAAGATCTGGATTAAGCCGCCTGTAGTCGGGAAGCGTCCTCACCACCATCGCAAGAATAATCACCATGCCAACGATCGCAAACGCACGAGGCCGAACCCGCTGGTACCGGCGATCCCAAAAAATGATCGCCAGCAGATAGAGAATGGCCACTAACAATATCGCCATACCATGGGGAAGATGCGAAAGAACAAATCCTCCACAAAGCGCCCCTAGAATCGCGCCCAATGTATTAAGACAGAGCATGGTCGCCGCGCGCGAAGCCGTAAGACTGCGATCCGATCCTTGTAAAAGATAAGGCAGGACCATTCCTAGAAGAACGGACGGAACAAATATCACCGCCAAAGCCAACCCAAAAAGAGTGAGCACGTATTCGGACCAGCTCTTGTCCGCATGGATATAAGCCAAGCCATCGGTCAGGGAATAGAAGCTCAAGGGAGAAATAGCCACAAATACGGCGATACCCACGAGAAGCCAACTCATGCCGTTAACATTATTTTGTCTTTTCAACAGGCGTGCTAACGGTGCCCCAGCCGCGAGACCGGACAGAAACATCACCATGATAGCCGCGAAAGAGTAAACGCAATTGATGGTCACGAGAGAGAACATCTTATGCCATAAGGTCTCTAAGGCCAAAGAGCCGAAGCCAGAAATAAAAGCGAGAATAGCCAAAGGGCGCGCGAGAGCCGTTGCTGTTGATGATTCGACTTTTAAAGGCGCCGAGACACTCTCACATCGGAGATCCAAATAGAAAAAACTTAAAGCCAAAAAAAGATTGAGGACAAAAGCGATTCCATAGGTGGCCGCATAACCTATAAACGGCGGCAAAACGAACGCCGCTAGGACGACACCACACACCGCCCCCACAGTGTTCCATGCATATAACCGCCCTTCGATCCCTTCGGACTTTTCCGCCCGACGGGCATAAATGGAAATTAGAATAGGAAGTGTCGCGCCCATGAAAAACGACGGGAGAAAGACAAAAAAGGTCGCGACGATAAAACGACTGATGAGCAACCAAGGTGAATCTGCGGTCGCAAAGAGCGCGAGTGGCGTCATCAAAGTGGTGATGTGTTGATAGCCGTAGTAAAAGATGACTGCACCGAGAGCAATGCCGAGCTCGATGCAACCATAGATAGCAAAACGCGCACCACGCCTCTTCAAGAACCTAGCGATCACAAAGCTTCCAAGCGCCAAGCCCAAAAAGAACGCGGCTAGAACAACCGCCCCAGTCCCCGCCGAACTACCAAGAAAGAAACTCAAATATTTGAGCCAAAGCATTTCATAAATAAGGGAGGAAAGACCGGAGAGCACCGCGGCAGTTATAAGAATCTTCGGAAGAAAACGCTCCATCTTCATTCCTCGCATGTGTGATCTTATTTTGCGAGGTTGTACCATGTTTCACCCTCAATGTTGTCATGCTTTTGGTTTTGAAAGGGCAAGTATGGCAAACTAGTAGAAGGTCTGCATTTCTTACAGACAGAGTCTAAACATTAGACAGGTCTTTAGCTGGAACTACGTGAAATGTAAGTCCCTTATTCTAGCTCGATTTTTGCATATTCATAGGTATACGAAGTATTGGAGACGAGGGAGAAGTTATGCGTCGTAAGACTGTCATTCTAGCTTTACCGTTACTGCTAAGCGCCACTGCGTGCGAAAAAAGTGACGGCATCGAAAAAAGAAAGTCAACGATAAGCCTTCCCTCTGAATCTGGGAACAACGGCGGCGAACAAGCCAATCCCACTTCGGGCAATTCACAAACAGGTGGTGGTAACACCGAGGTTCCCACGGAAACTGGCAGCGCAGCTCTTCTTAACGGCAACTGGCATGCAGGCGGCTGCATGGCTTCAGCTGATCCGGCCTTTAAAGCCATCACGTATGATGTTGTTATTTCCGGCAGCAACTTTCAAAAGCAACTTAAATACTTTTCCGATGCAGCCTGCGCCACCGTGAGCGTCAGCACGGAGTCCTCGGGAACTGTGAATCTCAAAGGGCCTTCTTCGGCGGTATTGGGCGCTTATGAAATCGATTTAAACGTTACGACGTTCAAGGTCGATGTAGCAGACGAAGCTGGCGTCACGCACTTAAAGACCAATAAGATGTGTGGCAAGGAAGACTGGAAGGCAGGCGATTCAATTAACTGTATCCAGGGCGGTACGGTTAACGAATACGATATCGTCACATTAAAGGAGAACAAACTTTTCTTTGGCCTCAGAGATGCCTCTCATGACGCGAGGACCGCGGAAAAAAGACCCGCGGCTCTAGAACAAATGGGCCTTTCCAAGAAGTAGATGGTCGCATGAAATCAAACAAAGACGATGTTTCATCTGAGCAGGTAGAACTATCGGGTCATGACCCCCTCTTGGATGCAAACGGAAACCTTTCACAAATCGGGTGGGCTCGCCACCCGATCCTTGATACGAATCTCGAGCGAGCGCGCTCCCCCTTTCGTATTAAAAAGTGGGACTACTACTGTCTGTTTCTACCAACACATGTTATTGCCTTTGCTCTCGCGGATCTAACCTATGCGGGCTCGGCGTTTTGTTACATCATTGACCGGCGCACGCGCCAAGTGGTGGAACGAGCGATTTCTCTGCCGTTAGCCATGGGCATCCACTTGCCTCGCAATAGTGACGACGGCGATGCATCTTTCCAGTTGCGTCGCACAAAATTCGCATTCAGCACTCGCGGACTCAAACGGCACATTCGTATCGTTTGGCCAAAGTTCGCGGGCGAAGATCTCGAGATCGACATCACACTTTCTCAACGCCCCGACCAGGAATCCATGGTCATCACAGTGCCCATGGGCGACGGAAAATTTTATTGGAATCGCAAAACAAACAACCTCACCTGCTCTGGTAAGATCCGCTGGGGCGATACAAACATTGCTTGTTCGCCCGAAGATTCTTTGGCGACTTTTGACTGGGGGCGCGGCATCTGGCCATTCCAATCAAAGTGGGTGTGGCTAAATGCATCCGGATACTCAGACGCGGGTGCGGCAATTGGTTTGAACCTCGGAACAGGATTCGGTGATACAAGTCGTGCGACAGAAAATGCGCTGATCTTCGGGGATCGCATCCATAAATTGAAGCTCGTGACCTTTCAATTTGACTCAAATGATCGCATGAAGCCCTGGACCATGAACGATGAAGAAGGGCGATTGTCGCTCACCTTCACCCCATCCCTTGTGCGCACGGGAAAGACAGACCTTGTCTTTATTAAAACGATCGTGGACCAGATGTTCGGATACTTCAGTGGACGCGTTAAACTTGATGACGGCAAGGAACTAGAAATTAAGAATTTGTGGGGCTTCGCCGAAGAGCATTTTGCTCGTTGGTAGAAACAAAAACAGGCTCCCGGAGGAGCCTGTTTGCACTAAGAATCAGAGGGAATCCATATATTGCTGGGTTTCCACAATCCAGCGCGCCACTTCTCGCGGGTAAGTCTCCACAGAAACATCGTCTTCAGCGTTAAGACCTAACACTGTATGTAAATGCTCATTGATCGCTTTTTTCAATTCGTACCGCTCAAGAGTCCCCCACTGCGGATCACTTTCTTTTGCGGCAACCAGCTTGAGAGCATCCTGACGGATACTTTGTGGATACGCATACTCAGGAATGGTCACAACTTTACCATCGGTCAAGGTTACCGCACTTCCTGTTGAACCACTTTTCGCGGTTAGAAACAGCCGATGCGCCTCATCACGCAGGAACAAACTAAAATCGTCCCCCAAACCGCCCGCGCGGATGTGTTCTATCGCGGAAAGGTGTTTCAATTGCTCTTTCTCAAGAGCCAGAGGAAGTTTTACGGCAAGAGTCTGAATTTCGTCTGTCAGAGACTTAACATCATCGTCTGACATTTCTACATTTAACTTCACGTAGTGCAAGGTCTCGTCAACAAGCTTTGTAAACGATTCGCTTGGCAGGGCGCCGAAAAGATTGTTTACGCCGCCGACATCACGAACGCTCTTCTCAATGTAGCTTTCTTCTGCCTTGCGGACGGCTTCTTCATTCAATGAATTGACATATTCAAACCCGCGTCGCACGCTCAAAACTTTTCGATCACCACGGAAGAATGCCGCCAGTTCCGCACGAGCCTCATAGATTGATGTTGCAAGCTTTTCGGGGTCACTCGTCCCCACGCGGAGATCATCTTTCTCTTTTCCGCCCTTTTTCAAGGATGAATAAGTTTTCGCTAAATTATAAGGGACACGGTTCATCAGATCCGTCGGGTCTTTGGCGTGGAAAGCCACGGGTAAACGCCCCGTATCGAAAGTCTTGCAATCCACAAACTCTTCCATCTGAGAGTCCGTGCAAAAAAGCGGCGCGCCTTTTACTGGAACATCCTTGCCTGCGTATAGTTTCCCCATCGCATTCACGTCATATGCAAAAGCGGGAGAACCCTGACCGATATGGCGACCCGTTGTGATGGATTCCTCAAAAAGCTGGTAATCCATCACCGTGCTTGTCGTAACAAAATCCGCGGAGATTTTATCTTCGATGTAGTCTTTCATAAGATCGCGGCGCTCAATTTGCTCAAAGCTTGCGCCTAAAGATCCCGCAAAATTGTGACGCAAGCCAAGCGTGTGCCCAACTTCATGAGCAACGACTTCGCGCACATAATCTTCCGATGCGCGCTTCACCACGGCATCATCCGCTCCTTCGGCCAAAAGCGCGGACAGGGATGTAGCAAAGCGACGTTCCGTATGGCGATCACACAGTCTCTTGCCCGCCAATCCTTTTAGCCCGAGACTCATCAATGGCTTTGGCCCACGCTCTAGTACAGCGATGGCGCGCTCGGCGTTTTTACGACCACCAATTGCAAATGCGCTGGTTAAAAAGATCTGCGCATGGAGAATTTCACCGGTGCGTGGGTCCATCTGAGCATCGGCATAAGCATAACCAGCGTCATCCCACTTTACCCATTGAATGATGTTGTTCTCGAAATCAGGAGCGCTCCGACCTTCCGGTGCGTCCACTACTTTTACAACTTCCCGCCCAAAAGCACGGTTCCAATAAAGAACACCATCCTTAATGGCCTGACGATAATCTTCCGGTGTGTTAGCGGAAACGGCATAAACGATAGGCTTGTCCTGATGAAACTTACTAGCCAGAACCTCGGTTACACCGCCATTGGTAAAGTGAGGAGCCACTTCAAAAAAGCCATAGCGCTCGAAATTCTCAGTCTTTGTTGGCTTGAAGTCTTCGCTGGGGCGATAAGGCGTTAGGTAATAACGCGTCTCATAAGGAATCTTTACCTGCACCGTCGCAGAGGTTTCACCCTCCTCTTCTTCAGAATCTTCCGTTTTTGCCGCGGGCTTATCCGCAACAATTTGACTGATCTGACGAATAACCAATGCATTGTGGTCTTTTACAACGCTTGCATCCTCAATATACGACTGAGCAATCTTGGCGTGAAGGTATTCTTCTTTGTATTCCATCCCATCTTTATCATCGTGAGCATACCAATCGCCCACCATTGGCACTTCGCGCATACCGCGGAGAAAATCAAAATAAACAACATCGTTGGCAATACGGGTTATCGGAAACGATGCCAAAACAAGATTTTGTGGAATATCGTTGGAGACGCTGTGGCCTTGCGTCGCTTCAAGCATGTGGATTTTGTTGTTAACAACACGGAAAGCCACAACGCGACTTTTCATGTTGTTGAATTGCGCCACTTTCTGTTGTGAAATCAAAGAACCCTGCCAGAGAAATTCCTTTTCCAAGGCTGCCTGACGGATGCCAATTTCGACGAAATCAACACCGTTCTTTTTCGTCTTCATGACAAGAAAAGAGTCTTGCGCTTCGTCAGGTGATTTCACCTCCGGACGCGATTTTGCGGAATTTTCTTTCTTTAATCCTTCGCAAGCGGAAACTGATAAGACGCAAGCTAGCAACCAATGAAATTTCATGGCAAACACTCCCCCTCGAGTGAAACGTGTCAAGGCACTGCGAAAATGTCGGATGGCGTTCCTTATAGGGCAAACCGAAACGGCGCGCCAAAAGAAAATCGTCGCAAAAGTGAAAAAAGACGTGAAAAATACGATAGTTCAGTCGATTTGGCTCACTTGCGCGCCAAATTCGCGTGAGAGCTGCGTCGTAGCGACCGGAGGTTCCACAGGAACCGACAATTTTCTGCCTGGAGTGACCTGTCAATCTGACCGTTTTTTTACTATAATGAAGACACTACTTTCTTTAAATCGATTTGAGGTTAGCCAACATGAGCAGCATCCGTTCCGCTTGGGTCTCTGGCATTTTTGGTTTGTTGATTTGCGCCACACCAGCCGCCTTTGGCGCCGACGGCAGCAGCGGCTGCGGACCAGGCTGGTATGTCTTCAAACAAAACTCATTAGTTTCTTCGATGCTGCGTGGAACAACAAACGGCATGCTAGCACCGACCGTTACAGTTGGCATGACTGTTGGTACATCTAACTGCGCAAAACACAGCATTGTTCAGCAAGAGAAAGCCGGTCTTCACCTCGCAACCATGGCACGCGAAGAGCTTCTATTAGAAATGGCGCAAGGACAGGGTGAGCATGTGAGCGCGTTCGCACATACCTTGGGATGCAATGCCGCGATCATTCCATCTGTTCAAGCCGCCTTGCAAAACAATTATGACAACGTTGCGCCAACAAGCGATGTTTCACCTGAGTCTCTTGTGGGTAATGCCATGAGTATCATTCACAGCGACGAGAATCTAAGCGCACAATGTTCCATTGGTTTGGGTTAATCATCATCGGACTGCTCGTGGCCACCAACGCCACGAGCGCCTCACTCGAAGAAGCAGCCAAAGATCCTTCCTGGCAGAAACTCCTGCACTATGAAAATCGTATGGCGCGCGGACTACGTTCGCGCGTTATCAACGAAGAATTTTTCTTCTCAGCGGAAGCAACCCCTCTTTCCGAGCTCACGGCTTTTGCAGCCGCGACGAAAGACCCAAATGCTCGTGTCCGTCCATTCGATCGTCATCCGCAATGCGCATTCCCTGCACGTTTTTCGTGGTTGAAGGAAAACATTCCCGACAACTACCCCAAAATCGATTGTGTTGAATTTGAAGAATGGCGCAAACGTTTGGACGTTTCAAGCGTACGCCTTGTTCTTGCAAGCGCATACGCCAACAACCCCGCATCCATGTTTGGACATACGATACTGAAGTTCGTAGGCGGCCCGTCAAAACCCGCACTCTTGGACTACGGAGTTACTTTTCTCGCGGCCACTGGAAACGACGACAATCCTTTCCTTTATACATGGAAGGGCTTAACAGGCGGTTACACGGCGAGCTATCAACTCGATCCCTACTATACAACTGTTTCCATATACACTAAGGGCGAGAGTCGTGATCTTTGGGAATATGACATCCCTTTAACAGACGTCGCAAGAGAGCGGCTCGTCATGCATCTTTGGGAGGTTCTGTTTCAAGCACGATTTTCGTATTACTTCCTCGATGAAAATTGTTCGTACATGCTTTTGGCCTTACTTGAAGCAGCCGAACCATCCTGGTCATGGACAAGGCAACAAGAGTTACTCGTGTTACCCCTGGAAACCATTCGCAAGCTGGGGCCACTCCTCACCCAGGAGCCTACTTTTCGTCCATCCTCGCGCCGTGAACTTGAAACGAACTTCGCACGCTTGAATGGTGATGAAAGAAACGACTTTTTCGTCTTGAGAGGCCAATCTGATAGACAACGTCTTACACAAGCATCTGTTCCTACATTGGATACTTTAGCCTCTGCGGCGAGTTACACACGCTTTGCAAAAAAGATGGAAGTTTCCGCGAAGGAGAAAGGCGCATTTGATGCAGTCCTCAGAGAAAGGGCCCACCGCGGCGCGGAACCGGGAGTCATTATTCCACAGCCACCGAGCCAGCCTCTCGACGGGCACAAGCCACGCGCGGTGCAGGGAGGCATTGCTTGGGAAAACGGTCGACCAAGTTCCGTCTTACGGTATCGTTTCGGCCTCCACGATTTTCTCAACGATGCGGCTGGATACGAATCATTCGCCACGATCCGCTATTTGGAATTGGGATTACGCTTCGATCCACAACGGAAAAAAGTTTTTCTGGACGACTCTCGCATCGCAGACGTTACCTCTCTTCGTCCATGGTCTCAAGTTGTGCGGGAGTTCTCCTGGCATCTAGCTTTAGGCGCGGATCGCTTGCGTGAACCTCCGTGTTCGTCTTGCGCCACGTTTTTCGCTGAAGCCGCGGGTGGTGTTGCAACTGATTTTGGCAGCTCCGCGTTCATGAGTTACGTCATGGCGCTATACCGCCATGAGGTGGCGCGACCGTTTCGCGGCCAGCAGCGCCTCGGACCAGGAATTCTCGGTGGCTTCGCCGTCCAAACAAACCCATGGCGTTTTCACGCTGAAGCCCGCGTTATTTCCGAAACCTGGCGTCCTCAATCTTATGTTTCATCCAAAGGGGAAAAGAAATTTCGCTCGTGGCGCGCGCGTTACGATGTGAGCGAATCCTTCACAATCACAAAAAATAGTGATCTGAGACTGGAAGGCACCTACCTTCCTCTCAAGGACATTGCTCAGAAAGATTATAAAGACCTTCGCCTGACCGGAACGGTGTTCTTTTGACGGCCCAAGCCAGAATGGCCAATTGCGACACTCCCAAGCAAGTGTTACGCCATCCTCAGCTGTTTTTTCCAACTCTAAAAAAGGATAAAGCCGTGGATCGTAACATCTGGGAAGACAGAAGAAAGGGCTTAGAGGAAGAGTTCTTCGCTAAAAAGAACCGAGAGCTCATTGACAAGATTCGCGAGAAGGAAGCCCAGGAACAAGCTCGCAAAGAATTGCTTGTTATGACAGGCATTCAAAACGAAGAAGTTCTCAACCACCTCATTGAAGTCGGCGTCACTCCCTCAACCATGATAGCCCTAAGCATGGTTCCATTGGTCTTAGTGGCATGGTCCGACCAGATGCTTGAACCCGAAGAAGTAAATGCCATCCTCAATGCCGCGGAAGAAAACGGCATCGTCGCCGATAGCCCCGCCTACGAACTCCTTATGTCTTGGCTCAATAGAGTTCCTGGCCCCAAACTTTTCGAATCCTGGAAAGATTACATCGCCGCCTTACGGAAGGTGATGGATCCAGACGCATTCAGGCAGTTGGGTACCGAACTTATGAACCAGACTAAAAAAGTCGCAGAAGCCGCTGGTGGTTTTCTTGGTCTCGGAAGAAAGATATCCACTTCGGAGAAGGACGAACTTCGTCGGTTAGCGGATGTCTTCGCTTAGAGTTATTCATCAAGCCGCATAATACTCACCATGACAAGAAAAGTCAGATGCCTCATAATGCTTAGGCAAGTCCTAAACATGAACAGAGCATAGAGTGAGTCCTTATGTCGCGACGCAAGATTTTCGCAGCGCTCAGCCAAAAGAATCTTTTTATCACATTGATCCTCGGCTTTGCCTCAGGTCTCCCATTTCCTCTGATCTTTGGAACCTTGCAGGCATGGTTAACACGAGAAAAAATTGATCTTTCGACCATCGGATTATTTTCACTTGTTAGTCTCCCCTACGCTTTCAAGTTTCTTTGGGCTCCCTTGCTGGATAAATTCAATCCCCCATTTCTAGGACGACGCACCGGATGGATCGCGATTTTTCAACTCTGTCTCGCAGGCGCCATCATCCTTATGGGAACAATGAATCCCCACGTATCCTTGTGGATGCTGGCGATCATGAGTCTTTCTGTCAGTTGGTTTAGCGCCAGCCAAGACATCGTGGTGGATGCTTATCGCAGCGATCTTTTGAGCCAAGAGGAACGCGGCTTGGGAGCAGCCCTGGCGGTGATGGGTTATCGTATCGCTTTGCTTATTTCCGGCGCGCTTGCATTGATCCTTTCCGATCACATCGACTGGCAGACCATCTATCTCATCATGGGCTGCCTCATGGCGTTTTGCTCTATTGCAACATGGTTCGCGCCACCAACGAAAGAAGAAACATCACGTCCAAGTATTACGGAAGCGTTTGTCCAACCCCTTAAAGATCTTTGGCAGCGACCTAACGTCGTTCCGATTCTTCTCTTTGTTTTGCTCTATAAATTGGGCGACAGCACCGCGGCAATGATGACCACACCGTTTCTCGTGCAGATCGGTTTTACAGGAACAGAAATTGGTGCAGTGCAAAAAGGATTTGGTCTTCTATCAACCATCGCCGGCGGGCTAGCGGGTGGCGCGCTGATGACTCGCCTCAGCTTGGGAAAAGCCCTCTTTGGATTTGGTATCCTTCAGGCGGTTTCCAATCTTTTGTTCGCGGCTGTTGCCTGGACTGGACCTGAACGAGGCATGCTTATTCTTGCCATCGCGGGAGAAAATATTTGCGGCGGTCTCGGGACAACGGCTTACACCGCTTTGCTTATGGGACTTTGCAATCGCAAGTTTTCAGCGACACAGTATGCCCTTCTCTCCAGCATCATGGCTGTCACTCGTAACTTAGCCGGCGTCTTTAGCGGTTACATGGCTGAGTCTCTTGGTTGGCAACACTTTTTCGTTACCACCAGCGTTCTCGCCGTACCGGGCCTCCTTCTTTTGCTTGTTAAAGGCTTACGGACGGAAATTAACAAGACCGCCCTGCAAGGATAGGAAAAAATCGGTTCTAATCTCATGTTTCGACTAGGAGAATAGCGACTCTTTCAGCACCGGAAGAATGCACCGATGAATACTAAGAAACCTCTTAGGGATTCAAAAGATGCAATTCTTGCCGGTGATTTTTTTGATGCTAATCGCATGTCCAGCGTATGCGGACACCACCGGCCAGCGCTGGTCGGTCGATGCAAAATCTGGTTACGGTAGAACCGCGTATGGCGACGCTGAGGAAGTACGGAATTATGCTACATCCATGGGAGGTATAAGTGCTTCCTTCAAGCTAACCCCGAAAAACTCGCTATCGCTTTTTATGGAAGGCGGCTCTCTTGAACGACTAAACGTCGACGAATTCAAACCAGAGATTCTCGATTACTTTCAAATTGGCTTCGGCTATCGCACGGTACTCATGTCTAGATTTTACCTTGGCGCCGGCTACTCATTAGGGGAAGTCCAACTCTTCTCGAACAATAGACAAGTACAGTTGGTGTCCGGCTATCAACGCGCACACGTCAATGCGGGCTTTTCCATTTTGAAAGGAAGACACCTCGTCAAAGCTCTCAACTTAACAAATGAAGTTGCGATCCTTCGTATTCACGACTCTTTGAATGAACTGAATTTCAAAAAAGCAGCGGTGCAAAACATAGTCTCTCTTGAACTGGTCCTCACCCCCGCCGACAGCAAATGGACCTATTACATCCCCGCGGATTGCGACGAATACTGCTTCTATTTCAACGCCATTCAATTCATGATTGATATTCCCACCGACTTATTTGCTATGGCTTGGAAAGCCATTTAGCAATTCAACCCATTGAAATTTATGATATTTGTTAACAACCAACCCGCATTGTGTGAAGTCATCAACAACACCAGGAAGTTCTCGCCTAAGGGCCAGTTCTTTTATAAAATATGGGGTTATTTTGAGAATCGGTCCCTAGAAGAGGAGATTCGTCATCGGCGCTCAATGGAAACATGCAGGTAAACAAGAATCTGCAGCTAAACGTGGTTTAGTATTCGGTAAACTCGCAAAAGAGATCACTGTGGCAGCTCGCTTAGGCGATCCTGCTCCAGAAAATAACGCCCGCCTCCGCGCGGCTGTAGAAGCAGCACGCAAACATTCCGTACCGCGGGACACCATCGAAAGAGCTATCAAGAAAGGAGCGGGCCTTCTCGACACACCAGTCAACTACGAGACAGTAGTGTTCGAAGGTTTTACCCCCCACAAAGTCCCCGTCATCGTCGAATGCCTCACAGACAACAAAAACCGCACCGCATCTAACGTCCGAGTTCTTTTCCGCAAAGGTCAAATTGGAGCCATCGGCTCAGTCGCTTGGATGTTCGATCGCGTCGGTGTTATTGAAGCCACACATCCAGACGCATCTCAAGATATCGAGACCGCGGCTATTGAAGCGGGAGCTCAAGATGTGGAGCCTCTCGATGCAAAAGACGTCCCCAGTGGACACGTCGGCGCATGCTTCTACACAGAGCCAACGGACCTTGATATTGTGAACAAGCAGCTCACCGAAGCTGGCTGGGTTCTGACGATGAGTGAGCTTAGCTACAAAGCTAAAAATTCTGTCGAGCTCACGCCTGAGCAAATGAAAGAAGTATCCGACTTTCTCAGCGATATCGACGACGATGATGACGTTCATCGCGTTTATACGGCCCTTTAAAAAGAAAACCCACGCTTAGGCGTGGGTTTTTTTCTTACTACTATAGAAGCTTTTCAAACTAGACTTTAGCTGGAGCACGACGCTTACGACGACGGTGTCTTGGACCAGCCGCCATGCGACGCTGTTCCTGAGGTTGTTCACCTCTTGGTCCAGGACGCCCTCCGGAACGCGGCTGACTATTTTCACGCGGCGCCTGTGCTGGTCTATCTGTTTCAGGAAACGGATGATCTTCCACGACGGGAACTTTCTTTCCGATCACCCGCTCAATTGTTCGCAAGTAAGCTCGCTCTTCATAATCACAAAAAGAAATCGCTTTACCACGCGCTTCCGCGCGGCCCGTGCGGCCAATGCGATGCACATAAGTCTCGGCGATATTAGGCATCTCAAAGTTAATGACATGCGAGATCTCATCAATGTCGAGACCGCGCGCCGCGATGTCACTTGCAACCAGCACACAAATTTTACCACTCCGGAAGTTCTCCAGAGCTTTTTGGCGCGCTGATTGTGATTTGTTGCCGTGAATTGCTTCCGCGGGACAACCATTTTTCCCTAAGAATTCCGCAACGCGATTCGCATTGCTTTTTGTGCGGGTGAAAATGAGCGCACGCACAATGGATTCGTGGTCGATGATGTGTAGAAGCAGATTACGCTTGTTGCCACGGGATACGAAATAAACCGACTGACTCACAAGGTCTGTCGTGGATGACACGGGGGTCACTTCCACCTTCGCCGGATCCTTAAGAAACGACATCGCAAGATTTTCAACTTCACGCGGCATCGTCGCGGAAAAAAGCAGGTTCTGACGTTTTGCGGGTAAGAAGCCCATGATGCGCTTTACGTCATGAATGAACCCCATGTCCAACATACGGTCAGCTTCATCGAGAACGAAAATCTGCAGCTGTGAAAAATTAACACAACCTTGTTGTTTCAAATCAAGAAGACGTCCAGGAGTGGCGACAAGGACATCAACGCCAGCACGCAAAGCTTTTCTTTGTGGATCGGCGCCCACGCCACCAAAAATAACGGCGGTCTTGAGGCCAAGGTGCCGTCCATACGCGTTAAAGCTATCACCAATCTGAATCGCTAACTCACGCGTCGGAGTTAGGATAAGCGCGCGAAAATTTTTTGGTCCTTGTTGTTTCGCATCGGTAGCCAAGCGATGAAGAATCGGGAGGGCGAAGGCGGCTGTTTTACCAGTCCCCGTCTGCGCACATCCCAAAAGATCGCGCCCTTGAATCACGTGGGGGATAGCCGCCTTTTGGATGGGTGTGGGAGATGTGTAACCATCTTCTGAAACAGCCCGGCAAATATGGGGAGCCAAGCCAAGGCTTTTAAAATCTCCCGATTTAGCGTCTGTCGTCGCGACAGGAGCCGGCTGCTCGTTAGAAGTGGAGGCCGGGCTACCGTTCTTAACTTCAGGCTGAAAGAGGGATTGACCTGCGGTTTTTACCCGCTCAATGAGTTTTTTCACGAAAAATATCTCGAATTTTGAGTGTTTGAATGGAAAAGCAATGCGAAAAATCGAATGTTCCGAAGGCGAAGCAGAAAAACCTTCTATTAAGCTTAGGCGCAAGAGCCAATCCGAAAGAGCCCCTTTCATACAACGCTCACCCTCCCTGAAGCAAGGAATCTTCCCCCACCACCCCCCGCGCAAACAGCTAAGCCACTGATGTGACTTTCTATTGTGGAATACGAATTTTGCCGCAAGACAAAGAAAAAACCGGACGAGAGCACTCATCCGGTTCGTTTCGACTTTAAGACTAAGAAAGGGTTTAGAGCTTTTGGTCACCGCCAAGAGCTCTGTTGAGGGGCTTCTTAACGGCGAAGATGGCTAAACCAGAAGCAACACCAAGAATCATAAGCATCAGGAAGAAACTTTCCTTAGACATGGTCTCGTAGAAGGTTCCAAGGAACCCTGACATGTAGTTACCGAAGAAACTGGAGAGGAACCAAACTCCCATAAGAAGACCCACATAACGCACGGGAGCCACCTTTGTCACGAGAGACAATCCGATGGGAGAGAGATAAATTTCACCGACCGTAAAGACGAAAGAAGTGGCTACAAGCCAGAGGAAGCTAATGCGTGTTTCTGGAGTCATTCCTGATGTAGCAAACATCAAGATGATGAAAGAACCGCCTAGCAACAGACAACCAATCGCCATTTTCGCGACGCTGGAAGGCTCTGTTCCTTTAGCAGCTTGCCGCGTCCAAAACATGTTGAGGAACGGAACCATCAAGAAGATGAAGAAAGGGTTCACGGATTGAAACCAGGTGGAAGGCATGGTCCAGCCAAACACCGTCCAATCTGTATTGCGATCAGCGAAGAGCTGCAGAGTATTTCCTTGTTGCTCGTAGACACCCCAGAAGACAATGTTTAAGAAACAAAGAATGCCCAACGCGATAATGGCTTTCCATTCTTTCTTTGTGAGTGGTGTGTGCTCTGTGTGAGCAACCTTGTCACGCGTTAGCTGATCTTGCGCCAAATACTTTTGACCAAAGCTATAAACGATAAGACCGATAATCATACCTACGCCGGCCGCACCGAAACCGTAATGCCAACCGTAGAGTTGACCTAACGTACCGCAAACAAGTGGTGAGAAAAACGCACCAAGATTTACGCCCATGTAGAAGATCGTGAAGGCACGGTCACGACGCGAATCGCCAGCGGGATAAAGATTACCCACCTGCGTTGAAATATTGGGTTTAAAACAGCCGTTACCGAGAATGATAAAGAGAAGCGCCACAAGGAAGAGAGATTCGATCGCCATAAAGAAGTGGCCAATGGCCATTAAGAGGCCACCAAGAAAAACGGTCTTGCGCTGGCCAAAAACCTTATCAGCAAGAAGACCACCGAACAGCGGCGTCAAATAAACAAAGCCCGTGTACAAACCATAAATCTGCGATGCGAGAGGCTGAACCGCAAGAGGACCGAATACAGCTTCGAGTCCATGTTTCAACCCGTTAAAACCGAAAACGTACTTTCCGTTTTGCACGCCCTCGATGAGGTAATCTGTCATATAAAGAACGAGAAGCGCGCGCATGCCGTAATAAGAAAAGCGTTCCCACATCTCTGTGAAGAACAAAACAAACAAACCAGCTGGATGACCGAGAATCGTCTTATGGTCCTTGACGGTATCAGCCGGGCTTGAGGTTTGAACTCCGCTCATCGAGAAACTCCTTTTCTTTGTTGCATGCTTAAATCCTCCCAAAAAAGCTCACCCTCATAGCACAATGCCCTATGAGATTCTTTAGGAATTCGCTTTTCGAGTTAAGCTCCCCATCATAGAAGGCCCCTTGGCCAGGGTCAATTCATTACCGAACTCCTACGCGATAAAGAAATACAGACATTGTCTGATCTTTTGACGCACCTCTCCGAGCTAAGTAAGGACTTTTTCCCCTTCGTTAAAACCGTTTACGCTGCCGCGTCGAAGAGGCACACCCCTTGCACAATAGACTCCACCCACAATTAGCAATTTTACCTAAAGAGGGCGGAAATGTTTGCAACACTCTGGAAACGTCTCGCGGCGGGATTTGTGTTCGCGGCCTTCGGTCTCATCCCAACAGCATTGCAGGCTCAAAGCGTCATGCCTATCGTAAACTGCGTTGCGAAGGACACGGCTACAGGCACAAACACAATCTACTTTGGCTATGTAAGTTTCGAAGGAGACATCACAACCATCCCGATTGGATTCTCAAACAACGTCTCTCCAAACCCAGCGTTCCGTGGACAACCCACTGAGTTCCTTCCAGGCGTCCACAACAAGGTCTTTAGTGTGACATATCCATCAGGTGGCTCCATCCAATGGCAGCTCCTCGACAATCTCGCTTATATGAACCCAAGCATAGTGGACGCAAACCTCTGCGCGGCAGGCATCTCTCTTCCAGGACCTGTTGGTCCTCAAGGTGAAATCGGCCCACAAGGACCTCAAGGTCCCCAGGGTCAGCAAGGGCCTCAAGGCTCACAGGGTCCTCAAGGCGCGACTGGCCCCAAGGGTGACACAGGTGCGGCGGGTTCCAAAGGTGATACCGGTGCCGTTGGCGCGTTAGGCCCCAAAGGCGACACGGGCGCTGCGGGCGCTTCCGGCCCACAAGGTGTTCAAGGTCCCCGCGGATCATCGGCGGCAGGTCTTCTTGATCAATGCGTGCTGCGCAAAAAGGAACTTACAAACTTTCCTTTATCTGTGACGATTTGCGCTTCCAACGAACGCCTTGTTACGGGTGGTGGTAGCTGCGCTGCCGGCGGCATTGCCAGCAGCATACAACTCACAAACCGTAGCTGGGAAGTTCGCTGTAACCAAAGCACGACCGTAACAGCCACAGCACTTTGCTGTCCGCAGTAAAGGAGCCACAAAATGCGTTTAGAAATTTTGTTGCTGACTGCGGCCGTTTTCGTGGGCTGTTCAGAACAGCAAATACAAAAAAAGATGAATCCAAAAAGAAACGGCGATGACGCTCAGTATCTAACCGAACTTACAAATATTAAGCCGGTGTTATTCTGCGTCTATCATGATGAATTAACACTGCAGAATGTCGCCTACTTTGGCTACGATTCTGAAGTCGCACAGAGCGTGGATGTCGGTGCTGAAAATATG
>CAYOJQ010000006.1:26231-114104 GCA_964404325.1 uncultured Oligoflexales bacterium
CAAGGAACCGCATTTAGTGCGGGCGTGAAAAAAATTCACCTCGGTGTGAAGATGGCTGGCAGTCAACTCAGCTGGAAGCTTGGCAGTGAAACAGTCACGGCGGATGCTTCCAACATGGCGCAACGCTGTGTGATCGACACCAGCGTACCCGTTGGTCCAGTCGGTCTGAAAGGTCCGCAAGGATTACAAGGTCTCGCGGGAATTGAAGGGATTGTTGGCGTTCCAGGCCCCCTCGGTCCCGTAGGTGTTGACGGCGTAAAAGGCCCTGTGGGTGATACAGGCCCGAAAGGTCCAATAGGAAATGCTGGTGCCGCTGGCGCGAAAGGCCCCAATGGTGACACAGGTGCGCAAGGACTTATGGGCCCTGCTGGTATTCAAGGATTGCCAGGGGATTCATTTTCAAAATCCGTGGATACATGCCGTAGCGTGCTGAAGAAGCAGATTTTCACCAAAACAGCCGCTTCATACGCAGTCACGGCCGAATGCAAAGCCAATGAAAGACTCGTAAACGGCGGTGGAACATGCACGCTAAGCCGCATGCTGCAGAGCGAGCCTGTTTCGAACAAATCATGGAAAGTCGCTTGTGAGAAAAAGACAGCCGTGGTTGCCCGCATTCTCTGCTGTCCCATCTAATATGCTAATTTAAACTTAGGAACCCTCATCGATTAAATAATCGGTGAGGGTTTTCCGCTTGTAAGTACCCAGACTTGATGAATACCGCGCGTGACCGCAACGTGCATTTTACGGCGAGCAATGGGATCATCCGGATAATCCGCTAAACTGGCATCCGGAATAATAACGTAGTCGAACTCAAGACCTTTGACCTGAACAACATCGGTGAAGTCAACTCCAGGTCGGAAAGTAAAGTTCCCCTCCGTCACAAGACGTGTTTTCCCAACATCGGAGAGACGTTTATACGCATGCGCCGCGTTTTCAAGATTCTGACAAACAACCGCAATAGAAGCTTCTCTCTCCGCTTCAAGGAGATCACGCAATACGTCACCGACCAGAACGAGACTCTCCGCGAAGCTTGATGTGGGAGTGACTTTGACTTCTGGACCTTCGCGATCGCAACGCGCCATCTCCGTGGGCGCGAAAGGCCCCAATACCTTGTGAGCGAAATGCATAATCTCGCGCGTCGATCGATACGAGATGTTGAGTTTCTGCGCTGACACGCGCTTCACATCCAAATCGTCAAGAACCTTGTCCCAACTTCGGAAGTGACTTGTTGGATCCGTTTGTTGCGCCGCATCGCCAGCAACAGTGATATTTCCATGAGCCGTGATGGCGCGCCCGATCACTCCCAACTCAAGGGGAGAGTATTCTTGCGCTTCATCCAAAATCACATGCTTGAATTGACGAATGCCACCAACGCCCGTTTTTGCCGAACCAGTTAGATGGAGAAGCAAGCTTAGAAGAACGGGAAAGTCCTCAACGTCGATCGTGTTAGCCATGCTATCGGGAGTTCCTTCATCGATAGACTTACCGTCCACCGTTGAGAGCACACTTTCATCCCAACCCTCGTAGCGCTCTTTCTCATCTTCAGCAAATTGCTGGCGTGTATGATTTAGAAGCTGGCGCACCATCTCACGCGTGATTTCACCATTGGACGCATCAACCGCGCGTTCAATCAAAGACTCGTTGCCAAAAAGCTCGATGCGATGATGATTCCAATTAAAGAAGACCTTCTCTTCTTGGCGGAAAAACTCTTCTAAAAACGCCACCTGCTCACTTCCGCCCGCGATCGAACGAAGATGTTCAGCGGATCGCGCGCGAACCTCTTTTAGACGCTGCCACAAAGGAACATTTTTGCGAGAGCGGAATTCCTCCATGGCATGAACTGGAATGAAATGATGCTTCTTCTCCATCCGCTCAATCAATGCCGCTTCAAGATCTGAGATATATTGCCGCAGCGCGACCTTAACACCGTGATGACCTTTAAAGCGCTGTACCGCCGCGGGTGTCTCATCACAAATGCGTCTAGGAATTCCCTTTAACAAGCGGCGACCTTCTTCAATAACCCAGTCATCAAACTTTCGAACAGAAACATGGGGCAAATCGAGATCATCCAAAAGACGGCGCGTTAAAGCCTCCAGCCCTTTTTCTGGAACAACAACCAAAAGAGCCTTCTGCGGAAAATGCTGCGGATCCTTTTGGTGAATCGCCGCCAGTCGATGAAGCGCGACCGTGGTCTTTCCGCTACCCGCCGATCCAATGACAAGCAGTGGCTCACGAGGTGATTGTTGAATCAGGGCATATTGCTGCGGATCGAGCAATGCCTTTACAATCGGATTCTGCAGATTGGTGGCGCCGGTTCCTAAATGACTTTCAACAACTGTCGCACCTTCGCCACCGCGCAAGTGAGCCCGCGAGGATGAGCTTGGTTTTACCCATTTGTCACCATCCTTCGCCCAAGACTTCGCTCCACGATCAATGCGGAGAAGCTTTCCGTTGTAAAACGACAAAACCAAACGGAGTTCAACCGTCCCCGTCGCAACGCTTTTATTGGGAAGATCGATATCGTAGTCCTCACCCTCACGGCAGTTAAAAAATACTTCCGCAAAGGGACTATCATGCCAACTAACGATCGCTAACTTTTGCTCCGGATCGAGATAAGCAATCTCACCAATCAGTATCTCGCGTCTTCTTCCATCATCTTCGCGAAGGCGCAGAAAGCCAAAGTAAGGCAGATTGAGATTCGGCAATTTTGACTGAAGTTTTTGTTCCGCCAAAGAAGTCATGAGTTGAATTTGACTCACAACCATGGACATATCTTCTTCGCGCACCTCGTTCAGCGCCAGGCGAAGCTCATCAATTGTTTTTGCGATCTTTGAAACATTTAGTCCTTGATCGCGCCGCGCCACATGCTGCTGCAAGCTTAAACGGAGCCGCTCAAAAAGAGCTTCCTGCTCCCGAATTATTGAAAGTTCGGCCGCATCTAAATCAACCATGAAATGCACAGTCCTTAAAAAATAAGCCGAAGCCCAACTAAAACAAGAGCTATCGCGAGAGAGCGAAGAATCCATTTACCATGAATCTTGTGAGACAGCCACGCTCCGACCTGCGCTCCCACGACAACTCCGGGAGCAAGAAAAACAAGGCGCGTCAATCCAGGCTGCAGAGAGCCTCTAAAGCCGTGTTCGATCGTTCCGACCAAGGCCGTGATCGCCAAAACAAAATGCGATGTCGCCGTGGCAATGTGCGTAGGAAAACCTAAAACATGCGCCATGGCTGGAACGTGGATAACGCCCCCACCAATGCCAAGAAAGCTGGAAACAAACCCCACAACGACACTGATCGTGACACCGGTACCAAGACTATATGAATAAGAATAATGATGTCCGTTCGCATCCGTTAACGTACGATGAAACCCACCCTTCTCAACAACTTCCTCCTTCTTCCCTTTCTTAAAAAGAAGATAGAGGGCAACGGCGATCAACCCAGCACCAAAAATGGGTTCGAAGGTATGACGAGAGATCAGGTGGGTGGACCAAACACCGATAATTGCACCGGGCACGGATGCCGCCGCGAAGATTAAGGCTGATCTATAGTCGATTCTTTTTGTTCGCGCATAAGCAGCGGACCCCGAAGCGGCGTTAAAAAACACGACCGCCAATGATATCGCGGTAATGACATCGGGAGGATCATTCGGATACAAAAATAACAAAACCGGAACGAGAATAAATCCACCGCCAGCGCCAATCATCGTTCCAAAAGCACCAACCACAAAACCTAACAGTACCAGCCAGACGTCAGTCAAAACTTATCCCAATTTATTTTTTGAGCGATGCCATATCGATGAACACAACTTTTTTGACTATAACAAGTGCCGCTCAGATTATTGTGATCCTAGATAAGAGACTTCCATTTTGCAAGCAAAGCACAGAAAAGGTAGGTTACATTAACCCGAGTCCAGCCAATAGGACCATAAGGAGCCTAAAAAATGTCGATCACCCTCTTTTACGCGCGCGGCGCGTGTTCCATGGCACCTCATATCGGATTGTACGAGTCAGGGTTGCCTTTCTCCACCGAGGCGGTCGATTTACGCGCTAAGAAATGGCAGGGGGGAGACTATTTTGCGATCAATGAGAAGGGAGCTGTTCCTGCCCTTAAAGTTGAAGATGGTGAAATTCTGACGGAGGTCGCCGTAATTCTTCAATACATAGCCAATCAGGTACCCTCAAAAAATCTCCTTCCTCCTTTTGGAGAATTTGCACGCTATCGCTGCCTAGAATGGGTGAACTTCATCGCGACGGAACTCCACAAAGGCTTCAGTCCCATGTTCAAAACAAAAGACGAAGCCGTGATACAAAATGCGAAAGAAAACGTGATGGCGAAACTAGCGTTCGTAAACAAAAAGCTCGAAGGAAAAAAATTTCTTTGTAACGACGAATTCACCATCGCTGATGCCTATATGTTTGTTCCCCTGACTTGGGCTAGTCCACAGAAACTTGATCTCAGTAAATTTTCCGCGATACAGTCTTACCTCGAACATTTGCGTCAAAGGCCATCCGTACAAAAGGCACTTAAGGCCGAGGGTATTTTGAAATGACAATTTATTGCATTGGAAGAAACTACGCGGCTCACGCCAAGGAACTTGGCAACGAAATTCAAGGCGAGCCTGTTGTATTCCTAAAATCTGAAGATGCTAGACGCGGCCTCGAATCCGCGCCGATGGCTTTTGCGAACGAAACGTTTCATTTTGAGGCGGAGCTTGTCTTAAAAATTGGACGCCAAATCTCCCTGGGGCAAAAGGCCAACTGGAATGACGTCGACGGGGTTACCCTGGGACTGGACCTCACCAGAAGAGGGGTTCAGGAAGAGCTAAAGAAGAAAGGTCTTCCTTGGACCTTGGCTAAAAGCTTTAAAGGGTCAGCCGTGGTGGGGCCTTGGGTGGAGAGAAAGAAGTTTACTGACCTCAGCCGCATCCTATTTTCCCTCGCCGTGAACGGAGCGGTCCGCCAAAAAGGCGATACTTCCCTCATGCTGTTTCCGGTCCCCTATATCCTGACGTTTCTTGCTTCATTCAATGACTTACAGATCGGCGACCTCGTTTTTACGGGCACCCCCGAAGGGGTCGGCCCCATTAAAGCTGGCGATAGCTTTGATTTAACCTTTATGGATCAGGGAATTACATTCTCTGGAACTCTTTAAAGGGATTCTAAATGACCATTAAAAAGTATCTGGCTTTCCGAAGGCAAAATATCGTAGTGAAGAGGGCGTTAGTATAAACCCGATGACCTCTGGGGATTAAAATGAAAAAGCTTCTGCTCACATTGCAACTTCTCGTATTATTTCCTGGTCTTGCGATGGCCTCGGAAAACACTGATGAAGGCACCGCCAACTACGTTTCTTATGATTCTTTTCTTCGCTCCGAACACCAAGGCGCGTATAAATATTACCAAAGCAATGTGCGCAGCTTGGTAAACCAATTCAAACTTCTTTGCCCCGACACAATTTGCGAAGGTCAATACGGCACCGTCGTTCCAGTTCAATTCTATTGTTCTATAGAGAAGACATCTCGCAAGATGGGTCATTGCATTTGGGAATTCGCGGCGATGGAACCGTCAGTGAACGCAACCGACGGTACAATCAATTCCGATGCCCGCCTTTTTGAATGTAAATTCTCCCCCATTGCGGATGAAGCCCAATTTCGCGATTTTATGCGCCGCGCAAGCTTCCGCAACGGTGTTGGAAGCACGTTTGGCATAACACGCACGGGCATTCCAGGAATGGGCAAGACACTTTGGGACGTCGTACTCGAATGCTTTCATATGTACGATGATTTGGGCTGATTTTTTAAATACTGTTTCTTTTTAGAGCCGGCGTATCTTCCCCGTTTCCTATCCACACGTCCGGCTCAAGATCACTCCCCTTCCTTAACCAATTAATCATATTTACAAATCACGCCAGTCCGGACAGTGGTGCTAATCCTGCATTTCCCACTTTGGTTCTCAGCTTTCGTTCATGTGCGACGTTAACCTTTCGCGGACATTTTAACACTTGGTGGAGGGATTAACCGTGAGTCTTAAATCTGTATCGCCTGTGCTATTGGGTCTATTTTTTCTAGCAAGCTGCAATGCCTCCCCACCACCGCCATCTGATGTTGACGTCACGAACGGCAAACTAGAAAGCGGCTTTCCCTATGTAGTCTCCATCTCCCTTGATAATCGGGGCATGTGCACAGGAACCTTTGTCAGTGATTCACTTCTCATTACCGCCGCTCATTGCGCAGATAGCTTCAGCACGATCTCCTACCAAGGAGTGAGTGCCGGCAGGTCCGATATCTTCATATCCGAAATTTGACATAGCCTTGGTTCGATTTCCTGCGGGTACATTCAAAGGGACGGAGTTTGGAAAACTTCTAGGACGCAGCCCAGCCGCGGATGAGGAATTTACCATTGTTGGTTTCGGCCACAACGTTATCAAACCCTTTGAGAAATTCTGCATGCTTCCTGGCAAAGCGGATTCGAACAATATGTGCCACCTTCTCGCTGGCACAAAAACTCAAGGCAGTACCTACAACTACAGCAAGGTCTTGTCATTTCCAGCGGAACGTCAAGACAACACTCTTGGTTGTCCTGTTGATTGCCCTGTGAGCGCCCTTAGATCAGCCATTGTCGATCAAGGAAATGACATTCAAAGCTTCCTAGCCAAAAATTGCGCCGGTAACTTCCGCGACCGCAGCTACCAAGAAACTGGCGCGGGTAACAAACGATCAGGTAAAAACCACGTCCGACGCGTCAACGAAGGATTGGTTGAATTTGATGGAAACATTGGTGGTATCGATTCTGGACTGGACTCCGCTTCTGGAGCGGGAGATTCAGGTGGTCCGATGTTTATTTTCATCGATGGTCAACCCAAACTTGCCGCGACAACACACGGTGGATATTTGAGCGGCAGTGAAGGCAAACTTCGTAAGAACTCCTTCTACGTCGATCTCTCTTCGGAATACAACCTTCCATGGATTCGTAAAATTGTTGCGGAACAAAACCTATCGTTCCCAGAGATAAACCCATGATGCAGTGAGAGTCATATTTACGTCGCACAACTCACTTTGCAAAAAGCCCCACCGCGCGCGGTGGGGTCTTTTTTGAGCGGAAGCCTCTTACTGCAAACAGAGTGCCACTGAAAATCTTACCATCTTTCAGACCACTTATTGGTTGGACTCAAATGCACAATAAGATGTCCCTTTTTAAATAACCTCAAGTTAGCAAAGCGAACGTCGATGGTTGTCTCTACAGGCCCATCACCAAGCTTTTAGCAGCAAAGACATAGAGAAATTGGCTGATGAGATAGAGGAGTCCTGTGAAGGAGTCAGGCCATGTTTTCCGATATTAGAAGCACTAAGATCGTCATGACACTTGCTTTCGTTCTTGGCGCTAGCGGTTGTGGCATAAAGCGGGACTACGAAAAAGGTCAAGAACTTGAACCCGCGGTTCTCGGCGGTAACGGCGCGAGCCGCACACAAACAACGACGCAGACACAAACGAAGCCTCGGCCACAGAAACCAAAGCCATCGTATAATATTGTTCCTGTGACACAAATCATCGAGGCGACTAGCGGCATCTCTGGCTGGCTTCAGGCCGACTTACCTTTTACCGGCGCACCTGTAAATATTGGTCAGCTAGTAACGGACGGGCAGACGCCTTTCCAATTTGACTTTCCTTATCCCCAAAACAACTATCAGTTTATCGAAGCTCACCTTGTGATCGATACACAAAGAGACAATTCTGATACAGAAGGCATCTTTGTTGACGGCGTATTCTCGGGACGCCCTCCTCTCAACAACGTGAGCGCGTCTGCAAAGATTACAGACAAGATCTACATGGGCAACAACGATGGCAGCACCGTCAATTCCTACTTCATTGACTGGTCTGTCGCACATTATAAGATCGCAACTCGCAATACATTCGACCTTCTTTTGAGCGACCTTCTTACGGGCACCACCAAAACATCCATTGATGTTTTGAAAGACAACCAGTTGAATGTTGTCACCGGTGACGACTCTCCTGTGTTCCAAGCATATCTCGTGATTCGCGGTCGCACCATTTCGGGCTCTACCCTCAGTTGCGTCAATAGCGATACTTTTACCTTCACCAACCAGTATCTTCATAACGACGGCAACACTGTTGGTCAGTCCGCGTTTTCCGGCAGCGTCACGAACGCATACACCAGCTATCGCGCTGCGATCGGTACATACGCCGCCACTGAATTCTACTACGATCCCGCGCTTCCGAAAGTTGACGTCGCAAACATTAACGTCACCACCGCCGACCTGCTTCTTAAGGTAAAACGTAGCAATACTGGCGCAGCCGCCATTGTCATTAACGGCATTGGTATATCGCAGACGGGATTTGATCGTTCAATGGCAACCAGCGCCGTCGAAACATGGGATGATGGCGCCACAGCGGCCTGGGAGAGTTTTCTGGCCACCATTCCCACCAATCAAACGGCCACGACCGCAACTCTTAACCTGATTAATCTTCTCGGAGCGACCAAGGTTCGTGATTTATTGGCGCAAGGTAAAGTGAATATAAGTCTCGCGGGTAACATAATCGCAGACTCCACAAAGGTCACATCCGCACGGGGACTTGGTTCACCCGCCGATGGCCCTGAACTAAGACTGAACGGCACTTACTTCACAGAAGTTTGTACGGTTCCTGATGATCCGACTTCTCCACTAACACAGGATGGAATTGTTGATAACGGCGGCGGTGGCGACACGGGTGGTACCGATACAATCGTTACCAATGACGGTATTGGTCCGGAAATTTCCTCTCTTCAGGCGACAGAGATTACAAGCACATCCGCAACCATCTTGTGGCTGACAGATGAACCCTCCACCGCGAAAGTAAAATATGGAATCGGGGGACTCACTACTGAAACACCGAAAGATACAAATCTAACAACATATCATCAGGTCCATTTAACGAATTTGATGCCCTATAAGTACTACAATTTCCAAATCGTCACCGAGGACAAATTCGGCAACGAAACGACTTCTGATATCATTGTGTTCGTGACCTTGCGTTGATGTGAGAAAGGATGGGACATGAAGAAGCGGATTGGTTCTTGGCTTGTTTTGGCGATCGCCATGATGGTGTCCACACCTGCAATGGCGCGCATCTCTTTTTCGACCGGGTTGATGGGCCTCACCAACTCCACGAAACAAGGTGGGCAAGGCGCTGAGGGAAGCACAGTTCTAACCCAAACGGATTTCACCTACCACGGCTCATGGTGGGGAGCGGGTCTCTATTTTCAATACGACAAACAAGGCACATCAGAAGTGGATATCGCCGCAGGTCCACGCTTAGAGGCGACGTGGAATCCTTTCTTTATTGAATATGGTTACGCCGCCAAAATGAATCGCAGTTTCACGGATCGAGCTATCAAGGAACAAGAAGGTAAAGGCTACACGCTTGGTATCGGCGCACGATTCGGCATTGGTGCTTCCACGGGAGGCGGCGGCGCCGGCGGTGCGACCGAAGGCGGGATCAGCGGAGCATTCCTTCAATTTTCGTACAAGTTTCGCACCCAACAAATTACAACGCAAGATGGCGAAAAACTCGATGAACCCATTACACAGACCGACGGCTATCCATTGTTTAGCATCGGTTTCGGATTCTGAGAGGTAAGCCATGAAACGCACAATCGGTATTCTTTTAGGCTTTGTGATACTCGCCCAACTAGGATGCGGGCGCGAATCATCTCGTCTTCTTCGCCAAGGGCAACTTCCTATTTATGACTTCCCGCTCTACTTATCCGAGGGTGTTGCCGGACGCGTCTGGAAAATTGATCGCGATCGAACCAAAACCTTAATTGCCGAAGGTCTTAGAGACCCACGAGGCGTGGCTACTGATCGATTTCAGAATGTTTACATTGCGGAGTATGGTGCTGGACGTATCTTGAAGATAAAGCCGGACGAGGACACTTACACAGTGTTTGCAGACAACCTTTCTTCTCCTAGCGTTGTCGCCGTGGATAGCTTCGGAGACGTTTTTGTAGCACAAGACGGAACACGCAGCGTGACGCGTCTCAGTGATCAAAAGGTATTTGGTTCTTATGAATCCATTCCAACAGCGCTCGCTTTTGGCGTGGATGATCAGCCCATCGTTGGTCTTTTTAACGAGAACAAAGTTTTCTGGGGCTGGAAAAGCGCCGATACCGCCGCCAGTATCGATGCTCCCATCAACGCTTCGATCGATGGGACGGGACGCGTTTACGTGGCGCAAGGCGATCCGAAAAATGGGAAAGTGATGCGCTATCATCAACGAGATCCCGGAGAAGGAACTCTTGTTGCTGATAACATTCTTGGACCAACAGGTATCGCGGTGGATTTGGTCGGCAACATCTTTCTCGTTGAGCAAGGTGCGGGGCGTATTATTTTGGTCACCTATGATGGTCGAAAATACGCTTGGATCACCGATGTGGAAGACCCGCAATATCTTGCATTCACCCAGTACTAACAAAAAGAGGCCGCCTCATTGGGCGCCTCTTCTCTTTTTACCGATAAATTTCTATCGTCTTACTTAACTTCCACATCCATCGCAGGACTTTCAAGTCCAAGACGACTTACCGCGGAAACAGAATACTTTCCGGCGCCAAGATCTGTTTCTTTCGCGCTCGCATGCACCAATTTCTTCAGAGCATGATTCGCGTCATAAACAGCGAACCATAGCAACTCTTTTGGATTGGCATGTGCGAAAGAAACCTTACCAGCGGCTGGAGTTACTTGTGGCGCTGCCGGAGCGACTTCGTTGTTGTAAGCATTCGCTGGAGTGATGGCCGGCGTTGACCACAACTTAACCAATTCATCACCGAGGCCTTTGTGGTTATTGGCGACGTTGACAGCTTTGAAGAAGATAGCACCACGCGCATTGCTCGCCGCATGTTTTTGGATGATCTTAATTTGGTTAACCATCTCGGTAACAGGATAGGGATTCTCACCTTCCATCATGCGATATGGAGCCATACCAGCATATGTTGGACGTTCAGTACTCAAAGCAGACCACCAAGTAAGGAGCGTCTCAAACGGAGTATTCTTTGAATCGATTGGCCAGTAAAGCTGTGGAGCAAGATAATCGACCCACTTTTTCTCAATCCAAAGCTTCGGATCCGCATAGATCTCTTCATACTGATCCATGCTACGAATGCCTTTTGGAACGTCATTACGATATACGCCGAACGGACTGATACCGAAGTCAACCCACGGCTTTTTCTCTTTCACGCCCTTGTAGAGTCTCTCAACTAGCCGGTTCACGTTATCGCGACGCCAATCACCTTTTGCAAGTTTTCCACCCGCTTTCTTATAAGCCTGATAATTGGGTTCGTCAGGTAGGTCGCCTGAGCTTGGATAAGGATAGAAATAGTCATCGATGTGAACACCGTCGATGTCGTAACGGGAAACGATATCAATCACAACGTCATACGTGTGGTTCTCAATTTCTTTTGAACTTGGATCCATCCACACGACATTTTTCATCGTATGCACATGCTTTGACAAAGTCTTCGCAACGTGAGGGGCGACTGTTTCCGCTTTGATATTGGTCGCGGCGCGATATGGGTTCAACCACGCGTGCGCTTCCATACCACGCTTATGAGCCTCTTCGACAAAATAGGCGAGAGGATCGTAGCCAGGATTTCCGCCTTGTTTGCCTGTAAGGGATCGGCTCCAAGGCTCCAGTTTTGATTCATAAACAGCGTCACCTTCAGGGCGTACCTGCAACAGGGCAACGTTAATGCGATACTTTTGCAACTTGTCGAGTAATTCGCGCATCTCCTGCTTTTGCTGGTCAGCGCTCAATCCCGCCTTTGAAGGCCAATCAAGATTGTAGACGGTGGAGATCCATGCACCGCGAAATTCACGGGCGCCAGCTTGAGTTCCCGCCGCGTCTTTGGTCGTGCTTAGCGTCTCAGTATTTCTTTGCTTACAGCCAGTGAGTGAGAAAAATACGGCGCAGATAAGAACGCCAAGAGAACCCAATTTAGGCATGAATCTGACTCCTCGTCGTCGGAAAAAGAGATGCCTTAATGATAGCGGGTTTTCCGCGCGAAGCCAAAACCCCTAGGCTGAGATCGTGGTAAAACGAACTTGGTGCCTAACGAAATTTAACGGTTTTTAGAGATATTTTCACAATGATGAGGAAACAGGAATCTCAATGACAAAACGTGTGTTGGGATAAGCGGCGTCATAGTAGAAGCGGCCGTTATGAATTTCGATGATCCCACGAATAATACTTAAACCGAGACCTGTTCCTTTTCCGACAGCTTTTGTCGTAAAGAACGGTTCCATCATGCGTTCTCTGACCTTATGTTCAATTCCCGATCCGCTGTCGGTGACGTAGATCCGGCATTGTGCACCGTCTTCCTGCACTTGAATATTCACCCAACGAGAATCAAGCGCTTCCACGGCATCATAGGCGTTGTTGAGAAGATTAAGAAGAACCTGAGCGATTTGTGTGGGACGACAAGATATTCGAACATTGGATTCAGCAGTGAAACGCAGATCAATGCAGTTATTACGGAACCGCTCGCGGCAAAGTTCTAAAGCATCGTCAATAACACTTTCAACTGGAATGATCACAAACGGATCGCCATCCGCGTTGCGTGCGAACGACCTAAGTCCGCGCACAATTTTCGCAATGCGCATCACGGTATTTTCAATGCGATCCAGGCCATCAAAAATTTGTTCACTGTTGAACGCTGGTTCGGAAATATACTGCCGTAACTGACGAGAACGCGCATGAATGATCGCCAGAGGATTGTTGATCTCATGGGCAACACCGCCCGCCATTTCACCCAACGAAGACATTTTCGCTGATGCGAAAATTTTAGCCTGCTGCTCAACGATCAGTCGTTCCTGATCCCGTTGACGCGATACGTCCTGCCCAATGGCGATCAAATTCTTATTCCGCAACGAAATAAAAGCCCAGGCAACGTCAACTTGTTTTCCATGTTTTGTCTTCGCTTTTTTGTCTACCCAATAGCATGGGAGGCCTGATTCTGTTTGCGATGTTGTAAAGAGCTGCCAATCAACAGGCCAAATATCCTTCAATAGCAGCTCGTCATTTAAATCCGTTTCAGTCCACCCTAAACTGCGACGCCAGGCATCATTCACCCATTCCACTTTGTCGTTCTCGACATAAGCCAAAAATACGGGAATATTGTTGATGATGGTTTCGTACTTCTCTTTTTGCTCCACAAGAAGTTTATCGCGTTTTACCTGTTCGGTGATGTCGCTAGCAATTCCATGCAACAAGACAGGCTCGCCCTTGTCATTGCATTGAAGTTTGGCTCGATCGAGAATCCAGCGCCAAGCCCCGTTGTCAGCTTGAATACGATAGCGTGACTCGGACCGTCCGTCGCGCATGGCTTTCTGGAGGGCTCTAGCCAGGAGACCTCGGTCTTCGGGATGAATCGAATCAAGCATAAGATCCGGATTCGATAGCACATCCTGCGCCTTAAGGCCGTACATGTCCCAACACTGGCGCTCACTCACGAAAGTGAGTCGATCACGAACCAGATCTTTTTCCCAAATGAGATCATTGAGACTCTCGATAAGGTTCTGATACTGCTGCTTGGCGCGCATAAGTTGTTGGTGCGCATGATGCTCATTGGTCAAATCTTGCATGGAGCCGATAAAACGAACCACTTCTTGACCATGAAGTTCAGCACGCGCCACCGCACGCACCCAGATAGGTTTCCCCGTGAAAGTTCGCATTGCAAATTCAATATCGTACTCAACAGCATCGCTCATAAGCTTGGTGATGCTGTCATTCACCAAGGATCGATAAGAAGGTTCAAGCAATTCAAAAAAGACATCATGGGTAAGACGATCATCGTCGTCGCGAATATCCATCAACCGCCGCATACCGGGAGTAATGTGATAACGTTTTTCGGAAACCACATATTCCCATCCCCCAACAGCGGCGATGGGTTCAATTTGAGCGGAAAGCCGCGAGAGTCGCCTTTCTTGGGTGACATCCCTGCCAACCGTATAAAAGTCCCCTTTTTCGGCGTTGAACATGGTGATCCAACTAATCCACCCGAATCCGCCATCCTTTTTGAGGTATCGATTCGTAAATGGGATTTGCTTCTCGCTGAAAGCGAAATTTCGCTCGAAGGAAAGTGTTTCGGCATGATCGGCTGGATGCAAAAATTTGCTGTAGTGTTTACCTTCGACCTCATCCGCTGACCAGCCGAGAATACGCGTCCAGGACGGATTTACCTTCTTAAAGGCACCATCGATTCCTATCACACACATCAGATCTAAAGATAAGTCGAAAAACTCATCCCGGGTAACCCCACTCAAGGGCATCTCTCCAGCACTGTCGGCGTTTTGCTCTAAGACAACACTGTTTTGGGAAAAAGCCAACTGTTTTTAGTTGCCAGAAACACGCATCCAGGTGAGTTCGTGTTTATTGTTGTAGAGATGAACTAAACGGCTCTGAGGGATCTGCGCGAATTTTTCAATGATTCCGTAGTGCTCTGCGCCCTGGAACTTCAAGGTGCAAACGAAATTATGGCAACGACCTGATGCCAACCACGCCTGCACATATTCATACAGTTTTTCCGGATAACAGATCACGTCACACACCAGCCAATCCAACGGATCAACATCCGTTGGCTGCATAGAGAACGCATTTCCAGCTCGGAACTTTACTAATGAAGAAGAAGAGACCTTTGGGTCAAGGGGTGACCGATCCACCGCCGTGACATGCGCCCCCAACTGCGAAAGCACCCACGTCCAGCCGCCCGGAGAAGCACCTAAATCAAGACACCGTTCACCAGGCTGCGGCCATTGACGAAGCAAAGAAAAAGCTTCCCACAATTTAAGATAAGCGCGACTAGGTGGATCGATTTTGTTCTCGATAAATTGTGGTTCACCATGAGCAAACGGACTCGAGCATTGCGCCGATGCCAGCACAGTATTGTCATCGATCAAAGTCCACGATCCCATCGGCGTCTGAGGAGCCGCGACGGGAAAGGAAAAAGGTTTTTTCCCAACGTGCGGGAGCTGGTCGGCAATCAGTTGGGCCCGACGATGACAATGAGTGGGATACAGCACCCAGTTGCGCTGCATTGCCGTAAGTTGCTTCACGGCGTCTTTAATAGAGGAGATCCTAAGATACTGCGCGTTCATCCAGATATTTTGCGCCCACGGCGCGAAAACCGGCGCTTCCTTCGTGATCAGCAGACGATCATATTCCGCCACAACAGGAGGGATTGTTTGACGCAGAATATCCGTCAAACCGTAGGGGGCCAAGTATGCGGCGAAATAAGACAAACGACGATATCCCTTAGAAAAACCACTCTCCCTACCATAGCAGCTTCACCCTGCGAAAGCCGAACTTTGCTGCGCACGCTTTTACGCCTTTACCTATCACCGACCATGAGCTATGACTGGCATCCTTAACAATGGAGTTATTCATGAAAATCGCAAAAAATAACGTCGTAACGATGCACTACACCCTCACTTTGGACGATGGTGCGGAAGTAGATACATCCGTCGGCAGCGAACCCCTTGTTTTCCTTTTCGGCGCCGGCCAAATCATTCCTGGCCTTGAGGACGCATTGCTCGGAAAGACTAAGGGCGAGAAATTAAAAGTAAAAATTAAGCCAGAACTTGGCTATGGCGATCGTGACGATACATTGACGCAAGTTGTTCCCAAAAGCGCCTTTGAAGGTGCCGAGAGCCTCGACGTTGGCATGCAATTCCATGCTCAGGGCGAAGAAGGCCCCATCATGGTTACAGTTGTGAAAATCGAAGGTGATAATGTCACCATCGACGGCAACCACCCTCTCGCCGGCAAAAACCTGAACTTCGACGTAAACATCGTTGAAGTTCGCGATGCAACCCCCCAAGAGCTGACCCACGGGCATGCTCATGGCGCTCATGGCCACGACCACTAAGAAAAATTAGATCTAAGAGCATAAAAAGGCTGCCCCTCGGGCGGCCTTTTTTATTGCCGCAGCCATGTGTAACCATTGAATTTTCTATATAAATATAAAAATGCGATAGTTATTAATAAAATTCTATGAATTTTATGTTTATTTTTAAAAACTCTATGGTATTTTTAAAAGGTTGCGAGGGCCCCGCCCTCGGCTGTTCCTCCCCCTGCTGCTGTTGAATAAGGATTTTGCTGATGTTGAAACGATCGCTGCTCTACGGTTTTTCCCTCTTAGCTTTGATTGGTTGTGGACCGGCCTCGGGCAAAAACACCCTCAAAGAAGTCACCCCAGGAACCTCCTCTGATTACTATGCAGGTATCACTGATCAAACAGGTCAAGACCTTCACAAAGCCCTCCATGAGTTAATCAAAGGGCATCAAGTTTACTCTTACAACGCCGTTTACGATATTTTGAAGGACACGGACGAAGACCCCAACAACCCCAAAAACGTGATTCTCTTTTACACAGGCGAATCTCGTTCCAAGGGCCAAATCGTAGCCATGGATGATGAGAGCGTTGATGGAGCTGAAAGCATGCCTCGCTGGAATCGCGAGCATGTTTGGGCGAAATCCCAAGGCTTTCCAAACTCAGGAATGGCTCCTTACACAGACCTTCATCACTTACGTCCCGCTGATGTGAAACTGAATTCGACTCGAAGCAATTTATTTTTCGCTGAGCTTCCCAATGGCAACAAGGTCGACAAAGCTGGCAACAAGATCGAGTCGGGAAATGCATTTGAACCTGCCGATGCCTTTAAAGGCGACGTGGCGCGTATGATTCTCTATATGGACGTTCGTTATGACGGCGACGCCACGAATGAGCCGGATTTGGTTGTATCTGATAGTTCAGAGATCAATAAGGCGGAACAGAACACGCAGCTTGCGAAGTTCGGAAACTTAAAAGATCTCCTCCGCTGGCATGAAATGGACCCCGTTGACGATATGGAGCGAATCCGCAACGAGAAGATCTTTAAGTATCAGAAGAACAGAAACCCGTTTATTGACCATCCTGAACTGGTCGAAAAAATCTGGGGCAAAGCCGCGACAACAACCCCATAAGATAACGAAAAAGCGATCTTCGGATCGCTTTTTTTATTCTCCGCTCTCCCCAACTCCGCCTAGCTTCCCGTGGAAAATCAGCTCGTTTCGGCTATACTGAAAGTTCGTGTGAACTTTGCTGGACCAATGCATGAACCAGGTTTCTGATTCCTCCGCGTCTTCTTCTGGCCATAGCCCTAAGTACATGCTCACTCTCACGCTCAGCGCTCTCGGCGTTGTGTACGGGGACATCGGAACCAGTGTTCTTTACTCCATGCGCGAGTGTTTCTTCGGACCTCACGCGGTCCCTGTGACTTACGACAATATCCTGGGTGTTCTGTCGCTGATCTTTTGGGCGCTGATCATCATGGTGTCCCTCAAGTACATCCTTTACGTGATGCGTGCCGACAACAACGGCGAGGGCGGTGTTTTGGCCCTTATGGCGCTGGCCCATCCGCGCCCCGTTTTACATGTAAAAGATAAACGACGCTTCATTATCGTCTTGGGACTTATTGGCGCCGCGTTGCTTTATGGCGACGGAATGATCACACCCGCCATCTCCGTGCTATCCGCAGTCGAAGGCTTGAAGATCGCAACGCCCGTTTTTGAGCCCTACGTTATCCCCATCACGATTGCGCTTCTATGCTTGCTGTTTCTACCGCAGCGCTTCGGTACTGCGAAAGTTGGAACCTTCTTTGGGCCGATTATCCTTGTTTGGTTCTTCACACTGGGCGTTCTTGGGATTTCGAGTTTGGTCACGAACCCTTCCGTTCTCATGGCCATCAACCCTTACTATGCTCTGCATTTTTTCGTGCTAAACGGCTGGCATGGATTCCTTATCCTCGGCTCCGTCGTCCTCGTTGTCACTGGTGGCGAAGCTCTTTATGCCGATATGGGACATTTCGGAAAAAGCCCTATCCGTTGGGGCTGGTTTTGCGTTGTACTGCCTTCACTGGTTCTCAATTATTTCGGGCAGGGCGCGCTCCTATTGGGCGATCCCAGCGCGGCGGAAAACCCGTTCTTTCGCCTTGCCCCAAGCTGGTTCATGCTTCCTTTGGTCGGGCTCTCTACCATGGCTGCCATCATCGCCTCCCAGGCGCTGATCTCGGGAACCTATTCATTAACGCGTCAGGCGATTCAGTTAGGTTATTTACCACGGCAGCAGATTCAGCACACATCTGAAGACGAAATTGGACAGATCTACGTTCCCAGTATCAACTGGGGTCTTCTTGTTTCCACGATCGCGCTCGTTGTTATGTTCCGCACATCCAGTGGTTTGGCCGCAGCCTACGGCGTGGCGGTAACCATGACCATGGTCATCACCACTTTATTGATCTACTTCGTGGCCCACGAGCGTTGGGGGTGGAGCGTTCCCGTCGCCGTTGGCGTGACCATCGCCTTTCTCACTTTTGACGTCAGTTTCCTTGCCGCCAATCTTGTGAAGATTTGGGACGGTGGTTGGTTCCCCCTCGCAGTTGCGACATGCATCTTTATTGCGATGACCACCTGGCAGCGAGGTCGTTACATCCTTGCCCAACGGCTTAAAGAACGTGTCATACCGCTCGAGCAATTTTTCAAGATGATGAAAGAGCGAAAGATCCAAAAGATCGATGGCACTGCTGTGTTCATGACAAGCACTCCGGAAGGAACGCCGCCCGCGCTCCTTCACAACGCCATCCATAACAAGGTCATTCACTCAAACGTGATTCTTATCACTGTCATCACTGTCAGTATTCCGTTTGTGAAAAAAGAGGACCGTTTCGAGCTGCAAAAAATTCAAGACGGCTTTTTCTTCCTGACGGTCCGCTATGGTTTTATGGATTCACCGAACGTTCCAGCCGTTCTCGCACGCTGTCAGTCACCTGAACTGGAGTTTAAGCTAAGCGAAGTTACCTACTTCCTCGGTCGCGAAACTTTGATTTCCACACGACGCCCAGGAATGGCTCGCTGGCGTGAAAGACTCTTTGCCTTCATGACGAAGAACGCACAGCGCGCCACGACATTCTTCCGCTTACCACCGGATCAGGTCTTCGAAATCGGTATTGAGGTAGAAATTTAATTTATGGAGGCTACCTTAATCATTGGCCTTTTTTCTTAAAATAGGGAACCCTATTTTTTGATTGTCGCTGCCTTTAGTGAAGGCTAAAAGCAGCTACCTGAAAAGCGCCAAGAACAGAGGTCTCCATGCAAACTCTGCCGCCCATTCCCGAGGCGACAAACGACACTCCCATCCGCGCCATCGTCGGTGAACGTCTCACGGTTGCAGCATTCCAGCAGCTGTGTGGTCAACTTGCGGGCATCCCATTTGTAAAAGTGGTTGTTGATCGCGAAAAAGGCACCATTCACTTCATTAACCATTTCGTCTATCAGATGCACGCCCTCTACGTGGGTGAGGTGCTCCTCGGTCTACCAAAGGGTCAGACTGAGAATGATATTGATGCGTTTAACCGCAATGTTTATTTCGATCCTCAACGTCGTTTTTATTTGGGCATCATTTCGCTTCATCGCCGCGAGGAGCGCTCATTCTTCTCACTCGAAACCGTTGAAGTGGACGCCATGAACGGCGATATGATCCGCTACTTCTTCAGTACGGTGCGTGAGTTCATCGACCCGTCCTTGCCTTTGTTCTTAAAACCCGCCAACCACTGGCAGGAAGCTTCCGTCGCGAAAATAGATCCCATAGAGCTGCCGCGGGTTTTTGCTCACGAACTCTTCGCGACCTCGCAGTACATCGCCTTGAACCAAGGTCACGCTCGAGGACGTCTGCGATTCTTTGCGGACGATGCGGCTTACCGGGATCAGAGAACAAGCATCGAATGGTACGACATCATCGCCATGGAGCGTGTGCCCGATGATATTCCGCGCGTGTCCGGAATCATCAATACGATGCACACCACACCTCTTTCACACACGAACGTTTTAGCGGCCGGTTGGCAGATTCCTAATGCGGTCCAGCTTCGCGCCGATGAACGCATCAAGGCCGAAAACCTGGATCAGGCTTGGGTTGAGTACATCGTCCAATTTAACGCGGCAGAAATCGTTCTTAAAAAAATTGATCGCCCCGCGGAGGTGGATCAACGCCCCGCTTGGAGCGTCAACACCATAAAGCTCGAAGAACCAGAGACCATTAACACACCCATCGTTTCTCTGGATCGCCTACGGATGCGCGATCGTTCCCGCTATGGGACAAAAGCCGCCAACCTGGGCGAGCTACACTACGTCATGAATCAGGGAAGTTCACGCCTCTCGGGTTTCTATAAGATTAAGCGCCCACCGCGCGCGAATCTTCTTTCCTATTTGATCAAACTCTTAGGCACGGCTGATGACGCGGATTTGAATCAGGCCGCGTGGGAATTTTTGCAGTCGTTCGTGCGACTGCCGCGCGGTATCGCGATTCCCTTTTCGATCCAACAAGAATTCCTTGAATCGTCACCACAGATTCAACAGGCCATCGGTAAACTCAAAATGGCTTTGGAACTGAATGCTCGCCAAGTGGATTCCCTCTGCGTGAATATTCAGCAGATGATCCGCCAAACAAAAATCAACGAAAAGATTCGCAACTATATCGACGATCAAATCGCGACGCATCTTAGCGGCGTCTCCTCTTTTGTTGTTCGAAGCTCTTCTAATGCGGAAGATCTTGAAAACTTCTCCGCCGCGGGCATTTATGAATCCATCAATCACGTGACCACCGCGGAAAATATCTTTGAGAGCATCAAACAAGTTTGGGCTTCTCTTCTTTCTCTCCGCAGTGTGCGACTCCGCCAGGAAGTAGGCATCTCCTTGGACGCATGCTACATGGGAGTCATCGTTCAAGAAGAATCTCCCGCTTCTTTGGGCGGCGTTCTGGTAACGGCAAACCCGTTGAACAAAGCGGATTTCCGCAACGTCTATTTCAATATTTCCCCCAAATCCGTGGAAGATGTTGTTCAGGGATCTGGCGAACCCTTCCAGTATCTGTACAACACAGTCGAAGGCGGTGGCAGAACCCTGTCGCTGGGAAGATCTCAGAGCGGTCTCTCTCACGAGCAAAAAAATCTTATGCAAAAACTCGCCGTGGCGGGGCGACTTCTGCAGTCTCATTTTTCCCCAGACTATACATTCAGCGCTCCCGTGGACATCGAATGGCTGTTGAACGGCGATGTCGTTCATATTTTGCAGCTGCGACCTTTTGCACGCTAGGTTGTTTATGGACCGCACCATTCGTCGCTATTTTCTTTATCAGTTTTTCTTCTCCCTGCTGTTCTGGGTGCCGATTTTTTTTGAATTCCAAAAACAAATCGGACTCTCGGACGCGACGATCTTCGGCATTCAATCCATTTACTACGTGATCTTTGCTTTTCTTGAGATCCCAACGGGGTTTATCGCCGATAAATTAGGCCGGCGATTTTCTTTGCAAGGCAGCGCGGCCGTATTGCTCATTGCGCAATTTTTCCCGATTTTTATGCAGACTCATGCGGGGATGTTAATCCATTTTATTCTGATTGCCTTAGCACGATCGCTAAACTCAGGGGCGTCGAGCGCTTACCTTTACGAGTACCTGCAAACGAAATCCGCGGCTGCGGAATACAAACAGTGGGAAGGTAAGGCGCGTGCATTTAGCCTGCTGGGAAAAATCGTATGCTGGGGAGCCGTGGGCTTTCTTATGAAGTGGCACCTCACTCTGCCTTATTGGTTAACGAGCGTTTCCGCGGCAGGGGCTCTCCTTTACACACATCTCCTTCCCAACGACGCGCTTAAAAAAACAAGCAAAGCCCCGCTCCTCTTCGGCGCCAGCCTGTGGGAATCCCTCCGCGGTTCGCGTTCATTGGTGCTGATTATGGTTCAAGGGATTGCACTCTTTGTTCTTGTTCGCATTCTTCAGGTAAACTTGTTCCAGCCGATCCTTAAATCGAAAAATTTTGGGGTCGAGACGTTTGGCCCCATTATGGCCGCGATGACTCTTTTTGAAGCCATTGGATCCGTGAAGCCACGCCTTATGCAGGCGTTCACCAAAGACATCGGCGCCGTGAGCCTCCTCACAGCGCTCATGGCTCTCGCCATTGCCATCATACCCGTGGCGCGAGAAGTCGGAACCATAGCGGCTCTGTGCGTTTTTTCGTTTGTGACGGGGCTGGCCTTCCCTATTCAAAAACAATTGATCAACGATGCCATCGGCGCATCCCCTCTTCGCGCAACTCTGATTTCCCTGGAATCCATTCTGGATCGCGGTGTTTGTGCAGTGGTGGCGCTGAATATTGGTTCGTACCTTGAACGGGGGGCTCTTGACCAATTTTTGTGGCATGCGACAGCCGGTACCATTGTCGTTATGGCTTTGTGCCATCTGTTACTGCGCCGTGTTCAAAGATCAACTGTGCTGCCAACTGTACAATAGTGGGTCAACTGAAGTACGATGAGGTTAGTACAACAAAAATTTTTGCGGACGAGTTCCATGATACGGAAGCTTATTTTTGCTATCTGTTTTACAGCGCTTGCCGGCTGTGAAACACAAGATCGCTACAGTTATGTGAGTGCGTCTTCCCCATCATGCGCCCATCCCTTTGTGTACTTTGATTTGGGCGAGACCCTGATCCACACCGACGAGCATGGTATTTTATTTAACCACGATGCTCTCGCCTATATCACCTCGCTGCACGAGAAAGGCTATCCTATTGGCCTTTTGACAAATGTTCCCGATGAATGGGGTCAAACTCAGGAAGAGAAATTGGCTTTTCTAAAGAACTTCACTTCCGAGCGTTGGCGCGATACCAGTTCCTTCCCTTGGGAATGGTTTGAGACGAGAGCTCATGTTTCTCATGACGAGGCACGCCGTAAACCGCACCCGCATCTATTCCAGATCGCCATGGCGCAGGCACAGCGTGAAAACTGTCCCGCCGTCTTTCAAGGAGAGATGCCTGAGGAAACAAAAGCGGCCGAATCTGTTGGATTGCGCGCCTATCAGGTGGGGCAACAAGATCGGGCCTATTTCCTTCCCGAAAATGAAATCGATCAAATCCTTCCATAGGAAAGCACCTTCTGAGAGGAGACTCGATGTATAAGCTGGTTAACAAAGACATTCTATTGAATGAGTACAAGGGCGACGAAGAAGTCATGCTACAAGTGATCGAAACATTCCTTCTGCGTTATCAAGGAATGTTGGCGGATCTAAGCACAGCCGTTGAAAAATCGGATGGCAAGCGATTAACGACTGGCGCAAAGACCCTCCACGGCGAGCTTAGCGCCATTGGCGGACAAAAAGTGAGCGGGATCGCGGCCGACATGGAAAAATCCGCGCAAGACAAGCAATGGAACAAGGTGAAAGAACTGCTACCGCAGCTGCAAACACAGGTCGAAGCGTTTGCCAAAGAAATCAACTCGCTTGTGAATGAAGTGATGACTCTGCACAGCTAGATAACGATACGGTGGTTGGTGATGACTTCATCCACACCTGCGACTAAGGCGGCGCGAGCCGCCTCTTCTGTTTCTGGAAGATAAGCACACACTTTGGCTCCCCGTTCATGATACAGCTGCACAAAGCGAGCCGACATAAAACGGATTCCACACCATTTAGAGACGAGAGCGTACGTGGTTCCCGCTTTAATCGCCGCTAGGTTCTTCATGCCTAGTTTCAGACACAGAGCCGCACGATAACATTCCGCTTCCCGCGCATAACACTGAATGTCCGGCCATGAACGACGCCACATATCTTCCGTTCCACCGTCCCAGAATAAGAAGCGTGAGCGTTTGAAAAGATCGCTGACGTGATGGCTACGATTTAGAAATTGAGCGAATGCGGCACGCATCGCATCCGCATGATCTGGCTTTATATCGAATGTCCATTGCCGCTCGGTAAAGAGCCGCACAAACTCTTCTAAGAATAGGATTTTTTCGCCGCTTGGATAATGGAGAGCTTCGAGCTGAGAGCGTGTTAAAGAAGAGATCTGGTCTTCACGACCTAACATTCTTTTTAAGCTAGGGTCGTGAAAGAGAACAATGTGCCCATCACGGGTTGTGCGAAGATCTGTTTCGAGGACCTCAAAGCCGGCATCACAAGCCGCCTGAAATGCGGCTGCCGTGTTTTCTGGATACTTTTCTCGCAATCCACGATGACTTATCCATCGAACATTTGCCACAAGCATCTCCTACGCTCTGGTCAACCTAGTCGCGATCGAATCCGAACCAAGCTTTAAGATACTTCCCTTGAGGGAATTCAAAGAGTAACGGGTGATCGCTCGCCTGATAGCCACGCCCAACCCACTGCAGTGAACGGGCTGACCTCTGCTGGGCGTTCACCAAAACATCCACAAGATCTTCTTCGCTAAGATGCTGCGAACAAGAGCATGAAATATAGAAACCGCCACTTTTTAATGCGCGCAGCGCGTTGCTGTTAACTTTTTGATAAGCCTTTTTCCCCTGTGGGTGGTCCTTCTTGGATTTGATAAGAGCAGGTGGATCACAAACAACCACGTCGTATTCTTTTGCCGGAAGAGTGTGGCTTTCCGCGACGATATCCATACAAATGGTTTCAGCTTTCGCCCCTTCGCCCTCGATATTCCTCTTGGCAATCGCCAAGGCTTTCTCGGAAGCATCCACTGCCGTTACCATCAACTTCACGCCGCGTTTCTTCGCCGCTCGCGCCAGTTGCGTGCCCCATTGCCCCACGTAACAAAACAGATCAAGAACTTTTAATGTCTCACCCGCGTTTGGCCAGGGAAGTTGGTGCAGCAAGAATTCAATGTTGCCCCCTTGATCGAGAAAGAAACCCGTCTTCTGCCCGCCTAACAGATCAACAGAAAACAAGACGGGCTCTTCGGATTGGCTGTTTGCCGAGCGCACTAAAATTCGAGCGTTCTCAAGAATGGTCTTGCCCTGAGTGCCGAAGACTTCGGCGTCCTGAATCTCCAATTGTTCCAAAGCACGCGCTTTCACATCGCGTCGAACAAGGAGCACCGTATCCTTGATACTGGGAGAGTAGATATGGTTCGCCGCCGCTCGCTGAGCAAAGGCTTGAATAACCTCCCAGAGTCCATTGCAAAGAACTTCGGTTCCGGCCGTCAACACCTGAGCGACGAAAACCTGCGTCGTACCCTCTTCGCATAGGAAACGATCCACCACCAATCCCGGGATTCCATCCGCCTCACCGAAACAAAGCCGATGACTGAAGGGAGCAAAGCCCATTTTATGGCGCAGCCGGGCCGCCTTGATAAGCTTTTCGACAAGCCAATCTTTGTTGATGGCCTCAGCCTCATTGCGGGAAAGAACGCGAGCCGCGATGAGCGAGTGTGGGTTGCCATAAGCGATAGCCACAAACTGCCCTCGACCATTCACCAGGCGCACCAGCTCTCCTGGAGCGATGCCACGCGGTCCTTGAGCCAATTCATTGGAAAAGACCCAAGGATGACCTCCTCGAAGCCTCTTTTCACTTGATCCGCTTATCTTCCACTCGTGCATAGTGCCTCTTTTCTGACAAGGCGCCCTTCTTCGCCCAGGGCCTTGGGAAAGTCAAATACTTAGGATCCTCCGACACCATCCCGGAAGATAAAATAGACGGCCCCGATAAGGCAGAGCCCCGCCCAGAGAAAGTTCCAGGTAAGGCGAACGCCCATATAAAAGTAGGCAAATGTCACAAAGACAATAAGGGTAATGATTTCCTGGAGAATTTTCAGCTGCGGCAAGCTGAAATACTTAAACCCGATGCGATTTGCGGGAACCTGGAGACAGTATTCAAAAAAGGCGATTCCCCAGCTTATGAGAATGACAACGATAAGGGGCTTGCTACCTAAGTTCCTTAGGTGTCCATACCAAGCGAAAGTCATAAATATGTTCGCGAACAATAGGAGGACGAGGGACTGGGCCATGCTTTCTCTCTATGAATTTCTGACTATTCTATTAAATCATTAACAATTTATCGATTTTTCTTTAACACCAGGTCTGCTCTTGGTATGAGGTCAGTTCCAAAAACATCTTGGGGCTTAATAATCCGTCCCGTTACTGAAGGGAGGTCCGGTGAGTCTTCACACCGATCACGAACATATTGACGTTGATTGCTCCGCCGAAAGCTACACTCGTGATGTCCAGACTCAAGCGCGTCTCGAATGTGGGCGCCAAGCGGGAAATCTACTTTTACGAATGACCGGAGAGGATCCCATCCGTGAAGGTCTTCGTGACACCCCCATACGCATGGCGAAAGCCTTTGACTTCTTAACTTCTGGCTATCGTCTTTCGGTCAACGAAGCCGTCGGCCACGGCATCTTCCCGGCGGAAGGCACTGGCCTTGTCAGTGTGAACCATGTGGAATTTTTTAGCATGTGTGAACATCACATGCTGCCATTCTTGGGGCACGCGAGCGTTGCCTACTTTCCTAACAAGAAGATTCTCGGCCTTTCAAAAATTCCGCGCCTGATTAATTTGTTTGCACGTCGCGTTCAGGTGCAAGAACGACTCACGCAACAAATCTGCGACGCCATTATCGAGACCATAGCTCCGCGAGCCGTGATGGTTAAAGTAGAAGCGGCTCATATGTGTATGATGATGCGAGGAGTCGAAAAAGTTTCTTCAAAAACGACCACGGAAACTTATTCTGGTTTGGAGAACTTGCTCCCCCACGAGCGCGAGCAGATTCTCAAAACGACAGTCTAATGATGACACCTTCCGCCATCACATCGATGGCGGAGATTTCTCGGCCGATAGCGCGCCACCAGCCCATAAATCCTATCAGCGCAAGGCGCGATAAGAGGCCACCCCGTCCAATTGAGTAAGACGCCTTTGCCAAGTTTTTGATAGATACGGCGCAAAGCCGCCATGCCAGCCTTTACGTCCCCATGCTCATCTTGGCAGTGAATCGCGGACTGTAAGTCAAAACGAGCCAAGTCATATTTTGTTTTAGAAAAATGAGGAGAGGTAATGTCAATGAACTCGAGAACACCCGCTTGATCGCGCCGCTTTAGCGCCATCATAGTCGCCGCACAAAAACTGCAAGCACCGTCAAAAAAAACTTTCAGCTTCATTTCTATCCCCTACGCACATAGAAAAAGCCTGGCAATGATACCAGGCTTCTTTCAGATAACCTTCTTCAAAGGAGCTTAGCAGCGATATCCGTAACCGCAGCCGTAGCCATAACCATAACGGGGATAGTAGTAGTAGTTATAGCCGCGATAGCCGTAGAAGTAAGGGTTGCGGAAGCCCCAGCCCCAAAGGAATGGGCGGAAAAATGGCCTGAATCCGAAACCGAAACCACGCCATTCAGGGTTCACATTAGTATCAGACGCTGGCTGCATTAAATCAGAAACATCCATAGATTCTTCATTCCAGATTGCCTCTACATCTTTCGTGGTTCCTTGTTGTGCCATGTTACCAATACGCAACCGGAGTTGAGCTTGTTGTGGCACTTCCTTGCCAGACTGATCCTTCGGAACTTTAACAATGGCGGCAATAGATTGTTGCACTTGTTGTTGCTGTTGCGCTGTCAAGCCTTGTTGTTGTGCAGCGCTAGGAGCCTGAAGCTGCTGAGCGGGTGCTTGTTGTTGAGCTGCTGGTGCTTGCTGTTGATGTTGAAATTGCTGTTTCTGTTGGTGCTGAAGAGATCCTTCGGCATCATCGGACGCGAATGCCGCAGGGGTCGATCCTCCCAACAAAACAACGGCCGAAAGTCCCAAAAACTTTTTCGCAATAACACTCATGTTGCTCTCTCCTCATTGGAAATGAATACCTCGATACCCGCATGAGAGTGCAATGTGAATGCCAGCATTTATCAAATTTTTTGGTATCATCTTTGCTCTATGAGAAGGGCGAGAACGGAGTACTTCTCGGAAAGTGAAACGAGCGATAGAGTACTTCCGTAAGTAGCGGAAAATTTTCGATCAACAAAACAACTTTATTCTGCCTCAATCCTTACTGTTGGATTTTTCCTCGACAGTGTAAGGGCCTTGGACATTTTATTGTCTTTTATGGTTTTGGAATTACTTACACATTTATTTGGAGTTTTTCTTGCTTCAACTTAGAACGAAGCTATCTTGATGAAGGGAGCCCGTCATGGCGCTTTTAGCGACCAAAAGGGCATGGCCTGTAGTTTTATGTTTGCTAGGCATCCCATCCACTTCTTTTGCATTCGACGCAGGGTGGTGCCCAGGTCACACTCTTTATCAAACGGAACAAGAGCAAACCCAAACACCTTCACCCCAAGGACCTTCGCCATCAGAACCAAATTCCGGCCAAACTGATAGTGACCCGGACGAGATCAGATAGTGTCTTTTCGGAGTCGGAAAATTAGAAAAAAGAAAAAACCGGAGGAGAATCCGGTTTATTTTTTTAACATCGCTTCTAACGATTTCTTAAGTAATCGCATGACGTCAGGGGGCGGCTTATTTACATACCGCCCCACGAGAGACTGATTTAACTCGATTTCGATTCCCACATACTCTTCTTCCTTAAACCGCCGTCTCAAATGGGTTGTGAATCCGTCCGCCACACCACGATAGGGATAATTCCGACGAACGCGCCACTCGGGAGATTGATCTTTAAGGGCTTTTTGCCAATTCAGGCAAAAATCTTTTTCGCGCCGACGCCGAGGATCGAATAACAAGCCGATCTCCGCGTTGCGTGTTTCTCCATTCAAATCCGGAGTGAATGAGTGAACGGAAATGTGAAGAACCTGAAATCCTTTCTTCACCAAGGCGCGAATATTGGTTTCAACCTCTTCTCGATAAGGAAGATAGAAACGTCGCAACAGACTCGCTTTCTCCGGGAATTCATCTAAGAATGATGAAATCACGCCGCGGTGCTTCATTGAGCGATTGCAATCAACAACAAGGCGCGAAGTTTTTGTGAAAAAAAAGGGACGAGAGAAGTATGAAGAAAGCGCTTTCGCGATAGGAAACGCGCCAAAATCACAGGCGCGGTGAGTTTTTAGGACTTTCTTCTGACCAATAAAATAAGGGGCCAGAGACTTAGGAATCTCCGCCCCCGCATGTTCACACGTAAAAATCAACGCCACGGGGCGCTGTCTAGGCATAAAAAATCTCACCAGCCTCGAGACACTCACAGAGCCGTCGATAGCTCTCACGAATCCGTGCCGCGGATGTGTCCCCGTGCAAGGAATTCACAATCTCACTGGCCAAGCTGCCCCGTTGATTCATTAACATAAAATCAGTGTAAAAATCTTGGATCGGGTACCGGTTATCACCGGCCAATTCACTCATCTTTTCGCGCCAAAATTCTCGCACAGTCACCGCAGACTTTATGCCAAAGTAAGACAAAAACGCTTCGTCTTGGATAAGGGTCTTATCACCGTGATCAAGTAGGGAAGAAAAAATACGCGCCAGATCTTTTTCATCAGCTTTCATTTGTGTTTTAACATCACACCACCGCTCTTCCGCCATGGCTTTCACCAGCGAAATCACAGCGGCCACAACCGCCATATCCGCTTTAGGGCTCTCCTGAATATCCAGGACGCGAATCTCAATGGCATCACGATCAAATCGGGCGATGGCACCGCGTGAATTCAGCCATTCCTCTTGAAGGATTCCGCTGGGATCAAATGGCGCGATGTCTTTGTAAATTTTCTGCAAGAGCTCTTCTTCATAAGCTTTACGGGTGAAAACGCGCTCGGGTATCACGTGGCCGGCAACCATGGGAACCTTGCGCTGATTGTAACGATAAAAGTCGAGTCGATTATCCTGGCGTCCCGTGATCTTTCCACCATAGATGGGAGAGCTTGCGGCTAGGCCCGGCAGAATGGGCAGCACTAATCGAATCGCTGCATGAAGACGCCCAAATTCATCGTCATTGGCGAACGGCAGATTGATATGAGTGCTTTGGAGGTTTGTCCATCCATGCCCGCGGCAATCAAAGATGGCGTTATAGGTTTGATAGATATCCGTATTCTCGTGCGGCCAAAGACGCATTTCCGTGTCGGGATCCATAAATGGATGCATGGCGGAGGGCATTAGCATCGCATTCATGGGCTTCAAGAGATGATTAACCCGTTCAATTTCAGAAGCAAAACGGCGGCGCATCGTGAGAAGATCTTTTTGCGGACCATTGCACTTGAGCTCCACGATGTGAAGAGCCAACTCATTGGACCAGGCCACAGGCCCTAGGTCCACTTCAAGCATCAGTTGACCACCGAGTTTTTCGAGAACTTGGTCAGCAATCGGACGAATCTGCAGGGTTTGACGGTCTACGATCATGTATTCCAGTTCAATGCCATAACCCTCAAAGAGTGAGAGCCGACTCGTCCTACTCATGCGGTGTTCCTTCAGTTTTAGCCATTAGTCGATTCAAAAAAACCTTCATGATCTCAAGATAAAGTTGCTCTTTCAACACTTCGTCTTCAACACCCGCGTCAATGCTAGGGTTGTCATTGATCTCAATCAGATAGTATTTGCCGTCAACTTCTTTAACGTCGAGTCCATAGAAGCCATCACCGATGAGAGAGGCCGCCTTTAACGCGAAGCGAATAAGTTTCGGCGGTGCGTCCTCGACCGTCAGGGTATCTGACTTGCCATCGACTAACTTCCCGCCACCATCGCGCTTATAAATCTGCCAGTGACTGCGCGCCATATAATAGCGGCAGACGTAAAGAGGACGCCGATCAATGATTCCCACACGCCAGTCAAATTCCGTCGGCATGAACTCTTGCGCAAGAATGAGATCTGACTCTTCGAGAAGTTTTTGTGTTTGCACGCGAAGGTCGGCTGGATCTTCAACCTTGATCACGCCCAGCGAAAATGAACTGTCCGGCTGTTTCACGATGCATGGCAGCGTGAGTTCCTGGATATCGTTTTCCCAATTTGATTTGTGGATCAGTTTTGTGCGTGGTGCGGCGATTTTATGACGTTTGAGAAGTTCCGTAAGATAGACCTTGTTACTGCACTTTAATATCGAATCCGGGTCATCAATCACCACGAGACCAAGAGCTTTCGCCTTCTGCGCAAAGCGGAACGTATGATGGTTAACGTTTGTCGTTTCGCGAATAAACAACGCATCGAACTCCGCCAAACGACGAAAATCGGCGTGTTCAATCAATTCCACTTCCATTTCAAGTTTTTGCGCCGCGGCGATAAATTTCTTAATCGCCTTTTCATTGGAAGGGGCGGTCTTTTCATTGGGATCAATCAATATCGCGAGGGAAAATTTGGCTGCTTTTGGTTTTGCGGATGTATTTCGGTTACGGAAGTAGTCCTTGGCGAACTGCAAAAGGTATTGCTGATGACTTTTTGGCACATCCTTCAAGGCAATCGGAGAGACGTAACTTAACATCCACTGATCTTTTTTCACAAATTTGGCGCGAATCATCGGCGCAGCGAAAATTTTTGATAACTCCCGCGCCAAGCGATCATATTTCTGCGCCATATTTTTGCCGAAATAGATGCTCAGCTCAAAGCTCTTTGAGCGAATACCCGAGAGACTTTTTTGGATCAGTTGTTCGAGGTTATCTGATGTGATGCGTACAAAAGAGATCGATTTCATATCTTCGATCGTCGCCACCGATGGAATTGGTTTATGCCCACGCGCGGCGGCCAACAGGGAGACGTAATACCCGCTGGTCTGATAACGATAAGACTTGCAAAGGTTGAAAACTCGCAGGTTGCGCTGTTCTTGAAAGTCAGGATCGGTCAGGTATGCCGTGTCGGAAACAACTTCAAACTCACCCGAACTGATGGGCCAGTCGGCGGGAGATTCCACGACAAAGATATTCCTCATGCGGCGCCCTTTTGCTTTTTAATCACCAAGATGTTCGCGTCGTAAGTCACAACGCCAAGCAAAATTGCGCAAATCAAATGCTCAATGTTTACCTTGTAAGTATGGTGCTCGGAAAGAGGATTGGGATGATACGGGTCTGAGATCATCACCTCACCCGCTTGTAGGTCAATGGAACGAAGAACAACAAAATGCCCAGAAGGCTCTCCACGAATATCATCGTACTCTGTGCTTGAAGGAACCTCACGCGAACAACGATAAAGATACGTTGCACTGAGCCCGACAAGCAACGGAATGTTTTGGCTTAAGTAATGATAAAGAAGCTCGCCATTCAAATCCTGAAAACGGACCAGCCCACCTTCATTCAGAAAGTCGATGTAGGCTTCCGTTGCGAATTTAAATTTATTGGATCTCTTATGCTTGAGCTGCTCTTTGAGCTTGCGCACCAAAAGTTTGTTATCGAGGTTGAACCATGTGGGATCAAACATATTTAGATTGAAGCTATATACCGTAGCTCGATATCCCTGCTGTAGGGCATGGTAACCCAACGAAGCCGCAATCGTCCCCCCCCTATCCTCGAGCATCTTTACATCGCGCACCACTTGTTCCAAGGAAATTTCTTGTCCCAAGAAGCTGTAGATAGAGTGAAGACACGTTGGCCCACAGGTAATATCATCGGGCTGCCGCACGATCTCTAAATCTATCCCTGTACCTGTCATGACCTCGTTACCCTTTATTTTTTTCTCGAATTCTTCGAGAAAATCTTAAGACCGCCGTGGGTTGCCCTTCTTCCGAAAAATAGGATACGCCTCCTACCAAGGGAGGGTCTTCTTAGATTGTATTCAATCCCCTCATTTCGCGGAATGCGGTCACTGGCACAATTTTGGCATATTGACAGACCGCTTACGAGCATCCCTTAGTTTTGCCGAACACTGAAGGAAAGACACATGCATGGCGACGATTAGGTTAGCCACTCGTATTTTCCAGTGGGCATCAGTCCTGTTGAGTATCAGCACCCCTTTCATATGGCGGACCTCCTTTTCAACGGGACCAGCGACTGGAGTTCTTCCAAAAATTACCGTTCTTGCGGTGATATTGGCATTCTTTGGCCTAAGCTTGTTACGGGCAGAGCATGAAGAGATCTTTCCTCGTAGAACAAGCAACCTGTCCGGCATTCTGGCTTTCATCCTGGCTACCACTGTTTTTCTCGTCCCCATCCAAAATGCCCAGCTCTACGTTTTCGCCTTTGCCCTCGCCCTCTGCATGCTTGGCATAGGCATGTTAACTCTCGGACGTGATAGAACGTTCATCCGCTGGCTTCCGGCAGCCTGTGGCATATGTCTTTTTTACATAGGCGTCGGAGTTATCTGTACTTTTATCTTTGAAGTCCCAAACCTCCCCAGCCATCTTGCGCCGGCCAGGGTCTCGGTTCCGATGTGGTCCATCTTCAGCCTATTGGGATTGTCCCTTATTCTTTCTCGCGGATCCTTGGGCGTGCAGAACCTCCTTCACGCAAGGACTCTCGGAGCTTACATAGCGCGCATAGCCATCGTTCCCGTTCTTGTGCTGCCACCCCTTTGGTATTGGGGCGTTTGGACGGGGTCTCGCCTTGGATGGTATAGCGTTGATCTTGCCATGATCATTCTTATCGTGGTCCCTCTCCTCTGTTACGCGGTCACTCAATGGTGGTTGGCAATGCTAGTTCATCGCTTCGACCGGGAAAAAACAACGGCGGAATCCGCTCGCCGCAGCATATTTCAGGAGATGGCCGCATATAAGCGCAGTGAGGAAGAGCGGGCGCGACTAGCCGCGATCGTCGAAAGCAGTGAAGACGCCATTATTTCCGCGACGTTTTCCGGGCGCATTATTAGTTGGAATCCTGGAGCGGAACAACTGTACGGATATTCGGCCGAGGAAGCTCTCGGAAGATCAGTGTCCCTTCTTTTTCCCTCGAAGAATGTCGATGATTTTAAGCCACTTGTAGAATTAGTGCAGCGTCGCAGACACGCCGAACCCATTGAGACCTTCCGCGTCGCAAAGGACAATACCCTTATCCCCGTATCCATACTTCATTCCCTTATCCTCGATTCAAACGGGAAAGCCGTCGGCATTTCGGGAATTGCTCGCAACATCGGCAAAAGAAAAAAGATCGAAGAGGATTTAAAGCGAGCCAACTCAGCCCTCGAAAGAAGCTTGATGGAACTAGAAGCGTTGATCGAGCACATGAATGAGGGCGTATTATTTACTGACGCGAGCGGGAATATCCGCCTAATCAATCAATCTGCCTGCCGAATGTTCCATCTCGAAGGGCTTTACCCCTCTCTACGCAACCTCCGTGAGTACGACTATCGTTTCCGTATGTGCGACCTCAACGGAAATGTCATGCCATTCCAAGAGTGGCCCATGAGCAGAGTATTTAGAGGGGAAACTCTCAATAACACAGAGATTATTATTCAGCGCCTTGGAGAAGGAGATGCTGACTGGGTTGGTAGCTTTAACGGCTCCCCCATCTACGACAAAAACGGCAATTTTGTATTCGCAATCGTCACAATCCGCGACATCACGGCACAAAAAATCATCGAGGCCGAGCTCATACGCGCGAAGGAAAGAGCCGATAGCGCCAACCAAGCAAAGACTCATTTCTTAGCGAATATGAGTCATGAGATTCGGACTCCTCTGAGCGCCATCCTTGGATTTGGCGAGCTGCTATTAGAGCCCAATCAATCAGGCTCCGAACGCTTAAACTGCGTTTCGGCGATTATTAAAAACGGGCGCATTCTGTCGGATCTCGTACACGACATCCTCGATCTCTCAAAAGTGGAGGCGGGCCAGATCCAAGTGGAACGTCTTGAAGTTTCGCTTCCGGACTTGCTCTACGAAATTCGCGGCGTGTTTGCGTTACGTGCACGTGAGAAAGGCATTAAAATATATCTTTCTTCTGATGGTCCCATTCCCACGACGATCACGACCGATCCAACGAGGTTTAAACAGATTCTCGTGAACATCATCGGCAACGCCGTAAAATTTACGGATATAGGTAAGGTCGAAGTAAAGGCTACGATTGAGGCGCACGAAAATCGTCGTCGCGGCGGTTTCTTAAGAATTTCGATAAAAGACACGGGCATCGGTATTGATAATTGTTATCACGCCAAATTATTTAGGCCCTTTAGTCAGGCCGATTCGTCAACAACACGTCGCTTTGGTGGGACCGGTCTCGGCTTAGCACTGTCCAAAGAACTTGCCAAAGCCTTGGGCGGGGATCTACTCTTAATTCGTAGCGTGCCTCAGGATGGCAGTCTATTCGAAATCACGATAGACACCGGATCACTGCAAGGCCGCGATTGGCTAAAGCTAGAGGACGCCATGGGATTGGAAGATAGCACAGAGATGATGCGCCCAGCGCGTGGCGATATTCTGAGAGGAAAATCCATCCTTTTGGCTGAGGATTCATACGACAATCAGCTATTGATTAAAAAATTTCTAACTCTTGCCGGTGCTGAAGTTGACACCGCGATGAACGGTCAGGAAGCTATCCAGAAAGCAATGAATCGTGACTACGATGTGATCCTGATGGATGTGCAGATGCCTGAGTTAGATGGAATAGCCGCGACGAGAAGGCTTCGCAGCAACGGGTATCGCCGTCCTATCGTCGCTCTCACAGCTCACGCCCTACGGGAAGAACGTGATAAAACCCTTGAGGCGGGATGTGATGATCACCTTACAAAACCAATCCAGCGTCATGAACTGGTTCGTCGTGTCGCTGCGCTTGCGGGATCGCAGGGCTTTCCCGAAGCCCCTCTCCCGCAATAAATTTCATCACCACTTGTTTCGTACCGACTTAGCTCCAGCTAGCTAACGGTACGAAACATTGAGATTCACAGTAATATCGGCGGACACACTTAAAGCAACCGGGCAGGTCTTGGCCGCGGTGACCATCTGCTCTCTTTGCGTTGATGTTAAATGTGCCGGCAGTGTGAGATTCACGTCCAAAGATTCAATGCGACGCGGCAACGTGCTGGTCATATGTTTTTCGATCGCGACTTGCATGCCACGCAGATCAATATTTTCTTTCTTCCCTCGCAACGCCACGATCGACATCATGCAGGCGCCATAAGAAGCAGCGAACATATCTGTCGGCGAAAAACTCGCTCCGCGACCGCCGTTGTCGAGTGGAGGGTCCGTAACAATAACAGCACCGGAATGCTCATGACGCATACGCATTTCTAAGCCGCCCGCAAATTCACCCGTGATTTTTACACCCACGCGCCTCTCCTAAATCTGTATCAAAGAATAAAAAAAGGCTCTTAAAAGAGCCTTTCCAACGTCGCTAATAGCAACCATATAACTAATATTAGTTTTTACCTATCCCATCAACGATCATTTTGATGGCGTGGGAAAGATATTCGCGTTCTTCCACGTTCTGAAGTTCTATTTCACAAGTCAATTGCATAAAGGGATGCATCTGAAACATGCCTAGGAGCGCCAAGCCGATTGAACGAAAATCACAGTCGATGATGAGTCCGTGCTCATAGGCGCGGCGCAACCAATCCGCGAGCACTTCATTTGGCTGAACCTGGCTATCAAATGCTTCCGCGTAAGCTTCCTTTGGAGAAATTCCCGCCGATCGCAACATAGCTATGTTTGGGGCAACCGCTCGATAGTGCTCGGCGAAGCTCTGCGCCATGTGTCGCAATTGATCAGGCAGAGGCTGGTCGTTTGGGCCTTCTTTCAGCTCATTGAGCCACTCCCCTCCATCCGGAACTCCCAGCGCGGCAAGAAGCAGCGATTTTTTGGTGCCGAATCGGCTAAACAATGTGGCTTGGCTGATGTTCAATCTGTTCGCGATCTCAGCAGTGGAAACCTGTGGACCATGCTGCTTGAAGCACTCGCGAGCAACACGAATAATTTCTTCGTCGCTCGTCTGTTGGAGTCGTCCCACGAATTACCTCACTTACAAAAAACGTTAATAGAGCTTTAACTATTATAACTGGAAGTTAGTCAAAAGTGACAATTGTGGATTGAAAATAAGAAAAATGAGGTATGTGTAAAAAATGGCACTTTTCAAAAAGTCGCACGCCAAAATCGGAATTTCGGATCAATAGAAATGAGAATTTGGACGGCTAACTAATTTTAAAATGCTTCAAGATGGGAGATCGCTTTTACGAATGTTGTAAGTCTTGTTGCAGTAGTGACACTTGATGGAGAGATGGTCCTCGCCTTGAGCTGCAGCTTCTGCAAGCTCGCTCTGCAAAATACTCCCAAGGCTATTGATCACGTTTTCTTTGCTACAGGGGCAATGCAGACGAAGTTCAGTGTTCGACAAATAGCGAAACCCTAGAGACTCAAAGGATTGGATAACTTCCTCTTCACGGTTTAGATTTTTCGCAAAAAGCTCCAAAAAGACCTTTTTTTTGCGCAAGAGGTATTCTCTTGGCGCAACGATTGTTCCGTCTTCCTCCTCCGCCACAGGAAGTCTAGAGACGAGGATGCTTTGGTCAGCGTCAGGAGCAAGCAAAACCTGAGCCGCAATTTGATACGACTGTTCGAGAATCTGATTCATGATGCTCTCAAGATCAGAGTTCCGAACCTGCAAAATCGATGAGTACGGTTCTTTTTGACTGGGAGAAGTTTTGATGAGCCTCACCATAGCGTTAATCCGCTTTGGCATGGGTTCTTCCGAAGGAGGAAGCTTCAGAGCGCGTAAGTACCCCTGACTACTCGTCTCGATTTTGAAATGAAAGTCGGGATTGTCGGAGTCGAGATAGAAACCAATGCTCTCGTTGTTCTTGAAAAACTGCACAAGATGTTGACTTGAGAGCACCGCATCACGGAAAAAGGACAAATCATTGGGGCCGTATCCGTGATTGATCGCCAGATCGGCAATAAGACATTGTCCCTCTAGAAACGAAACAACGTAGTTATCTTTATCGTCTAGAAATGAAAAAAGGCGGCTAGGATTAAGTTGGCTCATGCTAGTCCTCGCGAAAACCCCAACTTAGCCAAAAAGCCATGCCTAGGCCAGCGGTTTTGCTTCCTGTAAAACTGCTGAGTTGACGAAATCGCCACACTGCTCAAGCCGAGCTTCGTCACCAACCATCCAAATAAGGTCTCTTTCAACCAAGACCGTGTCCGGATGCGGACTTTGAATCCTTTGCCCTTCTCGCTCAATACCGACAAGGAGGCAACCAAACATCTCTTTGATACGACTGCTGCGAATCGTCTTCCCTATCAACGAGGTCTGTTCTTGAATAACGAATGATTTGAGAATGTAATGTTCTTTGACATCGTCCACGGCAACCGGAAATTGCACAACCAGACGTAAAGCCTCAATCTCAGCCTCGGTGCCAAAACAAAGCAAACTGTCTCCCGGGTAGACACGCTCCTCAGCTCGAGGCGCGACAATGGTTCGTGTGCCCCGCTTAATAACAACAATATTGAGCCGACGCTGTTCGCCAAGTCTCATCTCCTTAAGACTCTGACCAATCACTGGCGCGTTGGGGTGCACTTCAACCTCTGCGAGAGAGGCATCCCAAGGAGCAAGGTTGTCCTCCAATTTTGTTCCCTCGGGCCTTTTTTGGAAGCTCGAAATAAAACGATTCTCAAACCAACGGTAAGAGCTTTCGAGACGTTGCCGGGAAAAAACGAAAAGCACACCCGCAACCAAAAAAGTTACCGAAAGTGAAATCCAGACCGTAAAAAAATCGAAACTCAAAAGGCCGATAATGAGCACGGTTGAAAGACCAACCAAAAATTGCATCACGCCATAAGGAAACTCATGCATTCCTGGAATTGAAACTAGGTCTGGCGAGCGTAAGGACGTCAACATCGCCCAAATAAATGGGGCGGAAATGAGAAATGTGGCAAACCAAGCCAAAGGTCGCGACAAACTAGGTTGTGCAAGATATTGCTCGAGGAGGGGAACAAGATAGACAGCTGAAATATTGAAAAGAATGATAACGAGAATTCCGTTTGCGGCCCAGCGCATCAGCCTACTTACAAGAATATTTCTCTTACCGCCGCTACTCGTCAAGCGCACTACCCAAGATCGGTATTGATTCACCGCCTCCAAAACACGACGCGGTAGGCTTTTCTCAATCCAATGAGAAACAGGATGAGACGCGCGAATCAGATAAGGGGTGGTGAATGTTGTGATCAAAGAGACGGCGACAATAATGGGATAGACGCCGGGATGCAATACGCCTGATGTCATACCAACCGATGCAATGATAAACGAAAACTCGCCAATCTGAGCCATGCTAAAACCACTTTGCACGGCATTGACAAGACTTTGGCCGGTCAGTATCGAGCCAATGGAAACGGAAACAATTTTTCCGACAATAATGAGCGCCGTCATAAATAGCAGAGAGCCCAAATGGTCGGAAACGACAATGGGATCAAACAACATCCCAACCGAGATGAAAAAAACCGCACCAAAAAGATCCCGCACCGGTTCCATGAGTTTTTCGATGTGTTTTGCTTCAGGAGTTTCGGCGAGGATAGAGCCCATGATGAAAGCCCCGAGGGCGACCGAATAGTGAAGAAGGGCGGAAACCGTAACGAGTCCAAGACAAAGACCTAACGAAATAATTGTCAGGAGTTCGTTGTTTCCATGCTTGCTGATGGATCCCACAACGCGGGGGATAACAAACATACCAATCAAAAACCAGCCACCAATCACCAGAACGAGTTTTCCCGCCGCAATCAGCAAATCGCCCGTGGACAATGTCGCCTGCGAAATAAAACTTGAAAGAACAACAAGTATAAAGATGGCGGCCAAGTCTTCGATGATCAAAATGCCGTAAACATTTTCAGTAAACCGTTTACGCGTGAGTCCCAATTCACCAAAAGCTTTTACGATCACCGTGGTGGATGAGATTGCAACCATACACCCTAAGAAGATGGCTTGTTGCGGCGCCCATCCCAAGGCCCTCGCGGAAGTCATGCCTATAAGAATCATGGCACCGATTTCGACGATGCCAGTAATTCCCGAAGTCACTCCCAACTGACTCAGTTTCCGAAAGCTGAACTTTAAGCCCAATGTGAACATTAAGAAAATGATGCCAAGCTCGGCCCAAATCTTTATGTTCGCCATGTCACTCACGGCGAAAAAAATGTGCGTCGATGGTCCAAGAAGCATGCCCGCGATAAGATAACCGACAACAACGGGCTGGCGAATGCGGCGACACACGAACGCAACGAGAGCGGCCGTTACGAGGATCAGGGCAAGATCACGGATGAGTGGCGCTAAATGCAAGTGATACCTAACTACGCTGCTGGCGGCGTCTTACCACATTCATATTCTTTGGATGATTCTGTTTTGGCGACACATGCGGTGAAAAGAGGTTTGTCGTCGGCGTCAAAATATTCGAAATAAATCCAAGGGAGACGCTGGATCTTTTCTCCCAGAGCTGTATCCGCATCGAATGCGATGGTGACAATGTCTTTATCCACGGAAACGTGGAGGCTCTTTTGATTTGCTAGAGAAGCACCAAAAACTAAAAACATCTTTTCTTTGAAGTCGGTTTGCTTGGCAACTATTTTGACGTGAGCGCTATCCGCACTTTTTTCAATTTCAAGAGATTGAATGTCTATTTTACCACTCGCACCGGGCGCGCTCTTCTCATCCCAATCAACACGGCGCCAGACGGACAATTCGGGATAACGGTCGCGTACCATGACAAGACTCGCGGTCGATCGAGCCAAAATGGGCGAAGAATCTACACCGGCGATTCCAGCGAGACGCCATACCATGCGATAGTCCGTGCGTGAGGGCACATACACGAACAAGGGCGCACCCTCTTGCCATCGGTCAACGTTTGCACTGGTTCGAATGAGATCATCTCCCGCACTCCAACCGCTCGCCATCGCGTATTGAAGGATGGCGTCGCTCCCGTTCGGAGAGTATCCAGCATAGAAGGCGGCCATGGTCGGCGTCGCATCTTGTGGCCATGAGCCTGTACTGATTCCGACGGGTTTGAGAATCTGGGCGGCCACTCGTTTGTTGATACCAAATAGCGCCAGAGCCACAGGCTTTTGCTGAGCGAATTCGCTCCAAGCAATCGGATATTTCGCTTCACCGGAGTATTGACGCACCTGCGCGTACTTTGGGTGGCCGTGAGGATCGTTAAACCGGATCCAACAGTTCTCCTTCCCTTCTTCCGTCGCCGGCAAGCATGCATCAAGCGCTTTGAGGGAGGTTATGCCAACATATTGTTCCGTCGTCTCGGCGATGATTGTTCCAAGACCTAGCGGGAGAGACTCGCGATCACCACGACTTAAGAGCATGCCGACACTATAAGTATCGACACCTTGCACGGAAGCCGGTTCGGAAAGTTGTACGGGTGCCCGTTTGGTTGATAAGCAAGCGGCTGGGAGACAACCAAAAGCCATCGTCATAAGCATGCGCCGCAAATGGACCATCAGCCCTTCCCCTTTGCGCAAACCAATTAATTTTTAAAGTGGGTTGTTTCTTAATTATGCCACAATTTGCGTAACCATGCTCGCCTTGCTATTAGAACAGAACAGGCGGAACACCTGGACCGGATTGGCATAAATGCTGCAATTTTGCCTCGCGCCTATGGAGGAAAACATATGAGTAAGCCAACGAGGCTGATTGTTTTTATTCTCCTGCTCGTGGGGTGCGCGACCACTCCGATCACTCATCGTCGCCAAATGATCTTGGTCTCGCCTGAACAAATGAGTCAACTGGGTGACCAAGCCTTTCAAGAGGTCCTCGCTAAAGAGGAACCATTTAAAAACGCGAAGATCGAACATGCGGTCGATGATGTTATCCGTCGGCTGACGTCTGTCTCCGGCGCCAAGGAGGATTGGCGGTTCGCGATATTTGCCTCGCCGGAACAAAATGCTTTCTGTCTTCCGGGCGGAAAGATCGGCGTGTTCGCGGGAATTCTGCCCATTGCCTTGAACAATGCGGGACTCGCCGCCGTGCTTGGTCATGAGATTGGTCATGTCTTGGCTCACCATCCCGCGGAGCGGATGAGCCAGGGTCTCGTGGTGCAGGGAGTGATGATTGGCGCCGACATAGCGACACAAAGCGAAAAGAATCGCTCAATGATTCTCGGAGCTCTCGGTGTCGGCGCACAGTTTGGCGTCATGCTGCCATTCAGTAGAAAGCAGGAAAAGGAAGCGGACTTAATTGGAATGATTTTAATGGCACGCGCTGGCTACGATCCGGAGGAAGCCATAAAAGTTTGGGAGCGCATGGAACGTGAACCAAACCGCGCTCCGGAATTTCTGAGCACCCATCCTCAGCCGCAATCGCGCATCAAAAATCTGCGCAAGCATTTGGAAGAAGCTAAGCGTGTGTATGAGTCGCAAAAGGACAAACAGATCACAACAAATCTTCCAATGATCGAAATTGCAAAGCGATGAGCGCGCATCATAATAGCTGATTGACCACCCGTATGCCGTGCCTTAAGCTAACGGAAAACTTTAAGGGAAAAGCATGCGGCAAGAAGACCCTCAGCGTTTGCACGAGTTGCTCGATGCCTACGCCGAGACCCATCAAAATCCGCTCAATGAGCGCATTCATTTTGTGTGCGTGCCGGCCATATCCTTGACCGTCATCTGGTTCCTCCTCGCAGCTCCCACGCCAAAAGCCTTTGGCATGTTGAACTGGGCGTTCGTTGTTGGCTTGATCGTCTATTTTTACTATCGCCGCATGTCGCGGTTGATCGCTCTTGGCTTCTTTCTCTTTTTTGCGCTGGCCTGGCTTCTCAATATCGCATGGACGAATCTTTTCCCTGGTACGGATGTCTATGCGGCAGTTGCCATTTTTATTTTGGCTTGGATCGCCCAATTTTACGGCCATCACATTGAAGGAAAGCGCCCCGCATTTCTACAGGATCTGCAATTCTTGTTGATTGGGCCCGCTTGGATTCTGGCGAAGATTTTTAAACGCTTAAATTGGCGTTACTAAAAAAAGACCCCACCGCTAGGGTGAGGTCTGCAACAAGGATACTGTCTTGGCTGGACAGATTGAGCTTCCTAACTTCAGGCGACGCGGGAGTTGGCTGAGACCGCGTCGTCCAAAGTCTTTAGGATTGTCATGGAGGATTTATGCTTTTTTTGAAAATGAAAGTCAATATCATTTTACCCCGCTGCGGGATTCTCTTTTTTTCCTTGCTGGTGGCGGCCGTTGCGACAGCACAAAATGCCATCCCCATCGTGCAGGGTGTTACAAGCGACACAGCCACTCAGGTGTTGATGCAGCTTCCCAGCGGTGAACCAAGACGGATTGAATTGCGCGACGCAAACAACAAGCTCATCGCTCCGTGGTGGCAAGAGACAAAAACGGGTTACGGTCAGCCAGAGCAGCTTGTTTTAATACGTTATGAAAATCTGAATCCTAAAGACAGCTATCGCCTCACGATTCGCAATCATTCTGGAAAAGTTGAAGACGAACGCACCTTAAGAACTCTCGACACAAAGAAAAACAAAGCGCGTATCGCAGTCGCTTCTTGTTCCGATGATCGCTACAAAAAGGAACAAGAAGGAATCTGGCGCGAGCTTCTTCAACACAAACCGGACGCGCTCTTCTTAATCGGCGATAACGTTTACGCGGACCGAAGGGATGGAAAGAAAATTAAGCCATCCGCGGAAACCATGTATAAACGTTACCTAGAAACACGAAACATGTTGGCATTGTTTAAGAGCAAAGACTTGGTTCCTGTTTTTGCCGTTTGGGATGACCACGACTCTGGAATCAACGATGGAAGCAAAAGCCACCCCTTCGGAGATCGTGCTCGCGAGATCATGGGAACCTTCTTTCCCCGCACCGAAATCCAAGAAGTCTATACAAGGGGACCAGGTGTAAGCGCGATCCTTACGGCTTTTGGTCAGCGTTTTGTGTTTCTCGATGATCGAACTTATCGCGACGATCAAACCCAAGAGCATTTTGGATCATTGCAACAATTGTGGCTCAAGGAAAATATCCAGCAGGTGAAGCCTACGTGGCTTATTAGCGGCGATCAGTTTTTTGGCGGCTACCACTCATTCGAATCTTATGAAGGTCGACATGCTAAGAGCTTCCAGCCATTTCTAACCATGCTCAAAACTTCACCAAGTCCTGTTTTTTTCGTATCGGGGGATCGACACCTGACCGAGCTTATGGAGATAAAAAAGAGTGAGTTTGGGTACGACACTTATGAGCTAACTTCAAGCGGCATCCACGTCACAACCTATCCCTCGGGCTGGGACAAGCGTCCTAACCCGAGACAAATCGCTGGCGCGGCTCAAACATTTAACTACGCAATTGTTAGCACCCAGACAAATCCGGATTGGCTTATGACGATAACTTCCTACGGACCTGATAAAAAAATCCTCTTCAACCACGAAGTGAGCATAAAGAAACCGTAAACATGAACTAGGATCTCCAGCCGGTTCGTTTAACCCACGCTTCAAATTCTTTTTTCTTTCGTTGCGGGTCTTTCGGAGCTTTAAGACCCGCTCCTTCCGCTTCCTGGCGCATCTTTGCAATCGCTTTAGCAAGAGGCTGCAATCCCATCTGAGCCCGTCGGGTATCAATGTCGTCTGGATCTGCAATCGGCGTTGGACTCATTCCTTCCTTTTCGTCCCAATCAAAGTTAGTGCCATAACGCTGTTTTTTACCCTCAAAGAAACAAATGCGATCTTCAAGCTTAGCAATGCGGCGCAGCATCACCGCAGTCGGTTGCGGATTTTTTTTCATGAGAAGGAGAACAAGACGCTGCAACCGCGGAAGGCTAATGGCATGCTGCGCCAGGATCCAGGCCGCTTCTTCCCCATCCTCGCCCACCATTTCGCGACTAGGCCAACCATGTTCTTCGATAATCTTCTCAAGCTGACGGCCGTTTTCAATATGGATTTTTTCCATGAGAGGATCATACGCGTCCATGAGACGCCCCTCTTTAACCAAACGATCGCGGCAATCGTAATCAAGGCGAAGCATACGAATAAGAGAGTCACGAAGTACTGAGTTCATGCTTAAATCCTCGCTGCTGATTGCGGACATTGTAGCAGAAAAAATAAGCTTTTCATTTACGACACTACGAAACTCAAGCAAGATACGAAAAAGTCGAAACTTAAAGAGGTCGTTCGGGTATGGGCTTGTTTCTAAGTTTGTTAGGAATCACTAGCATTTTATTGACCACCTCCGTATTAGCGGAAGGAAAAGTCATTCAAGAAAGACCAAAAGACATCATCTCGGCGATAGAACTCGAACCCTCCCTGCGTCTTGATGCTCGTTATTTTGGTTCGCATAATTTTGTCGGCACCAAGATCGATGGTTATAACGCTCCCAAATGCCTCCTAACGCGTGCGGCGGCGGATGCCCTACGACAGGCGCAGATGGAGTTCAAAGCCTTTGGTTTAACCATCAAGATCTATGATTGCTACCGCCCACAAAAGGCCGTGGATCATTTCGTCCGTTGGGCAAAGGATCTGAAAAACACCAAAATGAAGGCCGAATTTTATCCCCAGATCAAAAAAGAAAATCTCTTTGCAGACGGCTATATCGCCGAGCAGTCAGGCCACAGTCGCGCCAGCACCGTCGATCTCACGATCATCCCTATCGATGCGAAGCCGACGCGCAGTTATAAAGACGGTGAGAAGCTCAGCGACTGCCGCAGCCCAGTTAAAACCAGATTCCCGGACAATGGGCTTGATATGGGCACAGGATTTGATTGTTTTGATCCCCAATCCCATACAGCAAATATGAACCTAACCGCGGACCAGCGTAGACACCGCCTACTCTTGAAAGCCGTCATGGAGAAGAATGGGTTTGAAAACTACGAGAAGGAATGGTGGCACTTTACGCTCAAAAATGAGCCCTACCCTGAAAGCTTTTTCGATTTTCCAGTGGAATAGAACAAAGGCCGTCTTGAACGGCCTTTATTTTTTAATTTGTGAAGTCGCGATCCATCACCGTCTTGCGCTTATCAGCGTTTGCGTTCGCAATGGCCTTCTCACATTCGCGCTCGATGATCTTGGTCAGAGCTTCCATGATACCAGAGGAAGAATTCATTCCTGCTTTGTCCTTGATCAGCTTCTTGACCTTGCTGGCCACGACCAGAATCTCACTCATTCGCGTCTCCTTGTAGTGATGATTTAAAGACAAATATATTAGCTTCCGCCGCACCTGCCAATAAATTTACAAATATTTGCTCAGAAATCGCAAAGAATTATCATTGCCTTTGATTTTTTCTATGAACTTGTATAAATTCCATGCAAAATTCCCCGCGCGTAAAAATCACAACAAATCATCCGTTCATTTGCCCAAAATTTTAGAACGACGCAATGGCACCCTGTTTCCCGTATCTTCAGGGTTGAACTGTTTGGCGATAGCCGCAAGGATCGTATTTAACGTGTCGATGTTGATAAAATCAGCACCGTCGAGCTCGGCGAGACTGAGTTCTTCAAAATTCAGCGGACAGACGTCCACCATTGTCTCTTTTTCCTCGGTTTCAAAACGAATCGGCACTCCGTGGCTGCGACATACAACAGGGCGCGCTTCGTAAATCGAACAGCCGCCCGCATCGCCTAAAAAGGAGCAGCGACTACCGTGAAAGGGATCACGCCGCTCAATATCCGCGCATGCTTCATCCGCCTGTTTATCAGCTTGCAAAAAATGAGCGATGAATGATGCCTCAAGGGTGCTCACGCTTAACCCAGGCAAACAACACGAGTGGCACCCTTGGCGGCAATTCATTTTATCCGCGTGGCGTTGTTGAATCTCGTTAAACTTCGCGTCCACTTTTTGAAGCAGTTGACGATAATAAGCAAAACTATCTGCCATGAAAAATCCTTGTCTTTAGCCCTAACACGCCAACACTACGATTCTTTCGCGACCCTTACCATTGCGATTTTTAACGCCGTCCAAGCATTGATCACTGTCGTAAAAAATCGTCTTATTTGCTAACAATCCGAGCTTTTGCCCAAACAATTCCCGCTCCTTAGAGCAGGCACGATCATTGCAGAAATCAAGTTAACCCGAATTTCGTCCGAAACAGCCCCTATTGGGAAGGGAATTCTTGTATGCGTCATTCAATCTCAAACGTATTGATCATGGTGTTGATTGGAGTAGGAAGTATTTCCTGTTCCGATGGCGCGACAACGCCTAAACGCTACAATCATGATGCTGCTGGTGCGATTGAAACGAATTCAGGCAACGTGAAGCAAGGAACCACTCCTCAGGCTAGCGTGCAACTCAGCGGGTTGATCTCCCCCGACTACGACGGGAGTAGCTGCACTGTATCCAATAAAAAATGTATTAACTACATGCAGGTAAACGCAACCCCTTCTTCAGGGGCGCCCTGTATTCCCAAATCTAAAAAAATCAGTATGGCTAGCTCCTTAAGCTACCCCTTTGGTGAAGTGCTAAATGCTAAATGCTCTTATTCGGTGCAAGTGGATCTGGGCTACCAAGATCTAAGCAGCACAAGTGGATCATTCACATCTTATTTCACCAATTCAGGTAGTACCATTCAAGCATCCCAACTTACATCATCCATACAAACGGGTACGCCCGCCATCCTTCTGGTCAGCTCTTTCACAAAGACGGCCAATGGATCCGCGCTAGGATTCCCTGAATTCAGCGGTATTCTAGAAGCGGCTTCCGTGCCAGCAACACCAGGTGGTTCAACACCTGGCGGTTCAACGCCCGGTGGTTCAACACCTGGTGGCTCCACACCCGGCGGCACCACACCGGGAACTCCTGGTGGCTCCGAAACACCGCAAGGAAACCTGTTTTCAGGATTTGCTACGGTTACCTTGACAGACTCAAGTGGCGCGACAAGCACCATGGACAAGCACGTTAAGGGAAAATACTTGTTCCTAGATTTTTCTGGCGGCACAGGTTGCGGCTACTGTGTTGAACTTGCTAACGAGATTAACAAAAACTCATCCTTAAGCAGCGCGATTTCCGCCGGTAAGTGCAGTGCCATCACTGTCCTTAATGTGAGCGGTAGTTATGGTACCTATAGCGGCTGGATGAGCAAGTTTAAAGGCACACCTACAGGTGACCATAGCTACAGCGTAGCCAATCTTAATAACGTCGCTAAGGTTTTCGGGAAAACGGTAAACGGCTACCCCACGGTTTATGTAATCGATACAGCCACGGGTAAGGCTGTGAGTTCATCTCGTGATACGAACAGTTTTGTGAGCAGCTATTGCAAATGAGAGACAAGAGTCTCTTTTATAAGGAAGGGATACCACAATGAGATTGATGAACTTGAGCTTAACTCTACTTATCAGTGTGGGAGCGGTAGCATGCGCTCCCGCTTCGAAGGCGAAAAAAGCCACCGGCGGCGGCAGTGCTGAAGTCTCTGGTGAAAAATCCTGCACAGGTACGACGGGCACGGCTCCATCTTTCAAAAGCGCCATTCCCTCGAAGACGAGAACCACTCCCATCGATCCAAACACATCAACTTTCCTTACTCAATTTCAAAATGGCTCCAATGAGAGCATTTGTCAGTTTCTCGCTTCCCAAAATAAGGAAGTGGTGATTTATCAATTTGCCGGCATCTTGTGCGAAAGCTGTAAGGGTGAGGCTGTTGAGTTCACAAACGGCATTGCTGCAAGTTCAAAAGGAGCTAAGATTGCTCATGTTGTGATATTTGTGGATAACCCCAACGACGACGGCATGCAGGAAGAAGATGCCGTAAGATTCGTCAACGACTTTATGATATCAAATACACAGAGCAAAGGCGTGGCTCGGTTTGAGCCGTCGAAACTTCTGTTCAAACAATACAACCTCTATGATGACGGCGTAAAATTCGGTTCATCCATAGCCATTAACAAATTTGGTCAGCAATATTTTATCAATGACGCCTCGCGCGTCCACGAAATCCTTGAAAAGGCCAACGAACTGGTGCCGTAGCACCACGGAACTTCGGAGTGGATGAAGATGAAGCTTTTCATGCGTTTCGCTTTAATTTTCGGACTTCTTACAATGGCAGACCCTTCATGGGCTGCTGAATCTCTATTGGATCTCACTACAAAAAAAGCAATTCCCGTCGCCGAATTGAAGAAGAAGCCCATGCTTTACTTCTTCTGGGCGTCCTGGTGTAAGAACTGCAGCGAAAACCTCGCTGCGGCGCAAAAACTTTTTAGTCCCGAGATCCTTAACAATCACGTACGCGGCGTTTCCGTGGACGATGATCCCAAAGTTGCCGTTACCTATTTTACGAAAAAGCCCCACTTAACGTTCTTCAAGGATCATTCACTCCTTGATGCGGGTGGCGCTTTTGCGGAGTCGCTTAAACTCGACGGCCTTCCCGGTGTAGCGTTGATGGATGACAAAGGGCAAGTGGTACAACGCTGGCAAGGCGTGTTGGATGCCGCTCAGCAAAAAGAATTGTTAAATCGACTTTCAACCATGGTGAAAAAATGAAGTATGCACTCTTAGCAAGCATCTTGCTTGCGACCGGATGCGTGCATCCGAAAGTGAAATTTCAGAAGGCTCACCTTCTAGATCCAACCATGGATCCACAGAAGACAGGTGGATTTTACAACGGTGCTACGGACAGCGCTTTAACCAACACGCCTGAGCGCGCCCAGATCGGCAGCTCCGGCAGCGCTAGCACCACATGCCCGACATGTGGAGGCTAGATGAAGACCAGAAATTTTGCGCTTCTTCTATGCGTTTTAACCGCATCGACGGATCTTTTTGCCACAGAAATCGAGACCGCGTTTAGCGTCTACCGAGACGATAAATACGACCAAGAGACCACCTCCGCACGATTCCAACATCGCAAAGATTTTAATTCCGCATGGGCGCACATGATGCGCCTTGTGGGCTCTCGCAGTCGCATCAACGACGAGCAGGCCCTGCGACAGAAAGACAAAAGCGTGGTTTTGGACACGGGATCCCTGAGCTACAGCGTCTTTCACAAAGAATACACGGTCGGTGTTTCCGGCTCGAAATCAAAAAGTGAAAACCAGGACTCGACCACCGCTGGATTTAGTTTGGGACGTTGGTTCCTCGAGGATACTCTCGAAATAACCCTTTCCTATAGCAAAACAGACACGGATCGCGACACGATCGTTCCATACGACGCCAATGGCAACGCGATTTTTCTTCCTGCTTATGTGCAAGGAAAGTCTTACAGCCTCATCTTTACCAACACCACGACACCGACAACCATCCTGACGGGTACCTATACCATGACTAAGCGCGAAGACCGTCCGGACGCGCACATGGCGATGGTTGAATGGCGTGAGGCCTTGCCAACACTCTCTTCGAGTGTGTTTTCACAACTATCTTATTTTAAGAACCGCGGCACCATCGAGCGCAATACTGACTTTGGCAAGATTCAAGCCGCGGCCGTGAAGCTCACTTGGAATTGGACTCTTCCAACGGAAGAGAAAAGATTCGTTCTGGGTGCATCAACACGCTACTACACAGAGTCTGAAGAGAAAGAAACGAATCTGCGTAAGTCCGAACTAGAATCCACGCTACACACGGTGAATTTCCGCTATCGCCCTGGTGATGGTCCATGGACGGATATGCGCAACGAATTTTATCTATTCGGCGGACGCTATGCGACCTCAGAGCCACGCACTGGTGACATCATTGGTATAGGCGCCCAACTCAATTTCTAAAAGCATCTCGTAAGCAGCTGTATTTAGTATAAGAAATACAGCTGCTTTTCTAATTCCCAGCATCTTTTTTCTTAAGATCTCCCTTCATCGCGACGATACGTTATTCGAAATAACCCCGATGTTTTTCTTTTGGGAGAGTGTCCATGGGCGACAACAAAGAAGCTAAAGCTGAGAACAAAGCTGAAGCAAAAACAGACAAGAAGAAGAAAAAGACCGAAGGCGGTGAAGAGTTAAATCTCACCAATAACACCCACGAAGCGAAAGAGAAGAAGAAAAGTCGTTGGAGTCTAGAGACGTGCAAAAAAGCAGCTCGTCGCTTCGATTCACGCGATGCATGGGCTCAGGGCGCACCATCCAGCTACAAGTCCGCATGCGCGCACGGCTGGGAAGCGGAATGCCTCAAAGTTCTTCGCAAGCCAGATCTTGCTACGAAAACTCCAGGCGTGCAACCAGGCAAGTCAACAGCTGTACCAGCAGCTCGCAAAACGACACCAACCAAAAAAACCGCTTAAACGAAAAGGGGCGTCAAAAACGCCCTTTTTTTTCCGTTCTACCTTGCGATTGATGCTTCGTAGATACCACGCACATCGCCAAGATATTGATCAAAAGCGGGCGCGCTTTGCATCCATAGAAAGTCAGGTCGACGTGCCTGAAGCCATTCGCCCCCGATAATATTTCCTGAGCTATCCAGTTCCAACGTATAGCGATAAGAGATTTGACCGGTCTGCATGCCCATACGATTCCAATTGGGGCTGCCCACTCCCGCATATTGAATCGTTGAACTCACGCGAAGGATCTGAGCCGTGCCGGGTGCTGCGTTGGTGTAATAGGATTGAATGCCCTCAATACGTGAATGAAAGCCGTAAACAGGAAAGTTCCATACTTCGGATGTCTCAGCGACATCTGCGACAAACGCCCTTCTTTGTAGACCTAAATAGTTTGTCATAATGATGTGAAAGGCTCCCGCGTTTACATCACGGCACTCTGGCTGCATAAAGTTAGCAAAAGACGATCCTGGAAAACCAACCGCATTACAGCGTTGCCCTACTCCAATAAAGTCACTGACACCGCGACGATACTGCTGAACAAGCGCCAAGAGGCCTTTTATATCCGCCGCGCCGAAGGGCACATCCACACCAATAGGACTGCGCAAAGTCACTGGTCCTGGTTCCACAGGAAAGTTAATTGTCGCGGCGGCCCAACCATGACATAACCCAGCCCAGGAAGGTTGATTCGGTGAATTTCTTTTGCGCTCGTAATTGGTAAGAGTGTAGTTTTGGTCTCCTTTTAAGATGTCATACTTCTCCGCGGGAGAAAGTGCGGCAACCTGTTGCGGAGACATGCGCTGCAGATTCTGAAAACTAAACAAACCGTAGTTCCAAGGATTGCCACCTATATTGGTGGTCCAACGATTGGCTAAGCCACCCTTGCGGCTTGGCCAATAAAAATCCGACCAGAGATTGTTTGCGGCAAATCCACTTGTAGGAAGTCCGCCCATGTTTACAACATATTGACCCGCCATGCGTTGTGGATCGTTGTACTGATTCCACGTTTCATCGAGCTTAGAATTTGTCTCGTCACTCGCACGACCACAGCCAACGATTAAGAGCAAAAGCATTCCCATTCTAAGTCTTGCCGCGCTCATAAAAAATCCTCCCCGGAGATGATCTCAGGGAGGAGCAAAATTTATTCCATCAAAAAATTCTATTCGCGAGAAGCCAAAGTCGGTTGCTTTTTGACGTAGTAAGCAACGCTGAAGACTGTATCGACGTAAACGTCGCTGTGATTGTAAAACCAAACTGCTTTCTTGCGCTGTTTTTTCGCCGCGCCCATTTTGTAGCCATGTGACTTTAAGAAATGAGCCACGGAATGAATCGCATCCGGTTCCCAGAAAAGGTTCGGCCTTGTCTTACGAGTACTGCTCACAGCCCATTTTACGTAGCTTGATGGCAAGAACTGCGGCAATCCAAACGCTCCCGCGTAGCTGCCATTCAATTTGTAGAGATCAAATCCAAAACGACTTTTCATCTGCAATAGTGCTTTGAACTCCTGAAGGGCCCATGCCTTCTTCTTTTCCAGCCGCGCTTTCATTGCTTTATTCTTCTTAAACTCGTCATCTTTCAACAACCGATCCGAATCGACAAATACTGACGAAAAAACCGAAAGAAGTTGGTGTTCGCCCTTATAGAGTCCAAGGTTTGTTTCCACGAGAAGAATACCAACAATAACCTCGCGATCGACCTTATAACGTTTGCTCGCCCGCTCAAGTTGCGAATTCCACTTTTGCGAAAATCGGTGCGCTTTTTCGACGGATTCCGCCTGTGTGTAATGTTTGTAACGAGAGTGGCTGAGAATGATTGGCCGAGTGACATTGATTTCCACGAGATCGGAAATTTTCCCGGTCTTTTTGCTTCGAAGAAGAGTTTCAATCTCTTTTACTGACCATCCTTTCCCTTTGGCTTCTTGTGCGAGCAGGCGGATCTCTTCCCGTTTAAAAGGCACGTCGGCGCGTGCGTCAACAGCTCCCAGAGTGAGGAGCCCTATGACAGCAAAAATGAGGAAATGGAGCCCTAGAACGGCCCTTTGTGAGGCGTTTGGGAGAGGCATAGCTTGAGTTTTCACAATCGATCCATGGTCATTCAAGTAACTCCCATGGGGAGCTACCTATCCCCATGCAATTTCTATGATATTCTATTTTGTATGGTTTTACGTAAGCTTAGCAAAATGTGCGCTGTCAAAACCTTTGACACTGAGTGATTTTGAACTTTTCCAAATTGAGGCGATTGCATGCGTTACTTCATGGCGGTAGTCCTTCTTAGTATGACTGCGAGTTGCGTTCAAACGGGCACGGCGCCATCAGCGAGCCAAGCGGCGTTGAATGATGAGGAGAACATATCCGTTAGCTGTCAGTTGGAATCCCAACCGGAATACAAAGACCGCATCGCCACCGATTTCAAAAAATGGGGTTTTGACGTCATGGGCGCGGATGTTGATATTGCTCAAGAACGAGTTGCCATGAATCTCTTTCGCTCCAAGAACGGTAAATCCATCGACACCTGGTCATACAAAAACATGGAGCTTGATGAGACCACGGATGGTATTGGCCGTGTCAATTTCGGCTTCGGCACAACCGGCAAAGAGAGAAACCACTATTCGTTCGGCGCGACCCTACAGCGTTATCCGCAGGGTCATTATGCTCTTGTCATGCGCTTAGAAGACACGCCACTCAAGTTTCGTTGTGCCCCAAAGTCCCACGCGATGTAGGTCACGTCAGTACGACTCGTTCTTTCTGTAATGGCTTTATGGCAGAATCTCGCCGGAGGAGCGAATGGCCATGATGAAAGTGAGGAAAGCTCGCGACCGAGGGTTCGTTGATCTGGGATGGCTGAAAAGCTATCACACATTTTCATTCGGCAGCTACTTTGACCGTGAGCACATTCACTTCCGCAACCTTCGCGTTATCAATCACGATTTTGTCGCCGCTGGCACCGGCTTTGATACTCATCCCCACAAAAACATGGAGATCATTACATACGTTGTGGAAGGCGCCGTTTCCCACCACGACACAATGGGAAATGAAACCGTCATTCCCCAAGGAGAAATTCAGCGTATGTCGGCGGGAACAGGCATTGCGCACAGCGAACGCAACAACTCTCACGAGACATTAGAGATCCTCCAAATCTGGATTATTCCCAACGTCGACAGCATAACCCCATCCTATCAACAAGCTCTCTACGATCGAACAACCGACGCGGATCAACCCGTGTTGCTTGTTTCACCTGATGGAAGAAACGGATCATTGAAAATATTCGCCGACGCGGAAATTTATCGCTGGGCTTGGCAGCAACCAAAAAAGATCACTCTTTCGATTCCCGCTTCACGTCACGTCTGGGTTCAAATGGTCCGCGGCAGTCTACAAGTCAATCACGAAAGGCTTGGTTTGGGGGACGGACTGGCCATTAGCGTTCTCCGATCCTGTGAACTTCGAGGGATAAGCGCTGGAGAATGCTTGATTTTTGTCCTCCCATAGCCTCTTCTTGGCCTTAGATTGTTTTCATTTTCATTGTGTAGAATCCCTATCAAGAGTGCAGGAAACTCACTCGTCGTTCTAGCCCCACCTCGGGGCTTAGAACTTCGCTTAGGAGCCGTCTTTGTCCGAATGGTGATTTGCTTCAGGACTCCCTTTCCCCAGTATCTTCATGCTAGCCACTTCAACCTTAATTCAATTTGAAGACGGCTCACCGCGAACCCCCGGCGACGGTGGGTTTTTCTCTGAAATCCGCGAAAATATGCGCTAAGATAGTCGCATGAAGCAGCACTACCACAACATTGTCGTTCTTACGGGTGCCGGAATTTCCGCGGAGTCGGGAATAAAAACATTTCGTGGCGGAGATGGTCTCTGGGAAGGACATCGCATTGAAGATGTCGCGACACCCGAGGCGTTCCAGCGTCAGCCCCAACTTGTTCAGCACTTCTACAATCTAAGGCGACAGGCTCTTTCTCACGAGCACATTAAGCCAAACCTCGCACACGAAGCCCTCGCCACGTTCGAGAAAAAGTTCTCGGGTGAATTTTTGCTCGTAACGCAAAATGTCGATAACCTGCACGAACGGGCTGGATCAAAAAAAATTCTTCACATGCACGGAGAGCTTCTTAAAGCTCGCTGCCTCGATAGCAGTGATGTGTTTGACTGGGAAAAGGATCTTGATCACACAACTCCTCACCCGCTCGACGCCTCACGCAAGGGAAGACTTCGGCCCCACATTGTTTGGTTTGGTGAGATGCCACTTTATCTTGATCGGATTTATGACGCGCTAGCCCGATGCGATCTATTCGTGGCCATCGGGACTTCAGGTGTGGTTTATCCAGCAGCTGGATTTGTCCAGGACACACCACGATCTTGCCGTCGTGTTGAAATAAATATCGAACCTAGCCAAGTGGGATCTCTATTCGAAGAATCCATTCAAGGTCCCGCGACCCAAACAGTGCCGCAGTTTTTTGCCAGTTTGTCAGGGGATCGGGTTTAACCGAACTGCGGCCATATAAAGATACTCACGCATGTTTGTCCCATGCTGCTCGAAACAGGCTTCCAACGCCGCATCGACCTTAGAGTGAATACCCATCTCGGATGGTGTGAAGAATTCAGGCGCTACGGGAACAAAAAGAGTCATAGCGTTCACGAACTGGCGCTGCAAGCAAAGAGCCTCCAAAACTCCATGTCCGAAACCAAATAAGCTCAATTCTTCTTTTTCGAGGTAAGCGAGCCGATCCTCGGCTTTAAGATCCCTAATCACGGCGACGTGTCGATCAATTTCCGACGCGAGAATTGGAACGACCAATCCTCCTTCATCAAACATCGTCAGGTAGTCTTGAGCTTCGCTACGGTTTTTGCCTCTACCGCTTGCTGTGGCCAAGGCGTGAGCTGTGCAATGAAGGCGAAATTTCGCTCGCGGAAAGGCACACCAAATCATGGCGGCAAACAAATCATGCCAGTTGTTCCGTCGCGTCCAAATCTCGCGTTCCTGTGAGATGCGTCCGTCATAGGTCACCGCTTTTCCTTGCTGCACCATTTTACGATAGGAGCGACGTTTGCGTTGCCCCATTTTTGGTTGCGGCACAAAACGTAACCCCATGTCGTAGAACCAGCGTAGCGAAAATTTACCAGGTAACTCATTCAACGCATCCACATCTGGGAATTGCGAGAGGGGCTTAAATTGCGCCCAAACGTGATCAAGGGTTTCCGCGAAAGGAGGAGGTAGAGGACTTGCGAAGGTAAAATTGACGGATTTGGCTCGTTCCCGTTTCTTCACTATCGCATCATTTAAAGGTTCTAGGATCGTATGGAGAAGATGATGATCCTTCTCGCTCACAGAAGTTTTTAAAATCTCGATCACTTCTTCCATCTCGTCTAATTCGAGATAAGCCAGCGAATTAGTTTTTGAAGGATCATAATGTGCGAACTGAAGTTCGCAGCTGGCTTCATTGCCGTGACAAAAGTCGATGAAAGCGGGAATCTCGCGCCAATTACTCTTCAACGCACATAGAGAAAGACGCAGTTCAAAGTCATCTCCTGCCGCCTGTCGGCGCTCTCGCAAATCTAAAAACCAGGAAAGATTCTTCTGCAACAGGCGCAGATCACCGCCGCGGATAGATTTGTAGGTATCCGCATCCAAACTATCAACACTCACTTGAAGCATTTTCAGAGGAATTAACTCTAACAGACGCTGCATATCAGGCTGAAGGCGATATTGCGCGTTGGTAACAAAACTCCAGCGACAATCCTTATTCACAACATACACAGCTTCAATCAGTTTTTTTGTATCAGCTTGAATAAAGGGTTCACCGCCCAACACATCGATCTCGCGCAGATACGGAAAAATCTGCTGTGGCCCCTGAGTCCAAAGGTCGCTTTCATTCCAGACTCCATTGGGCTGCTGCCAAACTTCGCACATAACACAGCTAAGGTTGCATTGACCGTTTAGGCGCAGGTCGAGTCGTTTTGGCGAAGCAGTTTGAACAGCGGAAGGTGTTACTTCAGGCAACCAATCCGCAAAACGCTCGTGGCAACGAATGTATTGCATTTTGGCACGACAGGATTTGGGATTGCCGCTGAGAAACTCTTCTCGGAGCTGACGCATCTGAGGGCCGTTCCAGATGTCCATGAGAGTACTTTCAGGAACACGTCCGAGCTCGAAGCCGTAGTGATAACAGCAGGGACTTACTTTGCCTGTAGGTTGTAGTGTCATTTGACAAAAAGGTGCGGCGCAAGCTGGCTTTGGTGTCGTGGCAATCATCGTCTTCCCATGTTAGCGGCGACGACCTTAGCATAAGAAGAGAGGGGAGAGAAACGTTATTAAAACGTATTAAAAAGGCACCTTACGGTGCCTCTACTTCGTCTATTGATTCCACTTGCAGCATCGCCTTACACACAACCTCGAAGCGCTTGATATAGTCTTCCAGTGTCTCCATCCCCATGCGCGCCCGCCGGTCATTGATAGTCTCTGGTTCCGCCAATGTATAAGGCTCCCATCGCCCCTCACCTTTGCAAGCACCCTGAGTGCCATACATTTGCGGTTTACCTTCCTTAACCGCTAGTTGGTCGGATAAGTATGCGAAGTTTCGTGGACTTGTTTCTTTGCTTTCCCAAAGTTTCGCGAGCGTAGCCAAAGTCTTCTTTTGAAACGCTAGATCCTGATCAGCGTTGGTAACGATCATCCAGGCATCGTTATCAGTCTTGGCAGTAAATTGCGAAACCTTGACCCACTCGTGAACTTGAAGGATCGCTTTCAGATCCATGACGTTGGCGTTCAAAAGACTCGTCATCTTCGCCGACATTTTCTCGACAAACGCTCTTTTCTCAGCTTCAGAAAGATCTAGCTGGTACCCAGCCGCGATAAAACGACGGCTGTATTGATCTTGCTTGAACATGACATCGAGTTTCTTCTTCACCCAGTCCTTGTTGCGAGGATTCGCCGTTGTTCGATCAAGATCACCGCGGAGTTTTTTCATTTCCTGATCGTACTCGGTGATTTTCGCTTCAACACGCGGGAAGGTCTGAGCAGAAGAAGGTGAAGTCATCGCTCCCCAAATAAAGAGGGATAAAATAAACGCACCGTATTTCATCATCTTACTCCTCCAAGGCATAAAGTCTTCCTTGTCAAACTATAGTATCGCGAAACTCCCATTGGGTGAAATAGTCGCGGCCTATCCTCTAAAGTTTGCGGCACAAAATTCGCCGTTTGGTATACTGAAAAAATCTATTTTTAGTCCTTTACCAATAGGATGGCGGCACTCGATGATTCTTGCCCTTCTCTATCTCATAAGCATCTTGGGGATCCTATTGCTCGCGTTCGCCACGTTGCGGGTTTTTCAATTTAGCGCCGAGATTCGCTATCTCCGTGACGTTCCTCTACAAGATCGCGAGGCATGGCCCATGATTAGCGTTGTCATTCCCGCATGCAATGAGAGTGAAACCATCGATGACGCCATCGTTCGGCTACGAAAGATCGATTATCCCAACCTTCAGTTGGTTTTCGTCAACGATCGCTCAAGCGACGAGACGGGAAGCATCATCGCAAAGCATTGCAAGGAAGATTCGCGCATCGAACAAATCGATAATAAGGAGCTACCATCCGGGTGGCTTGGTAAACCTCATGCCCTCAAATGTGGCAGCGATCGAGCAAAAGGAGAGTTCATCCTGTTTACGGATGCCGATGTTCTATTTTCTCCAACGACGTTGAAACGAACAGTCCTCTATGTTGAGGAAAATGAATTGGATTTCGTTGCGGGAATTCCGCAATTTATAGCAAAGGATTTTCTTCTAAAAGCCGCGTTTGCTTACTTCTCGCAACAGATAGCGCTCCCCATTCAACCACAAAAAGTACGAGACAAAAAATCACCTACTTTTATCGGTCTCGGAGGATTCAACTTCGTTCGTCGCACGGCCTGGGAAAAAACGTCTAAGTTTGACGACATAAAGACAGAAGTCGTTGAGGACATGGGAATTGGTCTCACACTTAAAAGATCAGGCGCTCACTGTGATGTCATAAATCTTTCAGGTGAAGCCGAGCTCGAGTGGTACCCAAACCTTTGGTCCTTCATAAAAGGACTTGAGAAAAACTCTTTCTCAAGTGCTGAGTATTCCATCGGCAAACTGATGGTCGTGACCTTCTTGCCGCTCGCTGTTTTTTTCGGTGCGTTTCTATTGCCGTTCACTGTTACCAGACCGCTCATGCCCATCGCTCTCGCAACAATCGTCGCGTGGTTTAGCATGAATGCACGGCTACTCGCTCCCCAACATCTATGGGGGTCTCACATCCTTTTTGTTCCGTTGTACTTTTTGCTTTTTCCGCTTATCACCCTCAGGGCAAGTATCCTCTGCCTTATGCGCGGCGGGGTCTATTGGCGCGGGACTTTTTATTCTATTGCCACACTGCGAGATGGACAGCGGGTAAAAATGCTCGAGCTTCTTCGCCCGAAGAGGAGCTGAAACAAAGAAACTAAAAAGCCACCCTAAGAGGTGGCTTTTCTTTTTTCTATTTGCGAACGCTCACGAAGAAGAATTGTCCCTGCCGCTCGATACGAATCAGCATCCGACGATTGGATTGAGACATCTTCTTAAAATCATCGGGAGCATTAACCTTGTTATTGTTAACGGAGACAATCACGTCACCGACACGAACCCCCGCTCGTCCCAGAGGTGAATCGGGCGCAACTTCCGTGACAACGACACCTGACTCACTCCTGATTCCAAACTGACGACGCATTTGTTCATTCACGCGGCTGACGGAAATGCCGAGTGGTCCGCTGGGAGCTGAACCATCGCCTTGCTGTTGAGCAATAGTTTCTTCGTCAGGAAATTCTCCTAAGCCCACTTTGATCGTTTGCTTTTTACCGTCGCGGTAGATGGTGAGATCCGCTGTCTTACCTGGTCCCAACATGCCGACGCGGTTAGAGACGTCGTCGCTATCGCGCACACTTTTGCCATCCAATCCAACGATCGCGTCCCCGTCTTTAAGACCAGCCTTGGCCGCTGGACTGCCGGCTTGTACGTTGGCAACAACCGCTCCATTCTCACCACGAGGAATCTTCAAACTGTCCGCAAGATCTTTATCAAGATCTTGCAAGGAAACCCCCAAAAAGCCGCGAGAAATTTTACCGTGGTTGATCAGCTTTTCACCGATAAGTTTGGCCAGGTTTGATGGCACACCGAAACCGATGCCGTTGTAGCCACCTGAGGAAGAGAAGATCGCCGTGTTCACAGCCACAACGCGCCCTTCTGTACTCACGAGGGGACCGCCTGAGTTTCCGGGGTTAATGGCGGCGTCTGTTTGAATGAAGTTACCCATCTTCGCGATGCCTAAGTTTCCGCGACCTATCGCTGAAACGACACCGAAAGAAATACTTGCTTCAAGGCCAAAGGGAGCACCCAACGCAACCACAAAATCACCCACTTTAGCTTTGTCCGAATCGCCAAAACCAAGTGCCTGCAAATCTTTACGATCAAATTTCGGGTCTTTGATTTTCACCACGGCGATGTCGGTATTGGCGTCGCGACCAACCACGACACCATCGTAAAGCTTGCCGTTGGCAAGTTTTAAGTTAATCTCATCCGCACCCTCGATCACATGGTTGTTCGTCATGATGTAGCCCTTGTCGAGATCGACAATAAAGCCAGACCCGAGACCTTTTTGTTTGGGCATTTCACGCGGCATGCGTTCTTGCGGGCGGGGTGTACCAAAGAAGTATTCAAAGGGGTCCATCGTGTGAAATGGCATTCCTTTGATGGTTTTTGCGACGGAAATAAATACCAACGCACCACTCGTTCGCTCAGCAATCGCTGACACGCCACGTGAGATCTTTTGCAACTCACTTACTTCGCTGGGCATGTTGTTGGTTTTATTTTCAGGAAAGTCGTAACTCAATGCGATGGAGGAGACTCCACTCGCTAAAACAGTGAAGACGGTCATAACCCGGGGAAGCGTACGAAGCATGTGCGAGCCTCTTTTGGAAGTTAACCCAATTGCGAGCCGTTTGGTCCTTTGCGGAGCCCCCATTCGGACTGAGCAGACTTTAACAATAAGTCCGTGGAATTTCCTGTCAAGGAACCTATAAAAAAACAGATAATGAACGAGAAACTATTAATAAATCATTAAAGTACTATAAAAACTGTGGAATGGAACTTGCTTGCAAAGTCGTTCGATTGACGGGATGGGCTTCGGCATTTCCGGGTCTTCCCGGTAAAAATGGGACGGGTTCATGGTAAACGAGAAAAAAGCCGTTCATTTCAATGTTTTTTATCTTCTGCTGGCTTTGTTCGCCATTGCCATGCTTCGCGATGCTTGGGTGAATTACCAAGAAGTGTCACCAATACCATACAGTGAATTCCAGAGACTTTTAAAAGAAGACAAAATTGAAGAAGTCGTCGTCTCGGATAACTATCTTCGAGGAAGTCTCAAAGATCCCATCAACGGCAAAAGGCAATTCATGACGACTCGTGTGGAAGAGCAGATGGCCAAGGATCTCTCCGCGGCCAATGTTAAGTACAGTCGCGTCATCGAAAGCACATTCTTCCGAGATATCTTTTCCTGGCTCATTCCCATCTTTCTCTTTGCATTGGTCTGGCTTTTTCTGATGCGTCGTCTCTCGAAAGGATCGGGGTTTGGCGGACAACTTATGTCCATTGGTAAAAGCAAAGCCAAAGTTTACGTAGAGACGGATACAAAAATTTCCTTCAAAGATGTAGCCGGTGTGGATGAGGCGAAAGACGAGTTGGTCGAAATTGTTAGCTTCCTAAAGGACCCTTCCAAGTTTGGACGTCTTGGAGCGCGGATGCCCAAGGGCGTTCTCCTTGTCGGCCCACCTGGCACGGGCAAAACGATGCTCGCGAAAGCCGTCGCCGGAGAGGCAGCCGTGCCATTTTTCTCCATCAGCGGCTCTGAATTTGTTGAGATGTTTGTCGGTGTTGGCGCAGCCCGCGTTCGTGATCTTTTCGAACAGGCGCGCCTTAAAGCACCGTGCATTATTTTCATCGACGAGCTTGATGCGCTCGGACGATCCCGCTCGTCCGGAGTCGCCAGTCACGACGAGAAAGAACAAACTCTCAATCAACTTCTCGTTGAAATGGATGGCTTTGATTCACGCGCTGGTATTATTTTGATCGGCGCAACGAATCGCCCTGAGATCCTGGATCCCGCTCTGCTTCGTGCGGGGCGATTTGATCGCCAGGTCCTTGTAGACAAACCCGACCGCAAGGGTCGCCTCGAGATTCTAGAAGTCCATGCGCAAAAAATAAAAACATCGCCGGATGTGAAGCTAGACGAAATCGCAGCGCTGACTCCTGGCTTCACAGGAGCCGATCTTGCCAACCTTGTGAACGAGGCCGCTCTATTGGCAACACGTCGCGGCGTGAAAGCGGTGGAGACGCCCGATTTCACCGATGCTATCGAACGCATTATCGCCGGGCTCGAAAAAAGAAATCGATTGCTCAGCGAAAAAGAAAAATTAATGGTGGCCCACCATGAAATGGGCCATGCGCTGGTCGCCGCAGCCTTGCCAGGAACGGATCCAGTGCACAAGGTTTCCATCATTCCCCGCGGGATGGGATCATTGGGCTACACCATTCAGCGTCCTGTTGAAGACAGATATCTCGCGACGGAAGAGGAACTTAAAAATCGCATGGCCGTTCTTTTAGGTGGTCGTGCCGCGGAAAAGATTATTTTCGGTCACTTGTCCACCGGCGCTAGCGACGACATCGCCAAAGCCACCAACCTTGCTAAAGAAATGATCACAAGGTTCGGGATGGATCAAGGCTTGGGAAGTGTTACGTACGATACGGAACCGAGAGGTTTTATTAACAATGGTGTGATGAATCAACGCATGTACAGTGAAGAATCAGCGCAAAAAATCGATCATTCCGTAAAAAATCTGGTTTCAGATGCAATGTCACGCGCCCTAGGTATTCTTACAAAACATCGACAAATTCTAACAGACAGCGCGCAAGAGCTCCTTTCAAAGGAGACTCTTGCGGACCTTGACTTACAAAAATATTTCGATCGATTGAATACGATTCACGCTGCCTAGTTAATGCTCGGAGCGAGCTCATCCGGCATCGTGATGACTGTGGTGGGGTTGTCATCCATGGAGGCTTCGTCATCGTTCACAATTTCTTTGCGAATCACATCCATCGCTTCCGCATCGGGTCCTAGCGGCACATAAACCAACATGTTTGGCTGAGCTACTTCCAGGCTCTCTTGATTGCGGGCATTCTTGATTGAAGTCACTGGGACAACGATATTGCACCCGTCTGGTTTTGTGAGCTCCAATGTATCGTTCAGAAGGAACTTATCTTTTACTTCGATGAGCGCGAGACCGTCCTCAATCGTACTGATGTGGCCAATGAAGCGATGAGTTGAACGATAACCACCGACGCGATTTTCCGAGTTCTTATCCAACTTACCGAAGTAGAAGCCGGAGGTGTAACCACGGTTGCTATAGGATTCAAGATCAAGGCGCCACTGGGGGTCAACGGAGAACGAACCACTGTTGTAAGAGTCGAGTGCCTGGCGATAAACACGCGTTGTTGTTGATACATAAAGAAGGCTCTTCATGCGGCCTTCGATCTTCAAGCCATCGACGCCCGCATCCAGAAGCTGATCGATGAACTCAACCGTGCACAAATCCTTGGAGTTGTACATGTATGTGCCCGTCTCATCCTCGTAGACAGGGAAGTATTCACCTGGACGACGCTCCTCGACAACGGAGTATTTCCAACGGCATGTATTCGCGCATGAACCGCGGTTACCGTCTCGTTCCGCAAAATAGCTGCTCAAGTTGCAACGCCCAGAGTACGTCATGCACATGGAGCCATGGACAAACACTTCAATTTCCATATCCGGAACAGCGTCTTTAATCTTACGCATCTCTTGGATTGAAACTTCGCGCGCCAGCACCACACGCTTGGCGCCCAATTGTTTGTACATCTTCACGCTGCGCCAGTTGGTACTGCTTGCCTGCGTACTGATGTGAATAGGAAGATCAGAGTACTCACGCACCAAGTCGATGATACCCAAGTCCGCGACGATCACGGCATCAACACCAATTTTTTCAAGATGCTTTACAAATGCTGGGAGCGCATTGATCTCACGATCATGAGCAAGGATATTGAGGGTGACATAGACTTTTTTGCCAATGGAATGAGCATACCGCACAGCTTCATCAAGCTCATCCTTCGCGAAATTGCTTGAGCGCGCACGCAAGTTAAAGGCCTTACCACCGAGAAACACGGCGTCAGCGCCGTAACGGTAAGCCACTTTCATTTTATCTATATCGCCCGCAGGAGATAATAACTCGATTTTACGCAAGATTTTGCCCTCCGCACCTTGGTGCTGCGACTCCTATCATTGTCAGATGGTATTGAAAAGAAAGATTCTAAGGGTTTTTATAGGGTATGCATTTTTCTTATGTTTCTAGACGGTTAGCCTCATCGGCGGAGCGTGGTCCCTTGCCTCGGCTCAGGACCGCGCCGTTTCGGGAAATGGCCCTTAAGGCCTAACCCGCCTTTTGCTTTTTAGCTTCTTTTTCCTGCTGTTTGCTTTCTCCACTCAACTTGCGAGTCTCTGTTTCGCCCTCGGAAATCTCAATTCTGTTCGTTTGCTCAGATTCCATTTTTGGCATGCAGATTTCTAACACGCCATTATTGAAGCTCGCATAGATCTCGTCTTTATCGACGTTGTCAGGAAGATAAATGGATCGATCAAATGAACCAAAATAACGGGTAGAGAAATGGCGATGTCTCGTTTCTTCCTCTTCTTCACGATGACGTTCCGCATGAATGATAAGATTGCGTCCGCTGACTTCAATGGCGACATCATCTTTTTTGACGCCCGGTAGGTCTGCCGTAATGATAAATTCGTTATCCGTTTCATCAACATCACATGTAAGGTTTTTCATATCGTCGTCTCCCTGTATCCGGAATGACCGCATGAAACGTTCCATTTCATCCAACATGCGCCCGAAGTCCTGACTGAAACTGTCAGTGAGCGAGCGGACGGATTTATCGCCGCGAAAAATATCTAACGCACCCATAAGTGATCCCTCCTCGACTAGATGTGTCGTTTAGGTGAGAGCAAGTTTTGTTCCACGAATTAGAGCCGTTTGAGCCACACTTGGAGAGACTTTTTTGTTTCTTTGACTTCATCGTGATCCTTCCACGTATAAGTCATAAAAACGCCGTCTAAGGGAGCGAAGCCACGTTTGCGCCAGAAGGCATCCAGCGGCACGTAGTCTTTAGGTCGACGAGGATGATTGGATGGGCGAACGACACCACAAAAGCAAACTGCTTTACACCAGGAGAAGGTGCGTGCGTGTTTTTCTCGCTCTTCGAAAAAGCGCACACCCACGCCCTGCCCACGATATTCCGGCAAAAGAACTGATTCACCGAAATAGAAAATCTCATCGGGATTTAGGCCGGCGGCGCGCATAGGCTCTTTAAAGGATTCTTCTTCATGACTGAGAGGAATGGCTGTGGAAGCTCCAACCACACGTTCATTGTCTTTGCAGATTACAACCACGCTGCCGGCGGAAGAAGAGTATGTCTGCAAATAATTTTTCTCATACTCCAAATTGCCATCGTAAAGATAAGGCCATTCCGCGAAAACTTTGATGCGCAATTGGGCAACGACGGGGATGTATTGAGCGACCTCATTCCCAGTGCATGGAAAAATTTTTAGATTTTTACCTACACTCATTTTTAACGTGTAACTCTAAAGAACACACGGCGGTTCTTTTGCCTTCCTTGATAGTTGCCATTGTCGGCAATCGGCTGCGATTCGCCGTAGCCAATCGCCTCGATCTTGGAGCCATCGATACCATACTGATCAATGAGAATCTGACGAATGGTTTCCGCGCGACGTTGGCTCAATGTCAAATTGGATGCGTCGCTGCCAATTGAATCCGTATGCCCCTCGACAACAACTTTCGTGAAAGGGGGCGGCAGCTTGAGATACTCAACCAGTCGCTGAATGTTGTCTTGTGCGCCAGGAAGAATATCCTGCCAAGAAGCCGTTTTGAAATGGATGGCACCAAAACTGATACCCGTCTCGCCTTTTTGCGCGGGAGGCAATGGAGCTGCTTCTGGCGTTGGTACCGGCTCGGTGGGCGTTGGCGTGGCCGCGGGTTTACTCTTCGGAAGCTCGCTATCCGTGGTCCAGTTAATTCCCGCATAAGCCCGCCAATCGGGTGATGATGCGCCATGGATCAACTCTGTGCCGCCGCCTACATGGAGCGCCAATTCGTTTGTCAAAAAGTGTTTCACGCCACCAAGGAATTCCAGGGATGATCGCTTACGGTCCGTAGCATTTCCTTTGTTTTTTTCCGCGGAACGCGAGCCAAACACTTCGAGAATAATCTTGCTGTCGATCGCCTGCCAAAGATAGCTGACGGCGGCGGAGGCAAGCCAATCGTCATCACTGGGCGTGATGTTCGAACCAGGAATGGGTTTTCCGGGTTGTTTGAAGCGACGGCCTAAGTTGAGACCGGCGACAAACCCACTGAAACGGTGATCCATCGCAATTTCGACATTCACGGTTGGCTTTGGATCTTGCCCTACGAATGGATTGTTCTTAGTGCGATTGATGTTTGTCGAGAGCACCAAAGCCGACCCAGAATTTTCTTCCTGAAAAAAACGAAACTTTGTCATGAAACGCAGTTCCGTATTTCCCGTGATTCCATACTGACCACGGGCCCCCTGATTGGATACAGTCTGACGCATAAGACGCGGATAGCTGAAACCAACTTCTAAGTTTGGCAACACGCCAAGACCGAGGTTTAAGTCACTCATCAAAAGTGAATCATTGATGTGTCCGCGATTTTGACTTTGCGTTCCGCCAAAGTATGGCAGCGTGTTAACTGCGTAGTTAACGAATAGACCAAGGTTAAAGATTCCTGGTTCGAGTGTTTCCGAGGATTGAACGGTGACAAAGTCCATACCGCTTGTGGTGGGATTGAAGTTCTGCGCGTCAGGCCCAGTAACATTCGCGAATGCGGCCGTCGAAATCGATCCAATCAACCCGATGACTAGATAAAAACGCATCATTACCCTCCCCTTTCCAAAAGAAAGGAAATCCTTGATGACCTACGGCCGGAAGCTTTGGGTTTAAAAACAGCTTAAACGAAATGCCCTTTTATATCCAATGTTTATCTTATTCTTTTAAGTTCGGCCCAACCAATGACCGATGGACCGGGTGGGAGAGCTTCTGCCTCGCGTTGGTAAGAAGGCGTCCATAGAGGAGAAAGATCATGATCTTGCAAAAAAGCCTAATCGGTTTAGGCCTCGTGACGATGCTAACGGGATGCGGTGATCGCGCTAGCTATACCGAGATCAAAACGGAATCCGACTCTATGGGAGAAAATCAAGGCGGAGGAAACAGCACTCCTACCAACGGTAGCGGAGTCCCAAATAGTGGCGACGCTCTTCCGCTTCCTCCCGGTGAAGATCCATCCATTCCTCGCGGTGACGGCAGCCGTGGGCAAAAAGAAAAAGAAGTAAATGATAAATGTGCTCAGGCTGATAAAGTTAAGTCCTACGAACAAGACTTTTTATTTCCTGATCCTGGTCATACTTGCTATTGGGACTACTACGACAATCTAAGTCGGCGTCCCGAATTCATTCGAGCGCGCACAGAACAATTTCAACTGCTGAAACTCGATCCCAAGGCCATCGTCTGCAAAATGGAAGTAGTATTCGATACACAAAACGTATCGTTCAAAGACGAGCTCGTTCTCGCCTACAGCGGGGTTGTTCTAGCTTCGAGTAAAGACTTCAGTAGTCGCTTCCCCAAAAAGTACGGGATGAGCATGTATTCGTGGCCTGCGCTTGTAAGTAGCCCCTACAACAAAGGCGAAGACAGCCGTTTCTGCGCTGGAAAAGAATCGAGTGAAGGAAGCTGCCAAATTCCCGCAAGTGAAACACCTGGTAATTTGAATATGAATTTCGCAGACAGCCTCTTTCAACGCATCGAGGCCTATACGACTCCCGACTGTCGGGGTTTTACTCTCGTGACGACGGGAGACAATGACGAAAATGACTGTCGCCATAGCGACATTGGCTTCAAAGTCAAAGTACAGTATGTAATGCCGTAGATTTAGCTATAGAGTTCTGCAAAAAGACAGGAGAGGCGCATCGCCATCCCGTCTTTTTTTATAGGCAAATCGCGTTGATTTAAACGAGCGACAGGCATGACTTCGTATGAGGTGCTCGTCATGAAAACCTCATCCGCTCGCGCTAGTTCCCCGTAAGAAATTTTTGCCTCAGCATGGGGAATGTTCTTCCGGCGAAGAAGACGCAGTACCGCTTGTCTCGTGATTCCGTTCAAAATCCAACGATCAGCTGGCGGTGTTACAATGCGCCCGTCCAAGCTCACAAAAATATTGCTCGACGACCCCTCTGTTAGAAAATCGCCACGCAAAAATACCGCCTCATCGTAACCAAGCCGAGCCGCTCGTTCTTTCGCTAAGACATTCCCGAGCAGGTTTAAAGACTTAATGTAACAGTTAGACCAGCGCTCATCTTCGAAGGAACAAATGCTGATACCTTTTTCCCTCTGCGCGGAGGTGTAAACTTTCGCAGGATTTACTGTCAGAGTGAAATTGGCTTCCGTGCGTGGGAACGCGTGTTGGCGCACCGCCGTTCCCCGCGTCGCATGAAAATAAACGCTAACTTCAGAAAGGCCACTACGCTTGACCCCTTCGCTTAGAATGGCGGCAATTTCTTCCTCGCTCAAAGGAAGGGTCAGATCAATAGCCGCGGCGCTTTTACGAAAACGATCACAATGCTCGCGCAGCATAAACGGTTTCCCGCCATAAACGCGCACAACCTCATACACACCATCACCAAACTGGTGACCGCGATCTTCAAGGCTGACGAGCCCGCCCGCCTGAGCATGGAAATTTCCATTGTAGAAGTAGATAGCCATGCACGGCAGAATGCCGCAAAGCAACTTTACTGTAAAGCGAATCAACCGGCTTTTTGTTTGATAATCCCCATTCCGAGGGCTATGGTAAAAGCTTCCAAATTCCCTAAGGGAGGTGTCTCATGCGTTCTCCGATATACCTTTTAGGCTTTCTTCTTCTCGCGCAAACCGGATGTGCGACAACTCACAAAACAGCTAAACAAGAGAAGCCAGCGCAAGCCGAGATTGAAGACAAAGAGCTCCAAGACAAAATTGAAGACCTTTCCCAATCCATTAGTGAATTGGCTACATCCTTTGGATCCGTTGTTGAGAAGGAAACAAAAGCCACCGCGACAAAGCTAGATGAAAATAAGGACGAGCTCGCGAAGGAGCTAAACCAGTTAACGGTAAAGATGGAAGTACTCGCACGAGAATCCGCCTCCACCTCCCGGGAAACACTCAAGGATCTCCTCAGCAAAATGGAAGACGTCGTCGATGAAATGAACGACTCTCTGAAAAAGGAAACCACCGACTAACCTCAGCCCGCCCCTATTGCTCACAGCGGTGCTTGTGATTGCCATACCGTTCGCCATTATCCGATGGTTTTAGAAACTGTATTTTATTGTTTTGAAATCTACTGGGATTTATAAAAATATCTATAGTTGCTTTAAGCTTAGGAAATATTAACAAAGTGCTGACAAAGCTTAGGAGCTTTGTTAAAACATTACCTTATGGTTCGTCCGGGAAGGGACGAACCCTTGCTTTTTAAGGAGGCTTTAGATGATTCGTCGTTTGGTTCTTGTTGCTCTTTGCGGCACAACAGTTTTTTTAACTGCTTCAAAATGCTCTGACAAAAACACATCAGAAACTACTTCAACAGATTCAACTGTTGGTTCTTCTGAAGCTACAACTGATACAGGCGCGGCTGGCCAAGGCGACGCTGGTGCAGTTCCAGCTGGTGAAGAAGGCACGCAAGGCGGCATGGAAGGCGAAGGTCTTCCTGAGTAAGCTGCTTCAAGCTTAGCTATTAAAGGGAGGCTCTATCGCCTCCCTTTTCTTTTGGCATCAACATTGCTGCTGATCAGGGTGACGTAGAAGTGAGGTGTTCCATGAATGCATATCCAGATCAGGTCTGTATCATCGTCACTCCCGATCGAGACGGCCACTATGATATCGATGGTGTCTCTCTCGATAGCAAGGAGGGGGTCGTTGTTGGCTCGGACGCTCGTTATAATTTACCAAACCTTGTACACATCTTTCTGGTTCCATCAACACAATGGCGCGCCATACTCGGTTCATACATGGAGCGTGCTAGCGCCTAAAGTGATTGAACAGCCACATAATTCCCGTAAGAATCACGCTAACGATAATTGATGTGACGATGGGGAAATTTATCTGCATATTGTCTTTACGAATGCTGATATCACCCGGCAAATGCCCCAAGCCAAACCGTTCACCAAAAATCCAAATAGCTCCCATGACAATGAAAACTCCGCCGATAAGCATCAATAGACGTCCCAAGGCGCTTCTCCTTCTAGTTCCTTACCATGTTATTATTTAGCTGGTCGTGAAGCAATGCGGGAACAAAAAAAGCTAGACTCCGGAGAGCCTAGCCAACTTCAGGGTAGTTCTGAAACGTCTCATTTCTTCATATAAGGCTTATCGGTATTCACATTGGCTGGCCGCAAATCCGCATCCGACTTATCGAAGAAAAGAAAGGCCTTACCTAAATACAACGTCTTGTCCGCCACTTCATATAGATCGAAGATCACGTCGCCATTGCGATAATCTGCGCCTTCACAATCCATATCCTGAACAGCGACATCGGCGTTCTTCGCCCAATCTGTCTTGCCACATAACTTCTTTTCGTTAAGCGCTTTCGCCTCTTCTTCTGTTTGAGGCTTAAGCGTAACTTTCGCGATGTTCAGATTGATTTTGTGGACATTGGGTTTGTCTTCAACTTTTCCCGCGCCATTGTAAGTGCCGCTCACCATGTAACGCAGTGCCTCATTTTTGCACTCCGCGTCCGTGTGTAGAACCGTTATCTTGTCAAAGTCACCATTGCCTCTAAACTTCAATTCCTCACGAACATACGAAGGTTTGACATCCTTATTTTCGTAACACTTCGTGGACCATTCGCCCATGAGCTTCGAATCACGTTCGTCGAACTTTTTCTTTTCACTTTTTGCTGTTTCCACAGCGCCACACCCCGTCACTAGCAGTACCACTATCCAAGTAAGTAACTTCATCTCTACCTCGCATCGTTATTGAATTTATGGGTGATAAATTTACACGCCGCGCTGCGGCTTCTTGTCGGTCAAAAGCGAATAAAGCAACGTCACGACGAAAAGTAACAATCCTACATAGAATAAAATTTGCGCGATTCCAGCAGCAGTTCCTGCAATACCGCCGAAGCCAAAAATGGCGGCGACCAAGGCGAAAGCGAGAAAAATAAGTGCCCAACGAAACATCATCCCCTCCAACGACATGAATAACCGCGTTTTGGCGAAAGCAACAAGCATGCCGCGCTAACAGAGCCGCGAAGGCAGTGAAAGTACGTTAAATTGTCACTATTTCGTAACGTGGATGATTCGAATTCGTTTCAGTTGATGTCGCAGCGATATGACACAATGCAATGGTGAGTCGCCACATTTATACACCTTTGTGTCACGTTCTGTTTGGCATGATTCTCGCTACAAAAAGAACGCTAGTTGTTTGAATGCACTTAAAGGAGAGATATATGAAAACATCGGCAAGAATCGCAATCTGCTTTGGAATCGGCGCCCATTTTTTTGCGTTGAGCGCATTGGCAAGCGATAGTGAAACCAAGGCAGACACGCGCAAGGCCGAGGAATCCGTTCACGTCAAAACGCCCAATATCAGCAGCAAAAACGTTCTGGAAATATCCTTTAAAAAAGGAAGCGCGGATATTAGCGAAGCTGATCGGGTTAAACTACGTTCACTAATCAAAAAATCACAACAGGACGGAAAGATCTCGAAAGTTGTCGTAGCAACCTACGCGGATAAAGCCTTTCGCGATACAAAAAACAACACCTACACCGATGCCGAAAAAGATCTCGCTAAAAAACGAGCTGACATTCTTGAGAAGGCTCTAGAAGAGGCTGGCGCGAACAACGTTGACACTTACAACATGGCGGAGAAAACCACCTGGTTTGAGAAAAACCTCAATTTAGAGGACGCAAAGGTTAAACAAGCCGCCAAGGGCAGCGAACCCACGCAGAAGGATTCCGAGGATCGTCGTCTAGCGGCAATTGGCAAGACACTCAAAAAAGAAGGTGGCGCATCGAGAGCAGTGATCATCGTTGAGCATGAAAGTATGGCTCATTGATAGTCGCAGGCTTTATTCAAAAAAAAACGAGGGTTCATCCCTCGTTTTTTATTCAGCCGTTAATGCAACAATCAGTTCAAATGCCATCCACGTGATTCCGAAACCACTCTATCCAATTCTCTATAGTGCCGACGCGACACCCCACCGAGATCAGGGGTCTGGCGAACTTCATCCTCAAATGCATTCATTCTTTCCATAAGCCGCATAAAGCCACAGGCGCCGGCGCTTCCCTTGATTTTGTGAAAAAGCCTGCCAAGCCTCTCCACATCATTCGCTTCGTATGCTTGTTTGATTTCATCAATGCGTTCAGGAATGTTCGCAACAAATCGATCAATCGTCTTCTTGATGGTTTCAGGAATTTCCCCACCAAAATCCAGATTCATGGCGAAGAGATCATCGTTTCCTCTAGATGTTTCATCTTCGCGAGAACCTTCTTCGTCCTCGACGACGGCATCCCTTTCACTCACAAGTGCCCGCAGCGTTTCAACGAGACCTTTCGCCGTCACGGGTTTACCAATATGATCCAAGAATCCTGCCTGACGACATCGTTCCCGCTCGCCTTTCATGGCGTGCGCCGTTAATGCCACGACAGGCACGGTGTAACCGCGTAGCCTCAAGGTCGCGAGAGCTTCAAAACCATCGAGACGAGGCATCTGGATATCCATAAGTACAAGATCGAATTCATGTGCTAATGCTTTTTCAACTCCGTCCACTCCATCCACTGCTTCGCAAACGTAAGCGCCCGCTGTCTCAAGATAGTAACGGAACAAGTCACGATTTTCCTCCCCGTCCTCGACGATCAAAATGCGAAACCCTTGAAGGCCGCGCTCAGGAAATAAACTATGGCTCTCGGAACGGATCTGTTGGAACTCATCCCATTCCAGCTCGCAATTTAGGTCCTGTTTATCCATCTCGCCGGGATCAATAAAAGCAACGAAAGAACTACCAAGGCCCAATTGAGTCTGCTCCAGATAAAGATCTCCCCCTAAGGCTCGGGCAAGACGACGTGATAATGCGAGACCTAAACCCGTGCCACCATACTTTCGAGTTGTGGTGTTATCCGCTTGGACAAAAGGCTCAAAAAGTTTTTCCACTTGTCCCACATCAATGCCACACCCGGTATCATTCACGACAAATTCCATTTTTGGGCGCTGACCATTCACCGCAGGACGCGTGCGGATAGTCACATCAATGTGTCCCTTGCCCGTAAATTTAATCGCGTTGCCGATAATATTCGTTAAGATTTGCCTTAAACGCATGGGATCGGTCACGATGTGACTAGGCGCTGACTCACAGCGCACGTTAAAGCCCAATCCTTTTTCGCGCGCACGCCATCCCAACAAGGAATGGACCTCCCCCATAATCTGGCGCAGAGAAATTTTCATGCGCTCAACTTCCAACTGACCAGCCTCAATTTTAGAAATATCGAGAAGATCATCGATCAGATCTAAAAGAATTTTTCCGTTGCGACGAATGATGCTCGCATAGCGCAGTCGTTCCACGGACGAAAGGGTTGGGCTCATCAGTCGTTCCGCGTAACCGAGAATCGAGCCCATCGGCGTGCGAATCTCATGACTGATGTTAGCGAGGAAATCTGACTTCGCCGCACTCGCCTCCTCCGCCTTAGCCTTGGCTTCTTCAAGCTCCTTAGCCTTCTTTTCAATATCATCGCGCGTCACACGCAAATTGGATTGGGAATGAATGACGGCGTTGACCATGGGACGAAAGATAAAAATCACGCTCGCAAAAAGACAAAGGATGATAACGAGAAATATAGCCAACTCGATTCGCCGAAATGCACCCAGTCGGTTCTGTGTTTCTTCGATAGACGTTGAAAACACAGAATCAAGGCTTAAGCTAATTTCGTTAAGAGATCGGTCAATAAGCCGATCAATTTGATCCAGTTGAGGATTTGTTCGATAAATGCGAACAATCTCTTTTGCATGGTTGCGAAAGCTTTCTAGCTTCGACCGGATCGCAACCACACGCTCGAACTCCAGGGCGGATTCCGAGCGCCAATATTGATATTGATCATTGGCAAGATCGTCCAGGCGCACATCGAAGTCCGACAACGATCGGTCTAGGCGCTCAAGGCTGTTGTCCAACTCCTTGATTACTGCTTCCGCATTTTCCTGGGTATTGGGAACACTGTCTAGCCGCTGCAAGAGGAACGCGATGTGCTGAACCGAGACTCTCTCTTTTGCGAGTTCGTTCACGATCTGCTGACGCACCTGATAGTCTGTCAGGGAATAGGCTTGGACGATGTAGCCAAACCCAGCAAAGACACCGATAATACCCAACGCTATGGCGTAACGAAGCGTCAAAGTATGTTTGGTGATATTCTGAAACATGCTTTTAGGTCTTCTCAGGTAATCGCGTATCGGTTTGTTCCACGTGTCTCTTTTCAGACGAATCCGCCAAAAGATCAAGAGTCGCAAAAACGATACACTTTGACCAACCAGCCAAAATCATTGCATATAAAGGAATCTTAATATGAGAAATTTTTAGTTAAGGCCCGCGTTTTGTTCCGTTCGATGAGAGCTATCCTAAAAATCGATAACTTACACCAAAGTGGCAGACACCTCTTATGACACAAAAAAGCCCCTAAAAGGGGCTTTTCCTTGTCAATTAAGAGCGAAACTCTTCCCACTCGAGACCGTGCTTTGACAGCAGTCGGTAGATATCGGCGCGGTAGCGGTGTGATATTCGTGCTATTTCCGCGATGTTACCGCGTGTTACCTCTAGCAATTGACGCAGATACTCTTTCTCGAAGTCCTGCTTGGCGTCGCTGAGAGGCTTCGCAAACATTTTTTCATCCAGAACAACCTGCTTGCCCTCTTTCGGGCGCTCCATCTTGTGATCAAGCGACGAAAACATATCTTCAATGTGAAGGTCGCCGTCTTTCGAAAGGATAACACCACGTTCAACGGCATTTTGAAGCTCGCGAATGTTTCCCGGCCAATCATAAGCCATCAACCGTGCTTCAAGTTCACGGGAAGGCTTCGTTATCTCCTTTTGAAAGCGCTCTTTCATCTTCAACAGAAAGTGATTCACCAACTGTGGAATGTCTGACTTACGGTCACGTAATGGCGGTAGCTCGATCGTAATAACCGCGAGACGGTAGTAAAGGTCCTCACGGAACGCGCCGGCGCGCACTTCATCCAAGGGATTTCGGTTGGTTGCTGCGATCACGCGCACGTCAACCGGAACACTGCGACCAGCTCCCAAAGGCTGAATTTCACGCTCTTGGAGCACGCGTAGAAGTTTAACTTGGAGCTCTAGAGGCATCTCACCGATTTCGTCGAGAAGAAGAGAGCCGCCTTCACACATCTGAAAAATACCTTTACGGTCCGCCTTTGCATCCGTAAATGCGCCACGCTTATGACCAAAAAGCTCAGATTCCAAAAGGGTTCCGGGAATCGCACCGCAGTTAATCGCCTCGAATCGACGTCCCACTCGCTTTGAAGCATTGTGAATCGCTCGCGCCACGAGCTCTTTACCCGTCCCGGACTCACCAACCACAAGTACCGTGCTATCGACGTCCTTAATACGCTCGATCTGACTCAAAGTCTGCTGAATCGCTGGGCTGTCGCCGATAATGCCATGCTCAGCGAGGCTGTTTGACAAATCTTTTTCCGCAGCTTCTCGATTAAGGCGCTTTTTAAGCTCTTCAACGATCTCAGAAGAGTTCTTCGACTTAGAGATGAAGGTCGAAGCACCTTTTTGCAGAGCATCCACAGCTAGTTCCACGGTGCCCTGCGCGGACATCATGATCACTTTTGTATAAGGGTATTTCTGGACGATATGAGGGAGCACTGTAAGTGCATCATCATCGCCGAGAAAGAGATCCAAAAGGATCGCATCGTATGAACGCTGCAACAAAGCCGACCTGAGAGAGGGAATGCCCTCCGCCGTGGTAGCGGAAAAACCTGCATCTACTAAAGATGCTTCTAAAACGGACCGGATATCGGGATCATCATCAACGACTAACACCTGACCCAAGTATTCTTTGTTAGACACAATTTCTCTCCTGGTCATGGACTCCCCGCAGAAGCTGGCATTCATTGCGTAGGAGTGCGGGAATGTCAAGAACTAGTTGGGTGGAAAATCCCGGTCAAAAATTATGGAAAAAAAGGCCGCTTCAATCCGAAACGGCCCTCATCTCACTTATTTATTGAACATTTCTTCGGCATGTTCCCAGTTAGCGAGCTTCCAGAAGGACTCTAGGTAATCGGGCCGCTTGTTGCGGTAGTCGATATAATATGCATGTTCCCAAACATCGCAAGTAAGGATTGGACGCTGCTTTTTACGCATTGGGTTTTCCGCATTTGATGTATTCTCGATTCCCAAAGAACCGTCTTCTTTGCGAACCAACCAAGCCCAACCGGAACCGAACAGGCCGATTGCTGATTCAGTAAACTTCTTTTTGAAGTCTTCGAAAGAGCCAAATTGCTTCTGAATGGCTTTCGCGAGGTTTCCTACAGGCTCACCCTTACCTTGTGGCGTTAAGCTCTTCCAATAGAAGTCGTGGTTCCAAACCTGCGCGCCGTTATTGAAAACGGGACCTTCAGATTGCATTACGACATCTTCAAGAGTCGCGTTCTCAAACTTAGTCCCTTTTACAAGAGCGTTCAGCTTTTCAACATAAGCCTTATGGTGTTTGTCATAGTGGTACTGCAATGTTTCTTCAGAAATATACGGCTGCAACGCATTCATCGCGTATGGTAATTTAATTCTGTCAAACGCCATCTCAATCTCCTTATGAAAAAATCAGATCAACTAAACGACTACTTAATCGCATCGCCGATCAAGGCTTCTGATATTACCCGAAACCGATTCGGTTAAACAGGATTAATTACGACTGAACGGATGTTGACGAACTCATGGATTCCTTGTTCGGAAAGCTCTCTCCCGTAACCACTTTCCTTGACGCCACCGAAAGGAAGTCGTGGATCGGAACGCACGTTTCCATTCACAAAACAGGCACCTGCATGCAGCTCCTCTGCCGCAATGCGCTCTCCCTTTTTTAAGTCACGCGTAAAAACGGCGGCACCAAGGCCGTAAACAGATTCATTCGCTAGGTGAATCGCTTCGCGTTCATCTTCCGCGCAAATCACCGCGGCAACGGGACCAAAAAGTTCTTCGTCAAATGCTGGCATGCCAGGTCGTACCTCGACCAAAACAGTTGGTGGGTAAAAAGATCCTGGTTCTTTCGAAACAACGCCACCAAGAACCAAACGCGCGCCTTTTTCAATGCTCCGTTCCACTTGTTTGCACAACTCATCGCGCAAATCTGTTCGCGCCAAAGGCCCCACATCCGTATTCCCTTGTAGAGGATCGCCAACTTTTTTTTGCGACATAACGGCTGTGAATTTTTCTACAAAATCTTTATAGATCGACCGTTCCACAATAAATCTTTTCGCCGCGATGCAACTTTGGCCGGAATTGAGCAGGCGGCTTGTCACGCAAACATCCACGGCTTGATCGATGTCGGCATCCCCCAGAATGACGTAGGGGTCACTCCCGCCAAGTTCAAGCAATGACTTTTTGATGTGCTTACCCGCTTGTGCGGCGATAAGGCTTCCAGCGTGCGTGCTTCCCGTCAAACTCACGGCACGCACGCGTCGATCCGCTAAAACACGAGCCACGCCGTTATGATCAATAATGAGATTGGTGAAAACATCCTCAGGATACCCTGCTTCAATAAAAAGGCGTGCAATATATTCCGAGCAGCCGTAGACATTTGAAGCGTGTTTCAAAAGCACAACGTTTCCCGCAAAAATCGTTGGTGCCGCGAAGCGCATCACCTGCCAAAAAGGAAAGTTCCAAGGCATGACACCCAGGATGCATCCGAGAGGACTGTAAGTAATAAAACTCTTTAGATGCTCCGTTTGCACTGCTTTCGGAGTCAGGAACTTCTCGCCGTGTTCCGCGTAATATCGGAACACGAGCGCACACTTTTCAACTTCGGCAATGGATTGATTGATGGGTTTCCCCATTTCTTCTGTTATGAGAAGCGCCGCCTCCTCCTGTTTTTTGTCGAGCAAATGAGCCATGCGCTCGCAAAGCTTTACTCGCGAGCTCATCGACGTTTTTTTCCACTCGCCAAAAGCATCATGGCTTCTTTTGAGGGCGCTCTCTAAAGCGGAATCACTAAAAAGATTATAAGTTGATAACTTTTTACCAGTAGCGGGATTAAATGTTTCAACTCTCACGACGCCTCCATCACGCTTCGGATTTTCCTGATATGATTAGATCTTTAACAATGAAAAACCAAGATGCTTTTTTGCGTGTATGGAAAGAGAGTTTCTTAGACGGCCATTGCACAGAGGTCGATGGGCCCGGAGTGAACCTCCATCCGCCGGACCGCCAATTCGCCTTCACAATAACTGCAGTAAATAGACATAGGATGTTGATGCAGTTTCATCAAAGAAATTTTTCTATGACAACGTTGGCAAATCCCCACTTCGTATCCCGTCACATCCATCGTCTGAGTACGCTTCGCTTTAAGCTCAATTACATTTTCCGTAAACATCCACGACATCCTTTCGTTTTGTTGACCACGCACGCCTCCAGAGTGCAATCACCATGCCAGTAAGTACGTCATCGTCTTCTCACTTCTCCGTGATAATGGCGCGCAGCATCCACATCGCTTTCTCATGAAACGTCAGTCGACCCGTCAAAAGATCGGCGGTTGCTATGTCACCCTGATCTTCACAAGTTTCGATCCCGTTTCTCAAATTTTTTGCGATTTGATCGTGGTCTTTGATCAGTTCGCGAATAAGAGGCTCTTCGCTGTAGGGCGGATTGGTTGATTCTTTCAAGTCGGAATACTCTCGAAGATCAGTCACACGACCGGGAGCAAAATATCCGAGGGAACGAATCCTTTCCGCAACCTCGTCAACGGCCGATTGCAAATCGAGATATTGCTCTTCGGAAAGCTTATGAAGCCCGTAAAAATTGCGACCTTCAATATTCCAATGAAAGTTTTGTGTTTTCAAAAGCATCAGGTATGTATCCGCTAGGCACGTACTCAATACTTTTACGACCTTCGCCACATCGGCGTCTTTCTGTCCCGGATGATCGTACTCTTTAATCAAATGTGGTTTTTGTTGCGCCATATCGTCCCCCTTTTTTTAAACAGACACAAGAAACACCACTCAACTCTTCAAGATACATGCCAGTGCACGTCAGCTTGGAACACTTGTTGCACAAATTTCATGGAAAATAGCGAAGAGAAGAAGAGGGCCAACCCACGTGCGAGCAAGAACACTGTATATCGGATTCTTGCTATTGTGCGGCACAACCTTCCCAGCACTTCTATACGCCTCCACGCAGCCTTGCCCCCAAATTGATATTTCACGAACCCTGCGACCGCCCTTAACACAGACAGAAAAAGATCTTCTTTGTGGCGATCAAAAAAAAGATGCTTGGCGTAAGATCCCCCTCAACCAAGCGCGGTTTTTCATGCGTGCATTTCTCCAGAACCGTGGCTTTAACGCCCCCACGTTCCGTATCGAAAAAGGAACACTCTATGTTGATACGGGTCCGCTTTCCCGCATGAAGAAAATTTCGATTCGCAACGATCCCATCGGTATTGACGCGAGTCGCTTCTGGCAACCAATTGGAGAAGCACTCACTCCGAGCGCCCTCGATAGCATTCAGAAATGGGTACTTCGAGAACTCGCTTTTCATGGCTACCCGTGCGCCCATGCGGATACGGAAGCTGATGCTGGCACCGGCGAAGTTTTTGTGAACGTGGAAGCAAAAGACAAATGGCGGGTGAATAAAATTGACGCCGACTCTATCCCTGGGATGCGCTCTCATCTACCGCGACGATATGACCCCTTCCTTCCAGGTGACTTCTATAATGGCATGTTGCTGGATCTATCCACTCAACGGCTTGTTGCCGACGATGTCGTTGTCGCATCACACTTCACACCACAATGTGAAATTGAGGAAGAAAAAATTATCCGCCAAACACTTCTTCCTGGGGAACCACGGCTCGTGACATTTGGCATTGGCTTCGATACGGAAGAATACGTGATCGGACAAGTCTCTTGGAAAAACAGCCGGCTTTCACCAGAGGGTAGCCTCTTGCAGTTCTCGGCGTTAGGCTCCTATCACCATCAGGAAGCTAGCTCTCGCTTCTATTGGTATTATCTTCCCCGTTTAACGCGGCACCATTTACGCATCGAAGCCAAGGTGGAACGAGATTCCGAGCGACGCTACGAGGCCAGGAGTGTTACCGCGCGGGCCTTACCAACATGGGTGCTTTTAGGTGGTGATGGTGACATCACGCTGAGTACGGGAATTTCCTTGCGTCATTTAAAGACGGCACGGGGATTTGGCCCGGAATCAACACGGCTTTTGTCATGGGAGACCGACGTCAACTACGTGACCTATCCGTTTGAGTATTATGCACTGAGCCCTCGAACAGGCCACCAGATTACGTTTCAATCAGCCATGGCTGACAAGGCACTCGGTTCCGACATTAACGCCAATCGTTGGTCAACAGCCTTTACGAAGCTTTGGAATCTCTTCGACTGGGATCCTCCTCAATGGGTGCTTGGCATCCGAGGCGAATATGCCACAACGCGTCTGCGCGACACGGATCGTTCGCGCCTACCAACCACTTTCAAACAATTCCTAGGTGGATCAAATAGCCTTAGAGGGTTTGGACGTAAGGCGCTGCCACCTCGTGATCAAGGCGCTTTGACCAAAGCCTATGTAGGCACCGAGCTCCGCGGTAATCATTTACTTCCTTATAAGCTGCAGCCGTTTATTTTCGTGGATGCGGGTGGCCTTGGTGAGAAAACCCAAATGATTGATCCGACGCTATATTGGTCTCCAGGCGTCGGTGTTCGCTGGGAGTCGCCGATTGGATCGCTGCGTAGCACTGTTGCACGTGGTCTGATTTACGGCGCGGAGGAGGAGCTACTGGCCTATCTCGCGCGGTGGGAGTTCTATTTAAGCCTAGGAGAACAATTCTAATGCTTAAGTTTATGGGAAAAGTTTTTCTACTATCCCTCTTCGGACTCTTCCTTGTCACTGTCGTTTTTATTATCACATTTGTCTATAAGCCTAACCTCATCATCAACACGAACAATGCGCGGCGTATTCTTTGGCTGGTGGCACCGAGCGAAACAAACATTCAATGGAAAACGTTAAAGATTGACGCTAAAAGCCCGCGATTTCTAGTCCACGATTATCAGCTGACGGGCAAAGGAATTTGTATCAATGAATCGAAGGTCGAAGGGTGCATCCCACTTATTTCCATCAATGTACGTATCAACTTTCGTCGGTGGCCCTATGTGGTAGAGACGATTGGTCCCGCGCAAGTGCAAGGGGATCGTTTTATTGTTCGACCTTCCTTTATAAAAAAGGAAAATGAAGCCCCATTTAACTGGGAGAAACTCTATTCCCATCTTTCAAGAATTAGCTGGGAACCGCTCGTTGTCGAGCTACGATCTTTAACCATATATACCCAAGAGAAACCAAAAATACTTTCCGGCATTCGTGTCGTTGTGAGCCGAACTTCGCAAGACGCCTGGACTCTAAGGACTCAGTTGAGTTCAGCACGAGAATTCCCCATACGACGGCTCCGCCTACAAAGCACCGTTCATCTCAACCGAAGTATAGACCAGCTGTGGCAGGAAATTGTCGCGAGCGCACAAGGAGAGACAATGGATGGGAAAAAGATTGCCCTAAGAGGAAGTGTTAAAAGACTATCTCAGCAAGACGCGTTTTCACTGAGCGCCCACGGACTCATGACAAAGAAACAGGGAAGCGTCAATTTTGATGGTAGGGGATCCTGGCGTCGTGGTGTTTTGGATTTGACTCTTGATGGAGCGGCACTGCGAATTGACCCTTACATCTCACGTATCGCTGCCACTCGGTGTAGGATCAGCGGGGATCTTCCTGTCGCCGCGGAAAAAAAAATTCTTCTGAATCTATATTGTCCGATCGTCGCGAAGCCTAATCTTAAGCTGCCTTCTTCTGTTCATGTCGAGGATTGGCCGCAAACGCTTTCCATGATTGCGAGAGGTGAACTGGAGCTTCCACGCGGACGAGGAAAGGATTTGCGCGCGGAACTAAATTTCAAAGCATCCCCTATCTTCAGCTCAATCTTTAGACTGGTGGCTAGCACGAACCTCACTTTTCAACGTCCCGAGGGAAAGGATTTCAAACTTGAGGCATGGGATATAGCCTTTGACGGCAAAGTCACCCGGTTTTCAAAGCTGGTAAAGGCGCTGGAAAACTCCCCTTGGGCCATTCCCGCACCGTTGCGTGCGTTCCAAGGAGAAATTGGCTGCACCGCACAAGGCGGCCTTGAGCTAAAGAGCAATGACGTTCTCGTTCCAATCCTCTGCAATACCGATCTGCTTTCACAAAAACAGGAGTTTCAAGCCGATGCAAAAGGCTTGTTTCGGATACAAAAGCAACCTTCAGGATGGCAACCGAGCCTGACAGCCAATGTGCAGGTGAAAAAAGCGCAGTTGGAAGTGCCTGACATTGATTGGCGCAAATCTTTCCCACAACTTTTTACCGATAAACGCATTTCGCTTAGTACAACGGAAGCAAGTCCGATCAAACCAAGGTTTGACTACGTCATTTCAATAAACACAACCAAGGGGTCGCCGGTAAAACTTCTATCAAACTTAGCCGGAGGCCCTATGCCGATTGAGTTGAAAAACATTCGTTTCTCTTCGCGCGATCCTTTAACAGGCATCATTGTGTTTCACTCGTTTGGATTACGCCTCTTAAAACAACGGGCGTCGTTGAAAAAATTTGTCATCACTTATCCCGGCGGCGGCAACGCTCCCCTTCTCGATGGCTCGTTTGACATCTATAACGTCGATTACACAATCAAGCTCGCGGTGGTTGGCACCACCAGCCGACCACGCATTGAGGTATTTAGCGATCCCCCACGCACACAATCCGAACTGCTATCCGCGGTTATTTTCGGTAATGCAAATGAGCTGAATAGTGACCAGATGCGGTCCGTGGAGGAGGCGCGCGCGGCGATTGCCGATGGCGCCATAAGTCTTATTTCAATGTACTATTTAGCGGCCACACCCATTGATAGTATCGGCTATAACCCCTACACGGGAATTGTTCGAGCAAAAGTCAAACTCAATGACCGAACATCGTTGACCATTGGCTCCGACCTCAGGAGCCAACAGACAATCGGTCTACGCCGACGACTATCGCCAAATTGGTCCGTCGAGACCACCGCCCAACACAACACTGAATCCGAACAGCAGTCAGAACGAGCTATGTTACGCTGGGCGAAACGTTACTAAAACCAACCTTTGCGCTTGAAGACATATATCATCCCGCCGGCAAGCGAGGCCATTATCGCCCACACAAATACATAACCGTAGCGCCAATATAGTTCCGGCATATTCCAAGGAGAAAGAGCGTGGTCAAAGTTCATCCCATAGATGCTCGTGATGAATGTCAATGGAATAAAGATTGAAGCGACAATGGTTAAAACCTTCATAACCTCGTTGGATTTCATATTGGCCAATGAAAACGACAAATCCATCAAGTTGTGCGCCACGTCACGATACGTTTCGACGAGTTCCAGTTGCTGCAGCGTGTGGTCGTAGCAATCTCGCATATAAAGTGAAGTCTCAGCGTCATATTGGGGGGGCGTTTCGCGAATGAGACTGTAAACCATATCGCGATGAGACCAAACGACCCTTCTGATCATCAAAAGTTCACGTTTTACATCATGGATAACACGATCCCAAGCCCCACGGTCATGATGAACAATCCGGTCTTCCAAATCATCCAAACGATCGGCCATCCGTTCAAGTAAGGGAAAAAAAGTATCAATGACCGCATCGATCATCGCGTAGGAAAGATAGCCAGCTCCAGCGGTGCGAATGCGTCCGCTTTGATTACGCAGACGTTCGCGCACGGGATTCAAACAGTCGCCTTTGCCTTCTTGAATGGTGATTAGAAAACGATCCGCAAGAAACAGACTAAGCTGCTCCGACGCAAATAGTTCGGCATTTTGAATCGTGCGTAAAACCATAAAAGTTGTTTCCCCGTAACGCTCCATCTTTGGGCGTTGATGGGCGTTTAGTACGTCTTCCAAGGCAAGGCGATGCAGTTGAAACCGACTACCCAATTGCTCTAGAAGCATGGGATCGGTGTTGCCTTCAATGTGAAGCCAAAGGCAGGCATCATCCGTATCTAAATCGAGGTCTTTAAGATCAGTCGCACGGCGCTCTTCAAATATTTTTTCGCCGAAACGAATGGCTATCATTTGTAAAGGCGCTGCCCGAACTGGCGGCACCGGCGGCGGTGTAAATCCTGGAGCAGCCCCGGGAGGCGTTTTTTTACGGATTCTAGGCGTTGCTGCTTTCGACCTTCGACGCTGCATCACGCAGTGCTCCTTTGTTAAAAAAAAGGACCGTCTAGGAGAGATCCACGCTCTCGTTTAACTCTGGGACGTGTACCTTGTAGCCAAGCGTATTCTCGATTTTATGACTCAATGCCTCAGCGGCCTCGGGCTCGCCATGCACGATATAGACACGTTGCGGCGGAAACTGCGCCTTGCTCAACCACTGAATGATATCGTTTTGATCCGCATGAGCCGAAAACAAATCAAGCTTAGCAACCTCCGCCCGAATGGGCACCATCTCGCCGTGCATCTTGAGCTTGTCAACGCCAGCAACCAATGAACCACCACGAGTTCCGGGCGCCTGAAAGCCCGCTAGAAGGATTATATTATCTTCATTTGGCCCGAAGCGACGCACATGGTGCAAAATACGCCCACCCGTCAGCATGCCGCTCGCGGAAAGAATAATCATCGGCCCTTTCTTTTCATTCAGCGCACGGGATTCCTCAGGACTACTAATAAAATGCGCGATGCGATTGATGCGCGCACAGTCTTTTTCCGTCAGCTTGTGCCAGGAAAGATAGCGTTCATAAATCTTCGTGACACTCGTCCCCATCGGGCTATTCACATAAACCGGAATGCGTGGACTTAAGTCGCGAGAAAATACTTGTTCCAAGCAGTAGAGCAAGCTTTGCATGCGCCCTACAGCAAAGGCCGGAATAAGAAGCACCGAACGACGCTCCACAATCTTATTCACGTAGTGGGCAAGTGCCTTAAATGCGTCCTCTTTTGGATGGGAACGATCACCATAGGTTGACTCAATAAGAATGATCGGAGAACCGAGAGGATCAAGGGGAGGCTTTTCGATAAGGTCTTTGTAACGCCCTAGGTCTCCCGAAAACAGAATCGAGCGATGCTTACTTTTTAGAAGAACCTGTGTTGCACCAAGAATATGACCAACAGGCTGAAAGGTGAATTGTAAGCTTCCCACCTGAACTTTTTCTCCCAGCGGGATGCCCTTGAATTGACGCAAAGCAAGATTTGCATCCTTTTCGTCATAAAGAGGCAAAGCGGGACGGTGCTTTGAGAAACCCTTTTTATTGGCATAAGCGGCATCTTCTTCATGAATGCGGCCGCAGTCTGGTAACAAAACCTGACATAAATCACGAGTGGGCTCGCTGCAATAAATTTTACCCTTGAATCCTTGTTTTACAAGAACGGGGACGTAGCCCGAATGATCGATGTGGGCATGTGTCAATATGATCGCTTGGATCTTTTCAGCGGGAACGGGAAGTCCTTGCCAGTTGCGTAGGCGAAGATCCTTTAGACCTTGAAAGAGTCCGCAGTCCACTAAGACACAAGTATCTTCATCTTCCACCAGATATTTAGAGCCGGTTACTGTACCAACCCCACCTAAAAACGTAAGACGCATAAGTTATTCCTAAACTACGGCAAATAATGATCCGATTCCATACGGGGATTGAACATGAGACCCTCGTTACTTAAGAAGCGATGGTAATCAAGATCCTTTAAAACGTCCGCTACGGGATAAGGTTTGCCATTGACCAGCATCGTCGTATGAACCAGTCGGACGCCGTGTGAATAATCCGCATAATGGTTGTGATGAACAAGACTCACCGGTTGAATGGGAACTCCCATGGGATCATGCCAACCATAAATCGCCACACGATTCGGCCTGAAAATCAGACGGTTCGTAACCACAACGTCCTTTTTATGCCCCGCCACTAGAACTGCTTTTGTGGGATCGTTTTGCTGCTCGATTAAGTCGTTGTGCCGCAAAAAATACCCGTTAAACACCATCTTCTGACCCGGCTGGAGTGGCTGCGGCGTCAGCTTAATATCCGCAGCTTCGTAAATCTTATCCACCAGCTTTGGTGTCGGAAGCATGCACCCAAAATTGTCGGCAATCTCTTGAGCCGACATGGGATTTAAGGGAATACGAATAAAATCGTCGTCAGAACCGATTGCAAGATAGTCAATCATTACCCAAACCGTCGCAAGATCCCGTCCTTCATTAAGCCAAAGCTGAATCGGTTTCATCTGACGGTTAACGCTTGGCACGTTGCCACGAAGGATTTCCTGCAGCGCCATAGCTTCGCGAGTTGCCAGCGGAAGATCATGACTACGACGAAGAAATTCTGTTCCTGTCATAGCATCATTCGATCGTTCCGGGATTGCCTGGAAATAGAAAGATCTTTGGTTGCGAACGATTTCTCGCGGGAAGTAGTCTCTGCTTTCCACGCAGGATACGCTGCCCAAGCTTAGGGCCATCACCAAAAATCTATAAAAAGTTCCCATCACAGGCTTCCCCCCACATACCCCCACTAGATTAACGAACTCTGGCTGGTTGCACAATTTTTGAACCGCTGGAATGTTTTTTTAAAGGCCCCCAGGGAAAGGATGTGGTTAAATCAAGCTAAACATCTGTTCGAGGGCTTGGTCATGGAAATCAAGAACAAAGTGATCGCCAACAAGAGACTCTTGGTGGCGAATCGTGGTGAGATCGCCACGCGCATATTTCGCGCTGCCACGGAATTGAATATTCGCACAATCGCGATCTATTCCCACGAAGATCGTTTCGCGGTTCATCGCTTTAAAGCTGACGAAGCGTATAAGATTGGTCATGCGGGTGATCCCCTCGGCGCCTACTTGAACTGGAAAGAAATCATTGCCATCGCCAAAAAGCATAAGGTGGACGCTATCCATCCAGGGTATGGCTTTCTTTCTGAAAATGCTGAGTTTGCTCAGGCCTGCCGTGAAGCGGACATTATGTTTTGCGGTCCAACCGCCCACGTTCTACGTCTCTTCGGCGATAAGCTCCTCGCGAAGAAAGCGGCGATCGACGCAGGCCTTCGTGTGATCCCTGGAACAATTGATCCCGTTCCGGATGTCGATGCGGCAAAGTATGAGGCAGGCAATATCGGCTATCCCGTAACTCTAAAAGCCTTGGCTGGTGGCGGCGGCAAAGGCATTCGGATTGTGAAATCCGAAGAAGAATTGGTTCAAGCCTTTGAACGTGCGCGCTCCGAAGCGAAAAGCAGTTTTGGCCGGATGGATATCTATCTAGAGAAGACGATTATCAATCCCAAGCATGTCGAAGTGCAGATCGCCGGGGATGCTCATGGAAACGTTGTCCATCTCTATGAAAGAGATTGTTCGATTCAGCGCCGGCATCAGAAGGTTGTTGAAATCGCACCCGCTCTGGGAATTTCTGCCGCGACCCGGGAGCAGCTTTTAAACGATGCCGTGAAACTCGCCAAAAGCGTCGACTATGTTGGTGTTGGCACCGTTGAGTTTCTTGTGGACCAAGGCGGTACCGCCTATTTTCTTGAAGTTAACCCCCGCATCCAGGTGGAACACACTGTCACGGAAATGGTCACAGGCATAGACTTGGTGCAGGCAAGTATCATCCTCGCTGCTGGTCGTGAG
>CAYOJQ010000007.1:0-11963 GCA_964404325.1 uncultured Oligoflexales bacterium
TGGGATGAAACGCGCTCGCCAAGAAATTGAAGAGATGCGGCAGCGCCTTTTTTCCCGCCAGGTTCTAAATGAACCACTCGATTCCAGTTTGCTGCACGGAGCTCATGATCTCGCCGTCGAACCTTGGTTGGGTGAAGAAAAATACTGTGCCGGTGTAAAAGAGATCAAGCAGCATATTAAGAAGGGTGACATCTTTCAGGGTGTGCTCAGTGATAGCTTTAAGTTTCAGCTGAAGGTTGATCCTTATTTGGTTTATCGCGCCCTTCGCATGATCAATCCATCGCCGTACTTATTCTTCCTTTCCTTGGGCGATGAGACGCTCCTCGGTGCATCACCGGAGATGCTCGTGCGCGCGGAAAAAGGAATGGTGGCGACGTGTCCGATCGCGGGTACGCGCCCGCGTGGAGCGGATGAGAAAGAAGATGAACAACTGGCGAAGAATCTTATGGCCAGTGTGAAGGAACGCGCCGAGCATCTGATGCTTGTGGATTTAGGGCGTAATGACATTGGACGCGTATCCCAGCTGGGGACAGTGCGTGTAAAAGATTTTATGCACATCCAGAAATTTTCTCACGTCATGCACCTCGTGAGCGAGGTTGAGGGAAAGCTGCGTAAAGATCTTAGCGCATGGGACGCTTTCTGCTCATGTTTCCCTGCCGGCACTCTGACAGGGGCGCCGAAAATCAAAGCGATGGAAATTATTTCCGCACAAGAGAAGCGACGCCGGGGATTCTATGGTGGCGCTGTTATTTATCACGACTTCAGTGGCAATTTAAATTCCTGCATCACCATTCGGAGCCTTCATGTGCGTGACGGTGAGGCGCAGATTCAGGCTGGCGCGGGCATTGTCGCGGACTCCAATCCGAAACGAGAATACGAAGAAGTGCTCAATAAGTCGAAGGCGGTAAAGAAGGCCGTGGCGGCGGCTGAAGCCGTGGCGCAATCCATGGCGGGAGGAGCGCGCGGATGATCCTATTGATCGACAACTACGACTCCTTCACCTTTAACGTCTATCAATACCTCGGTGTGCTCGGAGCTAAAGTCAAAGTGGTGCGCAACGACGCGCACACGGTTGAGCAGCTGCAAAAAATGAAACCTGAGGCGATTGTGATTTCACCGGGTCCTGGTCATCCCGGAGAAGCCGGTGTGACTCTTGATGTGATTCAGAGTCTCAGTCCAAAGATTCCAACGTTGGGTATCTGTCTCGGGCATCAAGCCATCGGCCAAGCGTTTGGCGGCAAGGTGGTGCGTGCGGAAAAATTGATGCACGGAAAATGTTCCGAAGTGTTTCATAAAAAAAGTGGTGTGTTTAAAGGATTGGCCAATCCGGTCAATGTCACACGCTATCACTCTCTTGTGGTGGAACGAAAAGGGTTACCCAAGTGTTTTGAAATCACCGCCGAGACCAAAGACAAAGTGATTATGGGTCTAAGGCATAAGCGCTTTCCCATTGAGGGTGTGCAGTTTCATCCTGAATCTTACATGACGGATGCGGGACTGACGATGTTGCAAAACTTTCTGAAGCGGATTTAAGCATGCAGCATTTGCTTAAAAAACTTTTTTCCCGGCAGCATCTTTCGCGTCACGAAGCACGCGAAGCCATGGACATTCTTATGGGCGGGAAAGCGAAGCCCGAACAAATCGGCGCGTTTTTAGGCGCGCTGCGCGGTAAAGGTGAAACGATCGAAGAGATCGTTGGCTGTGCGGAAGCGATGCGTGGTCACGCCTTAACCATTTCCATTCAGAGAAAAGACCTTTTTGATACCTGTGGAACCGGTGGCGACGGGATGGATACATTTAACATATCCACCGCGAACGCTTTCATACTTGCCGCCGCCGGCGCTGGTATTGTGAAGCATGGCAATCGTTCCATTTCAAGCCGCTGTGGTAGCGCCGATGTTCTTGAAGCCATGGGCATTGCCATCGACCTGAAGCCTGAACAAGTGGCCCGTAGTGTGGATCAATTTGGTTTTGGTTTTTTGTTTGCCAGTTCCTTCCATCCAGCTATGAAAAATGTCGGAAGTGTTCGTCAATCCCTCGGCGTTCGTACGGTTTTTAATCTTCTCGGTCCGCTCACCAATCCAGCGTTCGCAAAGCGCCAGTTGATCGGTGTTTTTCAGAAGGAGTGGATTGAACCCATGGCACACGTTCTTAAGGAGCTCGGCTCTGAAGAAGTGATGCTGGTGCACGGGGAAGACGGCATGGATGAGATCACGCCGGCTGGCGTGACTTATGTGGCGCATCTTAAGAACGGTAAAGTTTCTACTTACACACTGAAGCCGGAAGACTTCGGCATCAAACGTTTTAGCGTGGAACACATTCGTGGTGGCGACGCCGCGACGAACGCGGCATTGATTGAAAGAACGTTAAAGGGCGAAAAAGGATACTGCCGCGATGCGTTGTTGTTAAACGCGGCCGCGGCGCTTTCCGTGGCGGGAAAAGCAAAAGACCTTCTCGCCGGTCGTGTCCTCGCGGAAGAGATGATTGATCAGGGACACGCTTGGGGTGTGGTTGAAAAAATACGGAGCTATAAGCCGTGAGTGTATTGCATGAAATCGCGGCGAAAGTGGCCGTTCGTCTAGCCGCCCGGCAAGAAAAAGTTCCGTTTGGTGAACTGCAGATGCGTCTGCGTAGCCTGCCCCAGAGGGCGCGTGTTGATGTTCTTGGTGATCTTCGTAAGTCGGGAGTGCATGTTATTTCCGAGGTGAAGCGCGCAAGTCCCTCGCAAAAAGATATCGCCCGCGACGCCGATCCACTGCAGGTGGCGCGTGAATATGTGAACGCTGGTGCCTTCGCGCTCTCCGTTCTCACAGAACAAGATTATTTTCACGGCGATCCGAAGTTTCTCGCCGATATTCGCAAGCAGCATCCTGAAGCCCGGCTTCTTATGAAGGACTTCATGCTTGAGCCGTACCAGATTTGGGAGGCAAAAGTCCTTGGTGCGGATATGATTCTTCTGATTGTGGCCTTGTTGGGAAAGGAAAAGACCCGCGAGCTGCATGAGATGGCGAAGGCGCTTGGTATGACCTCCTTGGTAGAGGTTCATGACGCGGATGAATTGAAGATTGCCGTGGACATCCCGGATTGTCTGATTGGTATTAATAACCGCAATCTCAAAACACTGGAGATTGATCTCAACACCACGCGTGTCCTGGTGCCTCTCATTCCCAAGGATCGTCTCTTTATTACGGAAAGCGGACTGAGTCGTGGCGAAGAGGTGCGCGAGTTTCATCGCTTGGGATGTTGTGGTTTTCTGATTGGTTCGAGTTTGATGAAAACGGGGAAACCCGGAGAAGCTTTACGCCAGCTGATTGAGGATGCATCCGATGCAGGTTAAAGCAAAGATTTGTGGCATCACCCGCTGGGAAGACGCGAAGCTTGCGGCGGAGCTGGGAGCATGGGCACTTGGTTTTATCTTCTACGCGAAGAGCCCACGCGCCATCAGTTATGATGCGGCGGCCACGATCATTCGTCGTCTCGCGGATGAAGGGCTTTCACCCAGTAAGACGGTGGGTGTGTTTGTGAATTGTCCCGTCGAAGAAGTGGCCGCGGCGCGCGAGAAGGTCGGTTTAACCACGCTCCAACTTCATGGGGATGAGACTCCGGAGGATTGCGAGAAGCTCGGTGGCGATATCATTAAGGCTTTTCGCTTAAGCACCACCGATGAAGTGCGTCGGCTTTCGGATTTTGCAGGGTATGTATCCTACTTTCTTGTGGATGCCGCAGTGAAGGGTGCTTACGGTGGCACGGGACAGTTGTCCAACTGGGATGCCGCGAAAGCGGTTAAAGGCATTGGGCCACTCCTTCTATCCGGTGGTCTTACCGCGCACAATGCTCTCGATGCTTGGCAGGCGGTAAAACCCTTCGCTTTGGATCTAGCGAGTGGCGTGGAGGCAACGCCGGGCATTAAAGATCACGAAAAATTGCAGACGTTTTTTGCGTCGATAAGGAATATCAAGTGAAACAGCAACCAAATGAAGCAGGTTACTTTGGTGAATTCGGCGGACGATTTGTTCCCGAAACTTTGTTCCAACCTGTAGCGGAACTTTCGGAAGCTTACGAAAAATTCGGCAAGGACCCGCAATTTCTACAAGGGTATCGTCGCATTCTCCAAGAGTTTGTTGGCCGACCCACGCCGCTCACATTCGCGGCGCGTTTAACGGAACACCTTGGTGGCGCACAGATTTTCTTAAAACGTGAGGATCTGACTCACACGGGGGCTCATAAAATCAATAACGCCATGGGACAAATGCTGCTGGCTAAAAAGATGGGCAAGAAGCGCATTGTCGCGGAAACAGGCGCGGGTCAGCACGGTGTGGCGACGGCGACCGCGGCGGCGTTGTTGGGTCTTGAATGCGTTGTGTACATGGGAGCGGTCGATATCGAGCGTCAATCGCCCAACGTCAAGCGTATGCGCCTTCTCGGGGCACAAGTTGTGAGTGTTGAAACAGGATCGAAAACATTAAAGGATGCCATCAGCGAAGCGATGCGCGATTGGGCGACCAATGTGCGCACAACGTTTTATTGCTTGGGATCTGCTCTTGGGCCGCATCCCTATCCAACCATGGTGCGGGATTTTCAAAAAATTATTGGCGAGGAAGCGCGACAGCAAATCCTTGAACGCATCGGACGCCTTCCCGATGAATTGATTGCATGTGTGGGTGGCGGTTCCAACGCCATTGGCCTTTTTTATTCGTTCTTAAATGATACGCAAGTGGCGATGACGGGTGTTGAGGCGGGAGGCCTCGGCGTGCAGGGCACGGAACACGCCGCGCGTTTTGCTGGGGGGAAGCTCGGCATTTTTCATGGCACGAAGACGTACCTTCTTCAGGATGCGGACGGTCAGGTGCAAAACACTCACAGCGTTTCCGCTGGACTGGATTACGCGGCTGTTGGTCCCGAACATGCTTATCTGCTTGCAACAAAACGAGCGACCTACACTTACGCGACCGATGAAGAAGCCCTCACGGCATTTAAGACTTTGAGTCGTTTGGAAGGGATTATTCCGGCGCTCGAAAGTTCTCATGCGGTGGCCTACGCCATGAAGCGCGCACCTCAGTTGAAGAAAGATCAGGTGCTGCTCGTAAACCTCTCGGGACGTGGCGATAAAGATTTGGATGGAGTATCCGCATGACGCTCTTAGAAAACGTATTTTCCCAGAGTCAAAGATCAGGGCGTAAAGCGTTTATCGCTTATATCACCGCCGGCGATCCAACACCTGAATACACACCCAAGATGGTGGATGCATTGGTCGCCGCTGGCGTGGATATTGTGGAACTCGGTGTTCCTTTTTCCGATCCCGTCGGTGATGGCCCAACCAACCAAAAATCAAGTGAGCGAGCGCTTGAGCACCACGTTTCGTTGCGCACCGTTCTCGGTATAGCCGCGCAGGTGCGCAAAAAGCATCCGCAGCTTCCCATTGTTCTCTTTTCCTACTTCAATCCGATTTTTCAAATGGGCCTCAAAGAATTTGCCAGTGCCGCCGCGTCCGCGGGGGTGAGTGGCTGCTTGACGGTTGATTTGCCCCCGGAAGAAGCAAAAGACTATGTATCCGCCCTTAAGGCGCAAAAGATTGATACAATCTTTCTAGCGTCGCCGACGACGACGAAGGAACGTCTGATGATGGTGGATGAGCTTTCGAGTGGCTTTGTTTACTACGTATCGCGTACGGGCGTTACGGGAACCCAGAAAGAATTGTCTTCCACGCTGACGAGCGAACTGGCTGAAGTCCGACGGTTGGTGAAAAAACCGTTGGCGGTTGGTTTCGGCATCGCCACTCCCGAGCAGGCAGGCACGGTGGCAAAAAGTGGTGATGGCGTCATCGTTGGGAGTGCATTGGTTAAACTCGTCGAGCAGCACGGCGCGACAGCGGAGATGATTGATCGTCTCGGCGCGACGGCAAAAGCGTTAGCCCAGGCGGTGCACGGAAGCACCCCCTAAGTAGGAGAGCTCATGAAGAGGATGTTGGTCGGAGCCATCCTGTGTGGATGGTTCGCTCAATCTGCATTGGCGCAAACCAAAGTAACCACCTACGTTATCAAAACCCAAGAAGAACGAGAAAACACTCGCTGGACATTGACGGAATGGCTTCGCATTAAAGAACGCATGAAGCTCATGGATGTTTGGCTCGCCATGTTTTCCAATCCCCAGCAAGACAAATTCAGTCCAGAATTAAATCTCAGCTATGCCATGCGTGAAGGTGAGTTGACGCAAGATGTGAATGATCAGGCGGCTGATACAAAGTCCACTCAATTCAAAGGCCAGCTTTGGCTAACAAACCTCATCTCCGCAACTTTTGGTATTCGGACTTTGAATATCGATTTGGGTGGTGAAGGTTTTATGCTGCGCTCGCAGAAAAGCAGTGGCCTAGGCACAGCGACGGCGAATGTGAATTATGCCGCGCACAGCCCCAACATGCAGTACGGCACGGTGAACTTTCGTATTTTCGGTAAAAACATTCAGGACTCTTCTTTGGTCCTAAAGTACGGCCAGTACCGTCGTGATGGGCATTATGGTTTTATGAGTGCGAACGGCATGCCCTCGGAGTTTAAAGGCATCGTGGCGGGTGCGGAGATGTCTCTCTACGTATTTAAGTGGTTGGGTCTTGAGGGCAACTACTTAAGCTTTGGCGACGGCGAAAAGCTAGGAAGCAAATCAAGTCGCGAGGGCACGTACTACGACTACCTCGCTTATATCGAGATTTCGCTCATTCGTTTTATGGGTGGTGTTTATCAAGAAGACTGGCGGACAAAGTCCGCGGGTGTCGCGTATAACACCCGCGAAAAGGGAACGTTTGCTGGTCTTAAATTGCAGTTTTAAAGCTTTCCGCGAGCTGCCTGGCGAACGTGGTTACGCCATTCATCATAAACTGGATGGCAATCGCGGTAAGCAAGATACCCATGATGCGGGTTAAGAGGTTCAAGCCTGTTTTTCCGAGGACGCGCTGCAGAACGGGCGCGCCTCGCAAAACGACGGAACACAAAAATACGGCGACACCGATGGCTAAGACCAATATCGCCAAATCAACGTAGTTTCTTGTTCCACTCGAAAGAAGAATCACGGTCGAAATCGATCCAGGTCCCGCGATCAGCGGCATACCCAATGGGAAGATCCACACATCCTCTTTCTCAATACCTTCTTTCTTTTCGTCATCGCGCACCCGCGTTCTTGTTCCCATAAGCTGATTGATACCGTTGAGAAGAAGAAGGATGCCGCCGGCGATTTGAAAGGCTGGGAGCGTGATGCTAAAGATGTTAAAGATCTTCATACCCGTGAGTGCGAACACAGCGAGAATGAAGAAGGCTAAAGTTGTGGCCTTGATACGCGTGGAGCGACGAGCGGCTGGCGTTTCATTGCTGGTGAAAAGAAGAAAGTTTGGGACAACCGCGAATGGATCGAGAATGACGAAGATCGCCAGGAACGCGGCACTAAAAAATTCCCAGTATTCCAGAAAAGATTGATTCACAAGAGTGCTCGAGCAAAGTTAACTTCTATTAATAATTATAACATAAGGCTGTTTTGAATATGCGTAAGCTAGCAATCAGTGCCGCCATTCTTTTGACGCTATTTGTTGGATATCGTTTTGTTGGTCACTCCACCAAATGGGATGTGGTTAACCTGCCGCCGCAAAACGAAAAGATTGCCGCGTTTGGCGATAGCATCACATTTGGCTCTGGAGCCAACAAAGAAGAAAGTTATCCGGCGGTGCTGGCGGATCTCCTCAATGTTCCTGTCGTTAACGGCGGACGGAACGGTGATACGACAAGAGACGCGCTTGATCGCGTGGATGAGATTGCCAAAGACAAACCCGGGATCGTGATTGTCATGTTGGGTGGTAATGATTTGTTACAACGCATGCCGCTTCAAGAAACATTGGATAATCTTGCCAGGATGATCACGCGTTTCCAGGAAGAGGGAAGTGCCGTGGCGATGTTCGCCCTCGACCCGCCCGGTGTGGGCGATAACTGGCAAATGGCTATTGAACACTTATGCAAAGAGAAAGGCGTTTTCTATATCGAAAATGTCATGAAAGGAATTTGGGGAGATAAGAGTTTGATGGCGGATCCCATTCATCCCAACAAAAAAGGATATGCGCTCATGGCTGAACGCATAGCGGCTGCCTTGAGGGACGGAGGGCTCCGTCCCTAATTTACCATGGATTGCCGTAAACGATTTTGCCGTAGAGAAGCGCGGCCTGGGTGGGGACTGCTTGACCGTCCGCGTGCTTACGCATCGGCGAGAAGGTGACGAAACCCTGGTCCTGCTTCCATCCCTTTAAGAGATAACCTTCCTCTTGAGCGCCAAAATTAATCTCGACGTCCACGTCACCGTGATCATCTTGAAAAATGGCTGATTCAATACCACGAAGTTCGCTGAATCGATTTGGCAACAGCGCAACGGCGGGCTTTGCGGGATGTGGGAGATAGACAATGCGTTTAAGTTCGAGCTTGTCTTCAGCGTGCACACAAACATCCAACCGGATGTTGAAATCGGAAGTTGGCTTCACCAACGTGTATTCTTCTTCTTGAGAAGCTTTTGTGAAACGAATCTTTGATGAGTCTGGCTTCAAACCCTGCTCTTCCAAATGGAAGTACATCAACTCACCTTTTTGGCAGGTGATCTCTGGGAGCTTTGCAACGCTGGAGTAGGATAGAGTTTTTGATTCTTGCGCCGCGCGCTCCATCGTCTTGCATCCGCCGAGTCCGAACATCAAGCTCGTCACGATTAGAAAAATCCCGCGCATCACTGCTCCTTTAACGTCGTAAAGTGGCGAACAAATTTCTGGAACCCCGTTGAAGCTTCAGAAGAACCTGTTGACCTTGCCGGTAGACGCCTTCAAAGTCTTTAACGCTCAAGAGTTCTTTCTGATTGGCTTCCAGGAGAACATCACCTTCTTGTATGCCATTAACTTCCGCTTCGGAATTTGGCAACACTTCAAGCACGAGAAGGCCTTTGTTTACCGTGATTCCGTAACGTTTCTTAAGCTCCGCGAATTCTTTGGTTTTGGGATTGATCGGTTGGAGCTTCAGTCCCGCGGGAGCGTTAGCTTCCGCGCGGGGGCTTTTTTGCAAGGACTTTGCCTTGGTTTCCGGCGCACTATCGAGATTGATTTGGATGGCTTGCAGCTTCCCTCGTCGGTAAAGCTCTAATTTTGCTTTTGTTCCAGGACGCAGCAGACCAATGCGGTAGGTGAGTTCGGAGCGATCTTTTACCTTCTGGCCATCGAGGGAAATAATAACGTCCCCGGCTTCGAGACCAGCTTTGGCTGCCGCGGTACCAGGTTCCACCTCGGATACGAGAGCTCCTTGGGTGTCTTTGGGGAGGTTAAGGCCAATGACGATGTCTTCTGACAGGTCTTGATCGAGGCGGACGCCGAGATAGGCGCGGCTAATCTTGCCGCTATTGATGAGTTCGGTTGCGACCTGCCGCACCAACCGCGCGGGGATCGCGAAGCCAATGCCCGCGGATGCTCCGGTTCGCGAATAGATCGCGGTATTCACGCCAATCACCTCACCCGCCATATTGAGAAGAGGGCCACCACTATTGCCAGGGTTGATGGCGGCATCCGTCTGCATGAAATTGCCGAGACGGATGATATCTAGGTTGCCGCGACTCGTGGCGGAGATAACCCCGAAGGAAACGCTTGCTTCCAAGCCAAAAGGAGCGCCCAATGCCAGCACCAGCTCGCCCGTTCTTGTTTGATCCGTTGAGGCTAAGCGGAGCTCATCAAGGCCGCGGCGATTGAAGGCTTTGTCTTTGATTTGGATGACGGCGACATCCGTCGTGGGATCGCGGCCGAGAATTTTTCCGGCGTAAACGCCGCCGTTCGCGAGCTTTAACGAAATCTCGTCCGCGTCGGCGATCACGTGATTATTGGAAATGATGTAACCGCGTTTTAGGTCCACGAAGAAACCAGAGCCAACGCCCTGCTGGCGTCGTTCCGAGGAGTCTGAGGCGCCTTTTTCAACGCGCGGATTAAACCAATAGTCGAATGGATTCATCTCGAATCCGGTGCCGCGGCCGCGTTTTGAAATAGAAATAAAAACGATGCCCTTGGCGGCGTCAGCGGAGAGGTCCGCAATCCCCTTGGAAAAGCGTAATAAAAACTGGGTGTCGGAACTCTGGCGTCGATGGGGCTCGCTGGGAAGGTCGTAGGCAAAGCCGAGGCTATCGATGGTTAGAAGAGCAATGAGCAGCCAAAATTTCATGCGAGCGCTCCGTTGACGTCGATAGAACGACTTTAAGGTTACGCAAAAATGCCACCGGCCGCAAATTTTTAGAATTTACTGGAGGTTGCTCAAGTTTTACGATAGGAGCGCGGCTAAATCGGTTGCCTTGAAGGAACTATGACACATCTGCTTACATCGGGTTTTTCCAGCGGCGGAATTTTAGCTGCCACACTCCCAACTTCTCTGCGTGAAGAGGTTCGAGCTCCCATCCCAGCGGAAGATGCGGATACGGCTTTTATGATGGAAGCGCTTAAGGCGGCGATGACGAACGTTGGTGTGAGTCCGCCAAACCCTTCTGTCGGCTGTGTGTTCGTTAAAGGCGGAATGATTCTGGCCAAAGGGGCGACGTTATCGTACGGCGATCTTCATGCGGAGCGTCAGGCCATCGCGTCCGTCCCGCATGGGCAGCTCAAGGGAGCGACGCTTTATGTAACTCTTGAGCCTTGTTCTCATCAAGGTAAGCAGCCACCTTGCACTGAAGCTATTTTGAAATCAGGCATCAAACGCTGTGTGATTGGCACGCGTGACCCCAATCCATTGGTCTCGGGAAAAGGAATCGCTCAACTCCGCGCCGGCGGTATTGAAGTGACGGTGGGCGTTTTACGCTATGAATGCCTTGCCTGGCACTATCCCTTCGCGCTCAGCCAACGCACAGGAAAAATGGTGGTGACCGCAAAATGGGCGCAGACGATCGATGGTCATCTTGCTGACGATAATGGCCAATCCAAATGGCTTTCAGGACCTGCATCGCGTTCGTATGCCCATTTCTTAAGACAAAAATATGACGCCATCATGGTTGGTGCGGGAACGGTCATTCACGATCGCCCTTCTTTAACGGCGCGTGATTGTGTTGAACCGATCAATCGTCAACCGGTGCGTTTGGTATTCGACCCAGAAGGAAAAATTCTCCAACTGAACGAACAAGAATGGGGTCTTCTTCGCGAAACAACTTTTTCCACGGCGGCGCACACGGTGTATGGCGTGAATGCCGCTATTTGGCGCAATGCGTCGACCGCGCAGCGTAAACCGGTGCAAGAGAGAGCGGACATTGTTTCCTGCGATGCGGTGCGCCCTTTGGAGACCTTCTTGGACCAAGTGGGTGCGCGCACATTTAACGGACGACCGCTGCAGAGTCTGCTTGTGGAAGGGGGCGCGACACTTATCAACGAAATGCTGCGACAAAATCGCATCGATCTCTTTCACGTTTTTATTGTCCCAGCATTCTTAGCGGGTGATCAATTTCGCATTGGCCGTCATCACGATCCTCACTTGCGTCAGCGACAAGGTAAAATTAGCAGCCGCGATATGGCTCGCCTGCGTCTTCTTACAAGTCAAAGCATTGGCAATGATGTTTTGATGGAGTTTGTTCCTCCCGATCGTTTCGCCTGGGTTTACAGCGAAGCAGATACATAGCCCGTCATTCTAAGGCGGGCTCCTATCAGTTGTTCAATTCTTGGCATGAGGGTTGAAACATCCATCTTCTATTGTCGACGAAGTTCAACAAGGAGGAGAAGATGAAAAAATCATACATTCTTTTAACGACGCTATTTGTGATGCCTACCTTTGCGTGGGCGAAAACCACAAGTCATTCGGCTGAAAAAAACACAAAAATTGTCGCTGCCGAAAAAGCGAAAACTGAAAATTCGTCAGAAGATCGTCGCGGCGGACATGGCGGTGGTGGACATGGCGGTGGTGGACATGGCGGTGGTGGACATGGCGGTGGTGGACATGGCG
>CAYOJQ010000007.1:12063-12249 GCA_964404325.1 uncultured Oligoflexales bacterium
GTGGTGGACATGGTGGTGGCGGACACGGCGGCGGTGGACATGGTGGCGGCGGACATGGCGGCGGCGGACATGGTGGCGGCGGACATGGCGGTGGTGGACATGGCGGTGGTGGACATGGTGGCGGTGGTGGCGGCGGACATGGCGGTGGTGGCGGACATGGTGGTGGTGGCGGACATGGCGGTGGTG
>CAYOJQ010000007.1:12349-54381 GCA_964404325.1 uncultured Oligoflexales bacterium
GCGGTGGTGGCGGACATGGTGGTGGTGGCGGACATGGCGGTGGTGGCGGACATGGCGGTGGTGGCGGACATGGCGGTGGTGGCGGACATGGCGGTGGCGGTCGTTAGTCATCAAGCTCAACAAGGGGAACTCTGTTCCCCTGTTTGCATCACTCTAAAATCCCTCAACAGGTCGGGTAATACTTCCCGACATAATTCTTTCTCCACCCGAAATCTTTCTAAATACCCAAAACCTCATCCCTATTTTAAAGATACGGGGCCGGAATTAACTTTTTCGAGCCCCTTCCCGATCTCATTTGGGGTAGGGATGAAACCAAAAACCGTCTCCATCCTTAGAGGAACCATAACGTGAAAACGCATACACAGGCTTTCATAGCCATGATCGCGGCGTGGATGTTTTTATCCGCTTGTGGGCAGCCGCGCGAAATTCCCGACAACTACACGCGCACGAAAAAGGCGAGCGGTGACCTTGTGCCGCTTGATCCAAATTCCCCCGAAGCCATTGGCATTCGATATGATGCGGTTGAAGACTGCTATAAAGCGTCAGCTTTCGTGTGTGAGGTTGAAGCGGCGATTCATCAACTCACAAACGAATATCGCATGACCCAAGGACTAGAGCCGGTGGCTTTCAGCGTGCACTTAACCTATTCCGCGCGCATCTGGTCACAAGCGCAGGCACAAGCCAACGCCATCAGTCACACCGGTTTCCCTAATGCGCGCGAAACTACCATCGCGACTGAATTTGGCGCGGGGACACCGGTGAAAGTTTTAGCGGAGAATGTGGCGCAAAATCACATGCAGAAAGATGCAAACCAAACCGCCGCGGAAATCACGCAGCAATGGTGGGAGAGTCCGGGGCATAAAGCAAACATGCTTGGCGACTACCCACATCTTGGCGTTGGTATCGCCTTTTTTGGCACGAAAGCTTACGCGACCCAGATATTTGGGCGCGACAGCACACCGCCGCCGCCTCAAGAAGAGCCAGCTCCCGCGACGCCCTAGAGAAAAAAGTGTAGGCTCCGAAAGGAGCCTTTTTTATTTCTCGAAGGGAGAATTTCTATGCTGAACTGGCATGCATACCGAAGCGGAGCTAAAAGTCGCATTGGCCTGGTCGCTATCTTTCTCGGTACTTCTTTCTTCGGTGCGAATATAGCATTGGCGACCGGGTCCGTGGATTGCACCGGTAAGTTAGCGGGCGCACCCGTGAGTATTTCTTGGGGGACGAGTCACTCCATCGGCTCGATGATGATTAGCCCCATTTCCATCAAGATCGGCAAAGAAAAAGAAATGACTCTCTGCGATGCAAGAGCCAGCGCGATGCCTTGTGAGAAACCAACCGCAAAAGGTCCCGTTGTTGGTTACTGGGTGAGCGGAGAGAGGATTCTTGTCAATGTGGTGGATGACAACATTGAGCGGAGTCTTTTTCTTTTAGAGACGTGGTATGACAAAAAGAAAAAGACTTATTCGGGGCACGTTAAACTCACAGCCCCTCTGAGTGAGAAAGAACAAAAGATCCTGGTGAAGTGTGAGCAGTCTTAAACTTTGAGATTTCCGGCTGCAGATTTCAGTGCTTGCTGACGGATGTAGTGATCCATAACTACCAGCAGCGCCATGGCTTCAACCATCGGTACGGCGCGCGGTAACACACATGGATCGTGACGTCCTTCCTTCAAAGCGAAAGAGGTTTCCTGGCCTTCGCGTGTGACAGTCTGCTGTTGTTTAAAGATGGTTGAAACCGGTTTAAACGCCACGCGCATGTAAATGTATTCGCCGTTGCTGATCCCGCCTTGAATGCCACCGGAACGATTGGTGGCCGTGCCGATGCGATCGCCCTTTTTGACAAAAGCATCGTTATGCTCTGAACCGTAAAGAGCCGTGGATGAAAAACCGCTGCCCACTTCGAAGCCTTTGGTTGCGGGAAGACTCATCATGGCTTTCGCGAGATCCGCTTCCAACTTATCAAAGACCGGTTCTCCCAACCCGCTGGGGCAGTTTTTGATGCCGCAGAAAATAGTGCCGCCAACTGTATCACCCTTTGCCTTCGCGTCGAGAATGAGCGCTTCCATTGCTTAACGCCCCTTTTTATCCGGACAGCGAAGCGGATGTTGCTCCAAAACGTCGAGACGAACTTTTTCAGGCTCAGCAATGTCAGCGCGTAAGTGTTTGACGCTATCAACGAAGGCCACAACAGAGAATCCTGGAATCAATTGTTCCAAAATTTGCTCCGCGATCGCCGCCGCGGCAACGCGACCAATCGTTTCACGGGCGCTGGAACGGCCGCCTCCGGAAGGCGCTTTCACACCGTATTTAATGTCTGTGGTGAAATCGGAATGAGAAGGGCGATAGACTTGATTAACGTCTTGGTAGTGTTCCTTCTTCGCGTCTTCATTGCGTACGATGAGCGTTAATGGTGTTCCCAACGTGATGTCGTTCGCAAGTCCTGAGAGACACTCAACCTGATCTTTTTCTTGGCGTGGTGTGCTGAGAGCGCTCTGCCCTGGCTTCCGGCGATTGAGAAACTGCTGCACTTTTTCCAACGAAATTTTATGTCCCGGAGGGCAACCATCAATGACAACGCCGACGCCACCGCCATGGGATTCTCCAAAAGTGGTGATGCGAAAGAGATGGCCAAAGCTATTCATTTAAACTCCGCGGGCTGTTGAGAGAGCGCCTCGTCTAGTTGATTAACGCATCAAAGCCAAAGAGGAAGAATACTTCGAACTTTTCTCCCACCACTTGGCCCGTGCCCAAACCGGCGTTTACCGTAATACCCTTAATATCCGTTTGCAAATCGAGATTGTAGCCGTGTGCGGCGATTAACCGGCTTGGGTCCGGCAACTCGTCACCGTACCAGGCGCCACCGTAGTTGTAGAACATGGAGAAGTCGAGGCGCTGGAAGTAAACGATTCCAATAAGTTTTTCCAGGTCATGAACCAACGGGAAAACCCACGAAAACTTCGCTCGAGCCTGTGTGTCGCCGTACTGCGCGCTGGTGAGGAAACCTGGGCCCATAAGGCCGACGTTGATCTCATTAAAGCCACCGCCCGTGCCTGGAACAAAAGTTTTCAACGGTCGGTAGACCTCCTTGAGAACTTTCATTTTTGGCCCGCGGGTGCGGCTTGCGTTGAGTCCCAAACTCATATTGGTGGTGCGCCAGGAAAAGACATCCACGGGGAAAGAAATCCCTGTGCCGGCGCCAAGCTTGTCATAGTTCCATGTCTTGTTCGCAAATTCTGGAAGCGCTGAGCCCGTCAGGTAGTGATCAAAGGTAAAACGACCTACGCTAAAACTATGATTGAGACTCAGCGTGAATTCGTTCTGATGACCGCTGATCACAAAATTAGGTGGTCCGATAATGGGTTTAAGTGTGGATGACTTCCACCCCGCATCCATCGTCAAGTTCAAGAGTGGGATGTAACGGGAAGCCGTCACTTGTCCGCCGCGTTCATCATAGTAGAGAAGCTCGGTGCCGAGGGCGCCGTTGTATGTCTGCATGCGAAAGACGCTGGCACTTAATGTGGTTTGCCAACGGTTTGAAATAAGAACGAGTTCCGTTTGTGGGAAACGACTATTCACACCGTAGAGGTAGTTTACGCGTACCGTTTCGTTTTGCATGTAATCCATGAGCGGCACGGAAATAAAACCAAGCTGCGTTCCCCCGGCGTCCGCTCCGATCCATGGAAAAGCAAAAAGAGGACGTCCGCGCCACCGTGCGGGCTGTTCACTCAAAATCTTTTCTTGCGTCGGCTGCTTGTCGAGCGAAGGTGCTTTGCGCACTTGGTCAATCTTCGGAGGCTCTTGGGATGGCTTTGCGTCCCAAGTGTTGCTGGCCTGCATGGCGATGGAGAGAGGGACATCTTGTTTTTCCTGCATCGCGGCGATTAGAGGTGAACGGTGGTCCATCGTCACGGTGCAAGGACGTTGCGGTAGATCCTGTGGTTTTAATCGGTAAAGAACTTCTCTCGAGCCGCGGAAGAGGGGGAGAAGCAGTTGTCCATCGGAAAGCCCGTGCATCTGCGAAGGCATGTCCGCGAGCAAACGTTCTTCAAGACATTGCCCTTGTCCATCAATGCGACGCAAGAAGCGGCTGTGGTAGTCGTTGACGAGCAACCAATTTTCAGCACCAGATTGTGCGAAGGCATCGGGGCGTGCGTTATCCGAAAGCGCGTGTTTCGTTACCGCGAATGTAACGGGATCGGCGCGCCACAGTTCATGGCGGTTACCCACGAGAGTTTCCGTGCTGTGACGAAACCATAGACCTTTGACGAGATTGTTGTCGCCTTCAAGTCCAAGGTAGGAAAGACGTTCGGGGGTGCGCGTTTTTACGCCGCAGAGAACTTTGGGATTATCTTGTGTCAGATCCGCTTTGGCGATGGCGCAAAGCTGCGACTGTTCCCGTAGTTCTTCAAACCAGACAATGTCTTTTTCCGTTTGAAAGAGCTTGCTGATAAAGGCGCCGCGATCCGACAATTTTTTCATTGGCGCGTCTTCTTTGGTGGGGCGATACCAAAGAACAAAACGTGTTTCCAAATTATCCGGAAGATACTGGGAAACAAGAACTTGATAGTCGGGGTTAACAACGCGGGCGGTTAAGAAACGCTCGCGCGGATAGACGAGTTTGTCGTCCCAGCCCTCAACCCAATTGGGTTTCGTACCATCAAAACGCAATTGGATTTCTTTCAGTCGGTAGTCATCGCTGATGATGTGAAACACATCGTTGCCGCGAACCTGAATGCCATTCGTGGAAGAAAAGCGCGCACCGTTGGGATAGGACGCCTGAAGAAAAGGCCCGTTGCCTTGGCTTTTCCAGAATGCTGTCGCTGCCTGTTTATATTCCGCGTAGAGCTCTTTGCCCGATTTTCCCGTCCAATTGCGCAGAGCCTCATCCATCGGCATGAAGCCGTTAAACGGTACAAGTGCCCACGGCCACCACCAAGGCATGGAGTAGCGATAGAAGTCATCGAGAACCTGTGGCAACTTATCCGCATCATAGGTGCGCAGAAGATAAGTCACAAACGCGCCCGATGTGGCGTATCCTTCCGTCGAAAAATCGCTGCCGTAAAGGCTATGAAGCTTGTCATAAGAAGGCCAGTAACCCGTAAGGGCGTGCCAGCGTTCGATACTCGCTTGAACTTCGGAGCCCGTCGATTGACTCATCGCTTCCGCGAGACCTTCAATCCACCAGGCAGGCATCCAGGGAAGGTGAATTACGGAACCAGCGGGACCAATCCAGTTATCGAGATGACGATACATCGTTGAGTGCGTGTATTCGTGCCAGGCAAGGTCACGATCCCCAAATCCCATCGTCTGGAGTTCGATCGCATCAGTGATAAAGTTGGCGAAAGAAGCGCCGCTTGTAACAGCCGACATCACCACGGGCAGGGGCTTTTTGCGCTGAACCTTGAACCAACGCTCCATGTGAGGACGCGCGGCTTCTAGAGCCTTGATCATCATGCGGCCTTCCGTGGGTGTGCGCGCATCATGATAGAGGTTGAAATGTTCGGTGTTTAATTCGTTGTAGCGAATGTCGCCCTGATTGCGGCCAAAGCCGATGGGCAAAGCACTGGCGGTTCCCGCTGCAAACAATAGAGATATCGTCAGTGACCGTCGCGTCATCCTGAGCACGCTCGTCACCCTGAGCACGCTCGTCATCCTGAGCACGCTCGTCATCCTGAGCGTAGCGAAGGATCTCGAGACCCCTCGTTTCACCCGGGATGACGATTTGAGGGCTGGCGATCTAAAATTTCTTCCGCGCATGTTGCAGATCTTCCGGTGTATCGATGCCTATGGAAGGATGCTTGGCATCAACCAAAAGAATAGGCATGCCGTTATCGATGGCCCGTAGCTGCTCGAGAGATTCCAAAACTTCCAGCCGGGACGCGGGCCATTGGCAAAATTGGGCCAAGGCCTCACGATGGAATGCGTACACACCCACGTGCTGCAGGAAGCTTTTAAACGTGTCCCCGCGGTGGAATGGAATCGGGGATCGGGAAAAGTAAATGGCGTTACCGCGCTTGTCCTTCAAGGCTTTGACGCAGTTTGGATTGTTGAAGTCTTTTTCCGTGTGGTTTTCGTGAACCAACGTTCCCATGGGGGCATTATGGCTCTGCATGGCCTCAATGAGACGGGTGAGGTCATCGGTGTTAACGAATGGCTCATCCCCTTGGACATTCATGACAAATTTTTTGGGAAATTTTTGCGCCACTTCATAGCAGCGTGCGGTCCCGCTTGTATGGTCTTCGCGGGTCATAACCGCTTTCGCGCCGGCCTTTTCGCAGGCGGTGACTATTTTTTCGCTATCGGTGGCAACGACGACTTCCGCGCCGCGTTTCATCAAGGGGAGAAGCTGTTCATAGACGCGAACGATGAGGGGTTTTCCACCAAGATCCGCCAGCGGCTTCTCAGGGAGTCGGGTCGACTGCAATCGAGCTGGAATGACGATGAGCCACTGATCCCACACAGCGTGCGCCCCTTATTGGCCAAAAACTTGCCTCTGAGTCCGGTGTATTGCTAACATACTAGTATAATTTCAAGATCAGGAAAACGTTAATAAAACTTGCTGAACTGGTTCAGCACTTAATACGGGGTGGGCTGTGCAAGTAGAAGATAGCGCAACACAAGCAGCGAATGAAGCCCAGGATACGGCGCGCGCCGAAAGAACAGAATCGTTTGGCAATGCTGTACGTTGGGTCGTGTTGGTAGGCCTTCTGGCCGGAGCGATCACGGGTGTGGTTGTTGCTTTGAAGCCGAAACCAAAGCCCGCGTTTAGTCCTCTCGACACGCTTGTCTACGAAGCGATGACGATGGAAGACGATCCGGATGGACGTCTGGATTTGCCCACGCAGAACATTGCTGAAATCTCGGACTACTTTACGAATCACCCGTCCCTCGGTTTCAAAGCTCCACCACTTAAAGCCCTCGCGACGGGCTGGAATGCCCACGGCGCGACGGTTATCGATTACGATGTGGCGAAGATTGCCGTTGTTGAATTTGGTCGCGGTGACGCCAACGGTGAGAAGTCCTACTTGTTCTTGTACAAAGGTGAGCTGGCTCAGCTTCCTAAGGCTGAATTGGGTAGTTTTGAAGGTTTGAGCTATCAAACCTATTCTTCTAAAAACCAGAACGTGATTGCCTGGCAGGTGCGCGAGGGTGTGGTGGGCATGGTCATTGGCCACCGTGGCTCGCAGGATCTCGCTGCTTTGGCAAAGAGTGTCGTCGGATCTTAAGCCTTCGTCATTTGAGACTGTTAAGAGCGGTGGGTCATAAGCCCGCCGCTTTTTTTTCTTTGGGGCTCGCCTTTAAGGTGGCAAGATGGCCCACGACACTGAACTTTGGGGCTGTCTGTGAAAAATATTCTCCTGATTCAATTGCGCCAGCTGGGCGACATCCTTCTGACCACACCGTGCATTCGGGAAATCAAGCGGGAGATGCCCAAAGCAAAGCTGACGTTTCTTTCACACAGCATGGGCAAACTGATTCTCGAAGGTAACCCTTTCTTGGATGAGTATTTTTGCTACGACAATAAAATGTCCGCCCTCGATGAATTAAAAATCATGCGCACTCTTCGCGCTCGTAAGTTTGATCTTGTCGTCGATTTCATGAATAACCCGCGAAGCGCCCTCTACACGCGTTTTACCGGCGCGCACGAACGTGTGGCGTTTCACTCCCGCCGTCGTATTGCTTACACGGAGACGGTGCCACGCGCGAAGAAGTCCGATTACATTGTGCGCGAGAAATTTAAGTTGCTGCGCGAAGCGGGGTTTGCGCCGGCGCTAGAAGATCTCACATTGCCTTGGTTCGAAAAACACACAGCCCCATTTATGAATATGCTGGGACGCTTCCCGGAATTTCGCGATGCGCCCGTGCGGGTTGTTCTTAGCCCCACGCATCGACGTGAACAGCGCCAATGGCCTAAGGCTGCTTACGCGGAGCTCGCGGATCGGTTGGTGCGAGAGTGGGGCGCGGCGGTTTTGTGGATTTGGGGACCCGGTGAGGAGGAGTTTATTGATGCCACAATGGCACTTTGTCAGGAAAAAACAATAAAGGCGCCGTTCACAACTTTCCGCGAAATGGCGGCATTGATCGCCAATTGCGACCTTATGATTGCGAACTCCAACGGTCCCAGTCACGTGGCCGTTGCCGCGCAAATCTGCTCTTTGCAGCTGCATGGACATACGGAGGCCGCGGCATGGTGCCCTCTGAACGACCGTCACCGTGCGGTGCAGACGGAGGCGGATATGAGTAAGCTTTCCGTTGCGACGGTGTGGGATTCTTTGGCAGAATTTTCCGAGCGCGTGCAGCATTTCGCGGCGCAGCGCCGTCAGCAAGGGCTACGCCTTAAATGGACGCAACAAGGAGGTGAAGGATGAGCAGCGAGTTTTTTGCCGAAAAGGTCAAACAATCACCTTCCCGCAAGATGCCTCTCTTACCTCGCATCGGCATCGTGGTGGATTTTGGCAAACGCCGTTTTACTTTTCGCCACGTTCCTCTTTTGGAAACGCTTGCCATTTTGGTGGAGCGCGGCCCGAGCGTGCTGAATTTTAGACGCATCATTAAAGAACAACTCAGCGAAGTAGCTCTCCCCGAAAAATCAAAAAAGCGCACTGTGGATGTTGAAGCGCGTACGATTTCGAGCCGCCGGAAGTAAAATTTTGCACTTAAAATCTGCTCGGGGCGAAGTGGCGTGACGGCTTGTCTCCAAGAATTGTTCTTTAATTCTTCCACAAATTTCTGATAAAGTTTGAGAATGGGAAAAATTGAGCGGTTCAATTCTAAGGGGCTGGTTTATGGTGCCATTTCGTGTTTTCGATCGTGAAAAAAAGCAGATGTGGCAGGTGATCAACTATCATCCCGATCCCGCTTCCGGCGGTAGCTATCTCGCGACCAAAGAGGACGATTCAGACTCTGACGGCGATATGGAGATCATCTCTGCCAAGGATCTTGTAAAGTTCCGTTTTGTGGATTTTCTTGAAGAAGCAGAGCCGTTCGCTGACTAAGCGACGGCTCTTTTTTGCTTAACTATTCTGTGCCTGCTTAATACCTTCCTCCACATTCACGCGTGTGAGCAGGCCAATTCCCACAACAAAAAGTACAAACACCACGAGAATGCCGCTGCGGCTATTGCCGGTTACCTGTGAAATGGCGCCCATAACCAGTGGTCCAACAACGCCCGCCAATTTCGAACTCAGACCGTAGAAACCGAAGAATTCCGCGGATTGTTTCCGTGGAATCATCACCGCGTAGATAGAACGGCTGAGTGCCTGTGATCCGCCCTGCACGAGAGCAACGCCGCCCGCCAAGATCCAAAACTCAAATGATGTTGTCATGAAGTAGGCGACGAAAGTCACGCCGGTGTAAACAGCAAGAGTGATGTAGAGAGTGTTTTTTGGTCCGATGCGATCGGCGAGCGCTCCAATAAAAAAAGTCGCCGGAATGCCAACGAACTGCACCATAAGAATGGCCGCGATCAGATCGTTCTGCTGCAGGCCCACTTCAAGGCCATAGATCGTCGCCATTTTCATAATGGTGCCGATGCCGTCACTGAATGCCCAGAAGGCGAGGAGAAAGATAAACGCGCTGCGATATTGTCTGACGTTGCTGAACGTTCTTTTGAGTTCGCGAAAGGTTGCGCGAAGCGCCGTCCCTAATCCAACATGGTTCACCACGTTTTCAGAAGATGGGGGCTCAGGAACCCAGCGCATCAGTGGCACGGAGAAGACAGCCCACCACATCGCCACGGAAACAAAGCTAAAACGCGTGGCGCTTGTTTTATCGGCGAAACCAAACATCTCTGGTTTCATAATCCAGACGAGATTGATGGCGAGAAGCACGCCACCGCCGATGTAGCCAATCGCGTAACCCGCGGTGGAAACGCGGTGAATTTCTTTGTCGGATGCGATGTGCGGTAGCAGGGATTCGTAAAAAATATTGGCCGCCTGAAATCCGATGTGTCCGAGCGTGTAACACACCGCGGCAAAGAGCCAGTCACCCGTCTGCACGCCGTAAAGCGCGGCTGTTGCTAACACGCCGAGACCAGTGAACACGGCGAGAAATTTCTTTTTCGCCTGATAGCGATCCGCAACAACGCCGAGAATTGGGCCGAGGAAGGCGATGAGAAACATCGAAATGCCGGACGTGTAACCCCATGCGGCGGTGCGCATGTTTGGTTCTAAGTTTGCGGCGGCTACATTCGCGAAAAATATGGGCATGACGGCCACCATCACCGTGGTGGCAAAGGCGGAATTCGCCCAATCGTAGAGGGCCCAAGCACGGAGTTCTTTCCGGTCCAGGCCAAGGGATTTTAGCCACTGAGAGGGCTTCGCGGCGATGAATAAGCCCATATTTCCTCCGTTGCGATGAGGGTTAAGGCATATTAACACACTGAAAACATTAAAAGAAACGACCAATGCTTGTGGCCGGGAAGGAGATTGAGTATGAGAACGAACTCTCGGCTAAAAATGACCGTTTCAGTCCACTAAGGAGCAAGGCTTTTTATGAAGTATCTTAAGGCCGCATCTACGGCACTGCTGGATGTCCTCGAAGCGCTTGGAACCAGTATCTGCCTACTTCTCGCGGGTCCTTTCCTCCTATTCCGACGCCTTGCCTATATCCGAGTCTGGTATGACTATGCGCGCTTCCTGGCACCTCGTCACCTCTTTGGGGCTGCCATGCGCGCGGAACTCGATGCCTGCCTCGATAACTACGAGCGCGCCGCGGCGGTGATGAATTATGTGATCCGCACGGTTGAAGAAAACTGCCAACAAAAGCGCCGTCGCCACCACCGCATCCTTCTCCGACTTTACAGCCGCGTTTTCCAATTTTATCTTCGCTCGGGAAATATCGAAGCAGCGAACCTCACGGTTGTTCGCGCACATAATGCCCTTGGTGTTAGTAACTTACCTGAATTTCCCGACTATGACGTTCGCGTGGCGCACGTGGTGAAGGCTGGTCTGGCTGCTGGACGACTCCTCGAGGAGGGTGGACTGGCCACACTTTTCATGAAGCCGGGCGAGGAACCCGTGGTGACTCCCCGCCGCATGCCGACGAACCAGTTAAAGGTAAAAGGCAAGAGCGAGAAAAGCCCAGCCGAAGGCGCGAAGATCATCCCGTTCCGTCCTCTCATCCGTACCTAATAAAAAACATGTTTCCTTCGTTGTTTCACTGCGGAAGTCGCGATAAAGTCGGCTTTCGCAAGGATTGCCACAAGGAAACCTTTTCATGTCCTGCAAGGATACTTCGCACCCCGATTACTACCATCGGATTGTCGATTGCCAATGGGCCTGTCCCGCTCACACCAATGTCCCCGAATACATTCGTTTGATTGCGCAGGGTAAGTTCACCGAGTCTTATTTGCTCAATCGTAAATCAAACGTGTTCCCAGGAATTTTGGGTCGCGTGTGTGACCGTCCATGTGAACCGGCATGCCGTCGCGGTCGTCTCGAAAATGAAGAACCGGTCGCGATCTGTCGTTTGAAGCGTGTCGCCGCGGATTTCCGCGATGACGTAAAACCGCTTCTGCCAAAAGCACCCGAAAAGAAAAACGGCAAGCGCGTGGCATTGATCGGCGCTGGTCCCGCTTCACTCACTGTTGCGAACGATTTGATGCCGCTCGGTTACGAGTGCACTCTTTTTGAAAAAGATGCAAAGGGCGGCGGCGCGATGCGTGCATCCGTTCCTGGTTTCCGCCTGCCTGAATCTGTTTTGGATGAAGAAGTCGGTTACATCGTCGATATGGGCGTGAAAGTTCATTACAACTCTCCCGTTACAAGTCTTAAAAAATTGGCCGACGAATACGATGCGGTGTTTGTTGGTTCAGGTGCTCCCCTTGGACGCGATCTTCCCATTCCGGGACGTCAGGAGGCAGGCGATGCCGTGCTTGTGGGTTTGAACTGGCTCGCGGCGGTTGCGTTTGATCACACAAAATCCATCGCTTCCAAAGTGATTGTGATTGGTGGTGGTAACACGGCGATGGACTGCTGCCGCACGGCGTTGCGCCTTGGCGGCAAAGAGTTGAAAGTTGTGGCGCCGGAAGGTTTTGATGAAATGCTCGCCTCACCGTGGGAAAAACAAGACGCGGTTGAAGAAGGCGTTGCGTTTCATAACCACCTCTTGCCGAAATCGTTCGTTGTGAAAGATGACAAACTTGTGGGTGTTGAATTCCAACCGCTCAAGCGTGCTTACAATGAACGGCGTCAGTGGGATCCCGTTCCAGACGATAAGCCAACGGTTATTCTGCCATGTGACGCGGTCATTTTGGCGATTGGTCAAAACACAGCCTTTTCGTTTATCGAAAAAGATATCGGTCTGAATTTCAATCCCAATGGCCTGCCTACTGTTGATGCGACCACATACCAGTCCACACTTCCTAAAGTGTTCTTTGGTGGTGACGCGGCCTTTGGTCCGAAAAACATCATCACGGCGGTGGCGCAAGCACACCAAGCCGCGATCTCGATGCACCAATTTTTACAAGGTAAGAGCGTCAACGATCGTTTGCCACCCACTGTAAATCTCATCAGCCAAAAGATGGGCTTGCATGAATGGAGTTACGACAGTTCTATCAGTAACGATGTGCGCTACAAAGTTCCCCACCTCGAACTGAAGGATCGATTTAGCGATCTCAAGAAAGAAGTTGAGCTTGGCTTTGATGTGGCGAAGGCGCTGAAAGAAGCGGAGCGTTGTCTTAACTGCGACGTGCAGACGGTCTTTAGTGCTCCGGCTTGTATTGAGTGCGACGCGTGTATCGACATCTGCCCGGTGGACTGTCTTACCATAACCAACGACGGTGATGAGGGGGCGATTGCCGCCAACTTAAACGCACCGCGCTTGAATCCCGAACAAACCCTCTACGTATCCGATCCTCTTGTGCAGACGGGACGCGTGATGGTGAAGGATGAGAATATTTGCCTTCACTGCGGTCTTTGTGCGGAGCGTTGCCCAACCGGTGCGTGGGATATGCAAAAACTTCAGCTTAAACTTCCCGTGGCAGGTGCCCAGTGAAAGCGATCAGCGGCGTAAATGATTTTGTTTTGCGGTTTGCCAACGTGAACGGTTCTGGCTCCGCCAGCGCCAACTCCATGGTGGCGAAAAGTTTTTTCCGCATGGGTCTCCCCATCGGTCCTAAAAACATGTTCCCCTCTAACATTCAGGGATATCCCACTTGGTACGAAGTGCGTGTCAATGAAAAGGGCTACACAGGTCGTCGCGGCGGTGTGGACTTCATGGTGGCGATGAACCCACAGACTTTCGCAAAAGATACGGAAGCCGTTTCTGCCGGTGGTTACCTTCTTTATGATTCGACCCGTTTTCTTCCGGACGCGGCGAAAAGAAAAGATATCACTTACATTCCCGTTCCACTGACGGAGATGTGCCTCGAGAAGTTTACGAACCCGAAGAGCCGCGCGATGTTGAAAAACATTGTGTACGTGGGCGTTCTCGCGGCTCTTTTGGATATCGACTATGATGTGCTTAAAGGCTTGATTCAAGATCTCTACGGTAAGAAACCGAAGATCCTCGAAAGCAACTTTGTGGCGCTCGAGCTTGGTTACAATTACACCAAACAAAACTTCCAATGCCCGCTGCCGCTAAAAGTTGAAAAGCGTGACATCGTGAAGGATAAAATCCTTCTCGAGGGAAACGTGGCCGCTGGCCTCGGTGCGGTTTATGCCGGCGCAACAGTGTGTGCTTGGTATCCCATCACGCCCTCCACGTCCGTGGTCGATGCCTTCACGAAGTTCTGCAACAAGTACCGTGTTGATCCAGTGACGGGTAAAAAGAAATTTGCCATCGTCCAGGCGGAAGACGAACTTTCCGCTATTGGTATGGTGCTTGGCGCGAACTGGAACGGTTCACGGGCCTTCACCGCAACGAGCGGTCCCGGCGTGTCGTTAATGACCGAGTTCCTTGGTTACGCCTATTACGCGGAAATCCCCGCTGTCCTCTTCAACATCCAGCGCGTGGGTCCGGCGACGGGTATGCCCACACGTACCGCGCAGGCTGACTTAATGAGCTGCGCTTACGCCTCTCACGGTGACACGAAACATATTTTGTTGTTTCCGGCTACCGCGAACGAGTGCTTTGAATTTTCACTCAAGGCCTTTGACGCGGCGGAACGCTTCCAAACCCCAGTGATCGTGATGTCTGATCTCGAACTGGGTATGAATGAGTGGTTATCCGAGCCATTGGCTTGGGATGAAACGTTTACACCGGATCGTGGTAAGGTTTTGGATGCCCATGCTCTTGATACACGCGGCAAACCTTTCTACCGTTACCTCGATGAGGATGGCGATGGTGTGCCGTACCGAACGCTGCCAGGAACGCATCCGACAAAAGCCGCTTATTTCACGCGCGGCTCAGGTCACGACAAATACGGTCGCTACACGGAAGAGGGCGATCTGTTTCAAGAGAATCTCGATCGCATCGTTAAGAAGTTCGATACAGCGCGTTCCTACCTTCCAGGGCCTAAGATCCGTCATCGCGACGCAAAAGCGAAAGTGGGCGTGATTTATGTGGGCACCACGGAAGAACCATTGCACGAAGCGCTGGATCTGATTGCGGCGGAAGGATACGTCGTTAACGATATGCGCATTCGTGGCTTTCCTTTCAGCAAGGAAGTGAAAGAGTTCATGGATGCTCACGAGAGGCTCGTGATTGTGGATCAAAACCGTGATGCGCAGCTTCGTTCATTGTTAATTCTGGAATTTGATTACGACCCAAAGAAATTGCAATCCGTGACAAACTACGACGGTCTGCCCGCGACGGCATTTGCTTTAGCGAAGCGCATTAAAGAAAAGATGGGGTAACCAATGACTTATTTGCCAAAACCTAAAAAACATCACCCCAGTCTGACGAAGAATGACATTGGTCTTACGCGCCGTGATTATGAAGGTGGTTTGTCCACTCTTTGCGCTGGCTGCGGACACGACTCTGTCACGGCGGCGATTATTCAAGCGTGCTGGGAACAAAGCATTGCTCCCCATCGCGTGGCGAAAATGAGCGGTATCGGTTGTTCCTCAAAAACACCCGCTTACTTTCTCAGCGCCGCTCACGGCTTCAACGCGGTGCACGGTCGTATGCCATCGGTGACCACGGGAGCCGCCGCCGCGGAGCGAAGTCTGACTTATCTCGCGGTTTCCGGTGACGGTGACACCGCATCTATCGGTCTTGGGCAGTTTGCACACGCGATCCGTCGTCGTTTAAACATGCTTTACATTGTTGAGAACAACGGTGTGTACGGTCTGACCAAGGGGCAGTTCTCAGCGACTGCTGATACAGGTTCCGTCAGCAAGGGCGGCGTGAAGAACCCCGACAAAGGCATCGACCTTGCGCAGCTTGCATTGCAGATGGGCGCGTCGTTTGTGGCGCGAAGCTTCTCCGGTGACAAAGAGCAATTAGTGCCGTTGATTGAAGCAGGTCTTCGTCATAAAGGATTTGCGCTGATTGATGTGGTATCGCCGTGTGTGACGTTTAACAACCACGAGGGCTCGACAAAAAGCTACGATTATACCCGTAAGCACGAAGAAGAAGTGTCCGCGATCGATCTCATTCACCATCATTCCGAGATTACGGTCGAGATGAAAGCGGGTGAGGTGAAGTCGATTCCGTTTCACGATGGATCGATTGTGCAGTTTAAAAAACTTGAGGCGGAATATGATCCGACAAATGTTGCGAAAGCAATGGATTACATCCGCCGCCACCAGGAGAAAGGTCAGATCGTTACGGGTCTTCTTTATGTAAACCCAGCCGATCAAGACATGCACGAGATGCTCAACACCGATGAGCGCCCGCTGCGGAGTATTCCTTACGCGGAACTGTGTCCGGGGAAAAATGCCTTGGCGGATATCAATAAAGGTCAACGTTAGTATGAAAAAGAAAAGCCCCGCGTGATGCGGGGCTTTTTATTCACAGGTTTTTTAATCTCGTTGGCATTGAGCCGCATTCAAAGAGGCCGCATCCTGGCCTTAAATTGGCAACGAAAGAATCCAATCTGTCTGCGGATCACTGCCCATTTGAAACACGTGTTCACCAACGCGTTTGAAGCCGGACTTTAGATAAAATTTCTGCGCTTTAACATTGCGCTCCCACACGCCTAACCAAACGGTGCGAAAGCCGCGGCTGCGCATATCCTCCAGCCCTTGCAGTAAAAGCTGGGATGCTAAGCCTCTACCATGCCAAGAACTGTCCACGTAAAGGCGTGCAAGTTCAATAGGGTGAGCGGTCGTCACACAAGGTTCATTCGTTCCTTCCACAAATTGCACATAGCCCACCAGCTTTTCTTTAGCGTGAGCTAAGAACGTTGTTCGTTTTGCATCGGCTATTTCCGACCTTTGTCTTTCCACGCTGAATGCGGACTCCATATAGAGGCGCATATCTTCCGGTGTATTATCGGGAGCGAATGTTTCATAAAAGACGCGACTCGCCAGTTCGTACAGCGCGGGCGCGTCCTCTTCCTTAGCCAGTCTTATAGAGACTTTTTCCAATTCACGAACCTCGTCTCAAAATCCCTATGAAGTGATGACGTTACTACGGGACCCTTATGGCCCGCAAGGTTTCGGGAAAGTTCCATTTTAGGCCTAAAGACCAAGGCGTAGAGGCCGATAACATCAAGACATCGAAAAATATCGGGAGTGGGTGCCGCGATGAAGCTGCGTATCGTTTCATTTCTTTTTTTAACAGTCAGTTTTCTTGGTTGTAAAACGAGCTCCGAGCAGGGGGTTCTCAGTGCGTCCGTGACAGAGAGTTTGCAGAAGAAGGGCGAGCTCTTGTGTGGGAATAAATTACCTGCGGATAACAAGCCCTGGATTTTTGATTTGCGTCAATGCGCGGGGAAGTACAGCTATCTGGATGTGGTAACAAAACCGGGCGGCATCAATGATGTTATGGATGCCGATGGCGAGCGTCCGATTGAAGTGGCGACGGCCTCGGAGATTCGAAACCAAGACGCTAAATTCGCGGAAAAGGTGAAGCGCAGAGTGGCGGGTCTTTTTAAGAAGGATGGGACTACTCAGCTCAATCGACTTCTCGAAGAGATTAAAGGAAAGAGGACGACAACGTTGAAGATGTCGGGAGTCGTTGCGACGGCATTGACGCTTGGCTCTTACGAACTAACGACAGTTGCCCCGCAGGCGGCGGTGCGTATTGCTCCGTACGTTTCCATAGCGAGTGACGGTGGTTCTTACATTCTCCTCAATGACGACTCTCACTTTATTAATGTTGGCTACGCCACGGGTAAGAATGTTGAGAGCGACATCCGCAAGGGACGCAGTTTCGGTGTTACAAAACAACGAGCGGCCTTGGATGCGTCTGACGCGGATTATCTGGAAGGCTTGGAGACTGTTCTTAAGGGAGGACCCGCTTCGCTCGCTGCTTATTATCGCGCGCTTTTGCGCATGCTTACGGCGACGGATCCCTCTGGTTTTAAGGACCTTTCTCCGGAAGCTCAGATCGTTGCGGTGGATTTTGCGGCTGTTTATACCGCTGAGCTCGACCGCCATCTTATGGTGAAACTGGAGCCCGGAAGATATGCCTGGGAGCAGGACCTCGCGGAAGCGACTTGGGTCTCTGCCTATGTTGCGAGCGCTGGAAAGATGTTTGTGAAGGGGAAGTTTACGAACGGTCGTCCGCGTGACTTTTTTGCGCAGGGAACATCGGGCGGTGGTATCGGTAAAACAGTGCATGATCGCAGAAAGCTTTCAGCGGCGATCTCGGAATACATGTGGAAGCGTAAAGACAACGCCGTGACGGTAAAGTTTGCGAAGGCCCTACGAGCAAAGACGGGTGATGATTTGATTCACAAGATGGGTGCGATCTTTGTGACGCGCGACGACGCTGCTTATGTTCTGGCGCATGCGGATGAGATAACCACGAGTGCCGTGGACTTCCTCGCGGAAATCGCACGGGATGCCGCCAATATTACGAAACATCTTGAAACGAAATAGTATCTCTTAGAATCGTAAAAAGAGGCCGTTCCCCAGAGAAGGGAACGGCCTTTTCTTTTTTCGAGAATCCCTCGTTACCGTCGCGGCGTCGCGTTGTTGTTAGGTGACCACTGGCCACCTAACACGCGAGTGATTTACTGAAGTACGTTTACAGGCATGACGCTAAGGTCGGGAGCAATTTCAAACACGTTGTATTGCTTCAAGTTTTGATCTTGGCTCAGCATATTCGGATCGAAGATTCCCATCACGGAATCGCCGCGGAATACTTTTACGCTCGCGCCAACCAAGGGAAATGGCTTGGTATGGTTGGATTTATGGTAGCGACGGTCAAAGTATTGGAACTTATACACGCCTAGGTGGTCAACGGTAAGGCTCATGGATTCGAAGCCTAGGCCGAAGCGATCATCACCGGTCGTAAAGACTGCTTTTGCAATATTGTTCTTAAAGCTCAGGCGATCCCAGAAAATTGTGGCGACTTCCGTATTGTTGCTTGCCTTAATGATGCGCAGGTACGCGTCAAGGTCTGAGTGCTTGTCTTCCCAAGTAAGAACGATGCGCATTTGGTTCGCGGGCATGACGCGCGCGATGGGCAGGCGCACATTTTTGTGGTCATAGACCGCGAGTGTTACGAGTTGTCCGTAGCTGATGTGGCCTGATTTTGAGATCACAATCGTATGCTGACCAGCGGGAACGTTACCGAGATTGTAGGAACCATCGACCTTTGTCGTATCCTTCGCGATTTCCATGTTGTTGCTAAGGAGCTGTACGGTAACGTCCCTCACCGGGGCACCGTAAACAGCATCGAGAATTCGTCCTTTAAGAGACGGTGTTTCCACCGGGCTCAGTTGAATTTTGATTTCTTTTCCGGCGGCCGCGGAGCTCGCAAGCTGTGCGCGGGAAAATGCTTGTTCGAAAGGGGCGTAGCCGTCTTTCTTCATGGAAAGCGAGAATTGCTCCGCATTGGAAAGAAGGCAGATATGATTGATGCCTGGCATCAGGCGATAGATGCGGCGACCGTTTCCATCACCAATCGCCAAAGTGGCGCTTGTTGGGATCGTACCTCCAGAACCATTTGGTACCAGGGCAACGATGCGTGCCATGATGATTGACTTCCAGGAATGTGTGCCGCGAGACCGTGAAAGAAGGAAATCTTCGCCTTCATGCTCGCCTGTTGTTAAGACCATCGGGTTCAGGTGAGTGATCTTTCCAGCGCTAACGGAGAAGGGAATGGGAAGAGCGTTACCTTCACCAACGACGCCGGCAAGGCTTGATGTCTGTTGGGGTGTCGCGAAGGATATTTCATCGTTCTTAAGGACGAGAAATTGCGTGAGAGTGTAGTTACCTGGCTCTAACTCAAGAGCTTCTGATGCCAATTTTTCTTCATGCACGCTGAGGGGGAGCGTGGCTTGTGCGGCTTCGCCGGCTGCGTTGGTGTATTCAATAAGAACTTGTTGAGATGATAAGTCGGCTTCCGAAAGGGAGAAGCGGACTGAAGATCGGGTATCACTCGGTTTAGAGGCATTGAGGTCGGCTTCGGAAGAAGGGAGCACATCACACGCCGTTAAGAATAATAGTCCACCAAGCAGTTTGAACAGCCTCATCACGGATTCCTCGGATAAGAGATTTGCACAGAATGCACGGAAGGGGTTTCTAGCCTTCCCGCAAGGCGGGCATTTTGCACAATAAGTGCCAGAGGATTCATAGCTTCCCTACATGATTTCTTGGGATTTTTTTCGAGAGCATATGCTCGGAGTTGGAAAATGATTTCGCGGTTGTCAAATATTTTGACAGCAGTAAGATCGTCCTCTCATAGGAGTAATTCATGAATATTGATCTTCGTTCGGATACAGTCACCAAGCCGACCTCTACCATGCGAGATGCTATGTTTCGCGCCGAAGTGGGAGATGATGTTTATGGTGAAGATCCAACTGTAAATGCTCTTGAAGAAAGAGTCGCGCATCTCCTCGGTAAAGAAGCCGCTTTATTTGTTCCGTCTGGGACGATGGCTAATCAATTGGCCATTCATCTTCATTGCCGTCCCGGTGAGTCGATTATCTGCGAACAGGATTCACACATATTTCTTTATGAAGCCGGGGCCGCGGCGGCAAATAGCGGCGTCCAGTTTGATCTCATTCCATGGCAAAAAGAATTCAGCAATGAGGCCATTGACGAAGCCTATAAAGCCGACTCACTTCATAGCGCCACAAGTCGTTTGCTGGTTGTTGAGAATACTCATAATCGCCAGGCAGGACGCGTATTGAATCTCCAGGAAATAAAACGGATAGCGCATCAGGCTCGTTCCCTGAATCTTGCGCTTCACTGTGATGGCGCGCGTCTGTGGAATGCCGCAACAGCATTGAATGTGACAGAGAAAGAATTGGCTGCGGAATTCGATACGGTAGCCGTCTGCTTTTCAAAGGGTCTTGGCGCGCCTGTGGGATCGGCGCTTTGTGGTTCAAAAGATTTTATCGCGAAAGCCCGTAAAATCAGGAAGCGCTGGGGTGGGGGAATGAGGCAGGTGGGATACCTTGCCGCGGCGGCGCTGTATGCTTTGGAACACCATCGCGGTCGTCTAGTGGAAGACCATAAGAATGCTGCCGCCTTTGCGGAAATTCTGCGCGGGCATCCATCGTTTGAAGTGAGATACCCAACGCTTGGCACAAACATGGTTTACGTGCGCCATCGCCAAAAGTCGGCCGCACTCATTGCCAACGGGCTAAAGGAAAAAGGAGTCTTGATGAACCCGCTTGGAGGTGAGTGGCTGCGTGCCGTAACCCATCTGGATGTAGGGATGAAAAGTGTTGAGCATGCGGCTAGGATCCTTGCCGCTATCTGAGTTGAAGGCAGGTTCCTATATGGGGCGATCACCGGGAACATTTAAGTTGATGATAAGAGCCTATTAGGCACTATTTGCTTTCGTGACCAATGTTCCTCGATCTGCTGAACAAAATCATGCCGGACGATTTTCGACCGCTGCAAAAGCCAGTCATCATTTTGGACGCGTAAGTACAAGCCTTCACACGGCTCGTGGCCAAGTCGTGTTGTGGTAAATAGGTTCTCGATTTCTGAAATAGAAAAACACCCCTCACTGACGAACGGTACAGGGGCAATTCCGATAGCCCTAAATAGCGCATCTCTCACTTGTGTTGAGACAAAGCGTTGGCATGTTTTATCAAATATATCGAATCCTATAAACCAATCCGGCAATCTGTCGTAGTAGATCGAATGCTTTGCATAGCACCATTCCCCGAAGAGGATGTATTGGTCACCAAGCCTTTCGAACAGATTTTCTATCTTAAGGTTTATCCACTCAGGTAGCTTTTTCCACTGTCCAGCGTACGGAGCTTTAAGCTCTGTTCCTCTGTTTTGGAGAATGAGAGATCCATTGGTATCAAAAGAAATGCCTAAATTTGCGCCGTCGATTTTTTCTTCAACGACAAGTGAATGGCTCAAAAAAGATTTCCGTTCATCTTCCGAGAAAACTTTATCCCCTCTGATCTCGTTTTCGGCGAAAACGGCCAAATGGGGAGTTGATGGAAATTTGTAGAAATTTTCCACTAGTGCTCCATCTTTTTAGCGTATTTTTTTTCTATATATTCAGAGCAAAGGAAGGTTACGGTCACTCCGGCATTCAAGAGAGAATCCTTCCACCCCCACCATTTTGAATCTAATGCCTGAAGTATGGGAGGACGCTCCTTGTGAGCAACCGCGAGGGCTACGAATTTTTTGTCGGAGGGATCAAAGTCGAGGAGACCTTCTTGTTGAGGGAAATCAACATAATCAGAGCCGTCTTTGTGAAGGTGTACGCGATCGACATGAGTGGGAGTCCATTGCCGATCATGAAGCCATTTCATAAATTTATCTCCCATGCCTGGCTGCCCCTTAAGGGAGAGATGTTTATGATATTCAGCGAAAACTTCATTTTCGTTGTCGATAACCACCACACCGCTCTTAATAATTTCTTCCAGTGTTTTAATGCACTTTTCGACGCAGCAGAACATCAGGTCGTCGCCTATTTTTTCTGGCGTCATGGCATAATTGGCCGCTACGGGCACGTTTGTATCAATAATCCATTTGTTTGAGCGATTGCTGCTTGCCATTATGTTGCCATATTTTTGAGTTCTTTTTTCCGCTTTTCCAATGCTGCCTTTGATTGCTGGGTGATGTCTTCCATTTCATCACCAAAGAAGTTGTCCGGCCAGTTCAATATTTTTCCATACTGGTCAATTTGTAATGGATTCAGCTTAGCCGGAGCTGGCGTCGTGTTGGCAAAATAGGCGGAGACCTTGTCTTGCGCGATGCGATCTTCGGCAATGCGCCTTTGTAAACGGCGGAGAAAGTGTTCTGAGTGTGTTTCAATGATCAACTGAATGTTTTTCTCCCTGCCGTCCTCTCTAGCGTTGATGGCGTCAATCAAAACATCTGCTAAAGAAGCTTGCGCTTTAGGGTGAAGATGGACCTCAGGCTGCTCCACAATAATGATGGAGTCGTGCGGAGCATAGAAACACTGTACAATAACGGGTAAAACCTGTGAAACACCGAAGCCAACATCTAAAAGGTCCACCCAATGCTGAGAGCCTTTTGTTAAAACTTTGACTTCGTAATCCTGTCTTTGATTTGAAATAGACTTCACTTCAAATCGATCGATCAAATCCATCTCGAGAAGCTTTTCGGCGATAACTTGTTCAAACCCTTTTGCGTGTTGTTTATCCGCGAAACTAATTTTTCGTCGTTTCGCGGCAAGGATTGCGGCAATGGTGTGTTCTCCCGCATATCCCACGCTATCCGGCTCTATGCCTGTCCATGAGTATAAGCGTTCGGCCTTTGTGCGCAAAGGTCCTAGGTACGATATGGATCGGAATAGGTTTTCATGTTGCAAATTTAAGGATTGAACGAAATCTGCGTTGGTATAATTGGCGACAACTTCATCCGGAAATCCATAGAATCGAACGGAAGAGTTGGGGTGCCAAGCACGAGCTTTTTTTTGTTTCAGATTATAGCCATGGGCTTCAACTTCGTACTCAACTTTAGGTTTTGTGTTGGAGGCAATCGGAGCTTCGGTTTTATCAGGTTTTTGACCAGAAGAGCGTTTCATGCCGATTTTAACGATATCAGCTCCTTCGGCAGTGCTTAACTTATATTCCATGCGCTCAAGCACCAAAGAATATTGGTCATTGCCTTCCAACCCAACAGAAGCATCAAACTCCAAACGATCGCCGATAAAAGTCTTTTTTGACTTATTCGATGTGGGGTCGAGGATCTCAAGCGGCTCAGAAAGATTCCAGGTGTATCCAAAGCTAACTTTTCTTGTGATATCTCTATTGAAAACCATGTCTTGAAATGCGCCGAGCTGAACAGCGGAGTTTTTCCCGCCGGGATGGAAAACGGCCTTGCGATCAGAGGATTCGGCCGTCTGTTTTAGCATCATTAGGAATTGCCCAATGCTAGATTTACCCGAACTATTTGCGCCAAAAAGGAGCGTGATGGGCGCCATCCGAATCGTGCCAGTATCTTCCCAGCCTTTAAAGTTCTGTATTCTCAGTTCCCGCAACATCCTGATCCTCTTTGTGGCTGGGTTGTCTATCCATTAGGTCAGATTCCCCTTTATTATAGTAGGATTACTCCCAGGAAGCTCCCTATTTTCTTAGAAGAAGTAGTGCCACCCTAACACTGTGAGATAAAAAAAAGGGAACGGATGCCTCCGTTCCCAACAACCACTAAAAAACTTGTGAATTACGGTGTCAAAACAATCGTCGTAATGCTCATAGCTGGCATTTCGTACTTGAACACGTTGCTGCCCGAAGCGGAAAGAGGCGTGCCTTTTACAGGCGCGGGGTTTCCGTTGCTTATCACATATGGTTGCGCTTTTGAAAAGTTGGTGCTGTCGTTGCTAAGAGTGATTTCCGCAACCTGTGCGGTTTCTTTTTTGTTGATAACAACAAGAACTCGGCGATTGCTTGAGTCCACGCTTGCATAGACGGAGCTTGTCGCCGCGTCGCTCGTGTTGGCTGCAAGGCCTTTGTCGCCGAATCGGCTCTTCGCGCCGTCATAGTTCAAAAAGCTGCGGAACGCGCCATAGATGTAGCTGTCGTCGGTTGAACCAAGGTGCCAATGACTCGCTGAATACACGCCTTCGCGCCCAAAGATTCCTAGCACGTCAGCCTGGGCAATGGCGCCGGAGATGTGGTTGCCACCGCCGAAATAGTATTCAGTAAACGCCATCTTCGTTCCAGGATACTTCGCGGCAATTTTTTCGCGCAGTGTTGGAATAAGGCGAACGGGACCGCGCAGCACATCGTTAGAGATCCAGCTGTTTTCTTTAAAAGAGGCATCCCAGAGTGAGCGTGGTGCTTGAATACGGGCACGTGCTGTTTCGGTGGATGTGTCGTCTTCGAGAATGCGAATGTTGTTACTGCCCGCGTGCTCTGGATACCAGTGTAAGTCGAGTACGTCGAGAAGGCGTTTGCCACTTTGTTCGCTCGCGAGACGCATTTCTTCGAGATACCAATCGATGAAGAAGCGGTTGTTATGATCAGCCGCGCCGCCGAGTGTCATGTATCCATAGTATCCAGAAAGAACGGGTCCGTATGTCATGGCATTTGGCGCCATTTCTTTAAGGATTGTCGCAAGCTTTACAGAGCGATCGCGAAGTTCAGTGTAAGTCAATTTCACGTTGTTACGAATGCGCGGATGAGTGTGATCCCAAAGGTCCGGCTCGTTGTCGAGAGCGAAGTGAATTCTGTCATACCCGTAGGTTTTGAGAACCCAGTTTACGAATTCATCTTGATAAACGTTGGGGTCGTTGCGGTCGGGGGTTGTGGAAAGAGCCGAGCCTTTACGCATGATGTTCTTGCGAAAGCGAACATTCAGGTAATCTGGCGTGTTCGCAACGTCCGCGTCGCCTTTTTTATCCGCGGCAACGTAGTCGAGCATGGGCACGGTGATAAGAGCTGTCGCGCCTTCCGCGCGAACGGTTTGAATGCGTTTTCCTGCCGCCATACCGGATGCATCACCGCCGCCAAGGTAATCAGAGTTCCAGTGACTCCAGTCAGAACCAGCATTGGAGGCGTTGAGTTCCCAGTTATATCCTGTCCACTGGTTGCCGCCGGCGCGACCAAATGTAAATCCTTTACCAGTGCCGTTCCATTCGGTGTCGAAGTACATATTGGAACCGTAGATCAATGGCGAAATGTCTGCCTTCTTGCTGCCATCGATCACAAAGGCGACATCCGCGCTGCCGCTGGGAGGAGGAACAGGTGTTCCGGTGTCGCCACCGGTGTTTCCACCCGTGCCGCCTGTCGAACCATCATTGGCGCCACGCACAATATAATCACCGCCGACTTGTTGGCTGGTACGCATGCCGTTTTTCGCGGCAATGGCTTGAATGTTAATCTTCGTGCCGGCTTCAATGCGAATGGGGCCGGTGTACTTTTTACCGCCTACAAGAGGGCTGCTGCCATCTGTTGTGTAATAGATGGTTGAACCATTGGTTTGCGCTTTAATTTCGAGTGAGATTGGTGCATCAAATTCTCCTGGCCATGGACTGAGCACAGGATTGAGTACGCGTTGTTGCTTTCCGCTTCGCCCGGCGAGGTTACTTACCGCATCCGCGCTATCTTGAAATTTCCGCAACGCTTTGACTTCCGGCTCACCTGCGCAGCCAACAGAGAGGCTTAATGCCATCGCCGGAAAGGCTGCTTTCATAAAGATGCTTCGCATGTTTCTTTCCCTCTATGACGACGTTGAGACATCCGTTTCACAAGTCAGCGTCATGCACGCTGCTCCAGGGCACTCGGAAAAGGCGAATAAAAAATAAAGTGTGATTGAGGAGTCCTTGTAAGGAAGGGCAATCGTTTGTCTTTTGACGGACGTAATGAATTATTTTCTGACCATTACCGCCCTCGAAAATTCGCGAGCGACTGATTTCTCAAAGGTATTCGTGGGCTAGCTAAGTGGCTGAAGCAAGAAGGCGTGATCTATAAATTTAGGGGGTTACTGGGCACGGCCGATGCAGCGAGCCTTACCATCTTTGGAGACCTGAATTTCAATGACAAAATCCTGATCGCGATCGGGCGGACGGAAAGTACAGCGAAGCGGACGACGGTCTGGGCCGTCGGCTGGCATGAAACTAATGGAGTGAACCATGTTGGTTTTCACGTCTTTTACCTGAAGTGGCGTGGTGCCGCGGGCTAATCCGTTGTCAAAGTTGATCAGCAGCTTTTGTTGCGCTGATACGATATTGAGATCGATCATGATCGAACTCGCGTCGGGCTGTAAGGCCAACGGTGCTGGCTTAAGCACATCGCCCGCATTCCCCTGGAAGTTTACCGTCTCGGTAAGAAAGCCGGGACGCTCGACGCGCAGCTGATACTTACCAATGGGAAGATCAAGTGTGATGGGCGTGCGGATGAATTGCCCGTTCTTCAACTTCTTGCCGTTCAGATTTAGAAGCACCGGCGATGGCAGGGCTCTTAATTCAAAATGCATCTTGTTATCAGAAGGGGATTGTTTCTCCACAAAGAAGAATACCCCCGCGGCGAGCGCCGCAAAAAGAATCAGCGGCATGCCAAAGCCCGAGCGACGGCGGCGAGAGACTTTTAAATTGATGAGCTTCGGCGGCGAGTGGCGCGCCGAATTTGTTCCCACTGGAGCGGATGAAATACTAGACGGTCGGCCTATCGACATGCCCGGATGATGCATGCCGGTATTGTTGCTGTAACTTTTCGAGACGGTGATCTCTTTGCCTTTGTGCGCTTTCGGATCATAAGCAAGTTCGATTTTTGAAGGCTGTACGGAATTCTCTCGTCTGTCTTCAGAGATCGGATCACTCTCCACGCGGGAGAGTGGCGTTTCTTTTGTATGCTCTTTGTTGCTTTTCTTAAGATCTGTTTGCGTCAGCGTCTGTTTGATTTCATCTTGGTTTTTCTCGCGTCGGCTTGCCAATACCTTTTTCAAGAAATCGCCGAGCTCGCCCGGAGTGAAATCAGGAAACTTAGTGGCTTGGTAGCGGAGGAGCTCTTTTTCAAAAGCTTGCGCTGTTGCAAAACGTTTCTTCGGATCGCGCTGCAGTCCCTTATGGACAAGATCCATGAGCTCTTGATCCACTTGCGGGTTCAATTCCGTGAGCTTCCATGGGATCTCGCAAGACTGCACTTTACGGATGGTTTCAACTTCCGTGGAGCCCGTGAAGAGGCGTTTCATCGCCAAACATTCCCACAGCACAATCGCAAGCGCGAAAATGTCCGTGCGTTGATCGAGGGCTTTCGCCATGACCTGTTCGGGGCTCATGTACGAATACTTGCCCTTTACGACACCGGGCCGCGTTTCGTTCATTTTGTGTTCTGCGGATGCGATACCAAAGTCGGTGATTTTGATTTCGCCTTCGTAGCTCAGCAAGATGTTTTGTGGAGAAACGTCACGGTGAATGATGCCAAGGGGCTGAGCTGTGATTTCGTCGATTTTGGTATGGGCATAGTGAAGACCACGAGCCGCGCAGGCAATGATGTAACAGGCCATCGGCACAGTAAGACGAGAGCGAGCTGTTTCACAGGCGGAGAGGAGCGTGCGCAGATCCGCGCCGTCCACATGCTCCATCACGAGCGCATAAGATCCGTCGACCTCGGTGAAGTCGTAGACTTGGACGATGTTTGCGTGCTGAAGCCTTTTGCAAATATGCGCTTCATCACGGAACATCTCGACGAATTCTTTGTCTTGGGCATAGTGAGGCAATATCCGCTTGATGGCGCAGATTCTCTGGAATTCGTCTTCACCGACGGCCTTCCCGAGAAAAATCTCCGCCATGCCACCGCGGGCAATCCTCTTACCTAAGACATATGCCGTCTTCGACATAGTTCTGCGCAATTCCTCAAAGAGATCGTGGTTTTCTGTCGTATTCTCTTCGGTGTTTGGCGGGTGAAATGAAGCCAAAGAAGCATTTTCTTGCCCTTTTCCTTGTAACCGCCTGGCTTTTTAGAGAAAAATGTTTTCTAGGGAGAGCCTAGGCGCGCTTTCTTAACGATTCTGCGGCCAGAACCAAAAGGCTTGAACGGGATTTTCAGGAGGTTTCATGCTGATTATTAGAGAGCATAAGTCAGCCAAAAATTTTCTTCGCACGGCTGGTTCGCATCTTTACAAAAATGAGGCGGCGAACGGTTTGGTTCTCGGTATTTGCGAAACCTTGGCGCATGCGAGACACCATTATCAGCAGCCACCTCTTCTCATCCGCATCGCAAAAGAAGGGGAGACACGCACTGTGGCGGTGCAGACGCCACCCCATAACCTTATTTTGACAAAGGGCAACAAGACGGATTTTGTCGCGTTGGCCCAATATCTCTTTATAAAAAATCGATTCGTGCCGGGAGTTATCGGACCGCCGAAAGAGGTCGCGGCATTTTTGGATCACTGGAAAACCATGACGCCTGTGAAGATCAAAACCACCGTTCATCAACGCCTTTATCGGCTTGATCGTGTGGTATTCCCGCGATCCGCGAAGGGACAGTTGGAAAAGGCAACAGCCAAGGACGCGCGTCTATTAGCGGGATGGCTAGGGGATTTTTTTGCGGAATCACTGCCATCGGATGCTCGCAGCGCGAAAGAAAATCTGGAGGTGGCGCGTATGAAAGTTGAACAGGGACAGGCTTTTGTTTGGCGTGTGGGACGTAGCGCCGTGTCCATGGCTTTTGCCACGCGTCCAACACGTCAAGGTATCTCCATCGGTCCGGTCTTCACACCGGTATCCCAACGAGAAAAAGGATACGCGTCGGCATTGGTCGCTTACCTCAGTCAACACATGTTGGATGAAGGAAAAAAGTTTTGCACGCTCTACACCGACCTGAGCAATCCCACATCGAATGACATTTATATGAGGATCGGTTATCGAGCGATTGCCGAGTCACGGCATGTGGTTTTTAAATAGCGGAACCGCTGCGTAACCATTGTTCCATAAGTTTCTTGATCATTGTCTGGTACGGAATTTCCTGCTGTTCAGCTTTGAAGCGAAACGCCGCAAGGAGTGGTTCGGGAATTTTGATAGAGATAAGTTTGCTTGGCGCTTGGCTTTGAGGATCAACAGTTGATCTAAAATGATCAAGGAACTCAAATATAGGCGTTACGTCTGCCATATTGCCTACGAATGCAGCCGTGCTACCCGCCTTCTGTAAGCCTTTGCGCAGTGTGCGCGTTTTCGATTTTTTCTTACTTTTGGTGGGCATATTTTACCTCTTCCAACATTTTCACATCTTCGATGTCTTGGGGACGGTTGCTGTCTCGTTTCATTTTGATGAGATCATCGATACTAAGAACTGAGATCTTCATGGAACCTAGTTTTTTCTGGACTTGGTTGAGGGTTCGGAGGTCGTGGGTGATGACTATGTCGACAACTTCGAGTGGAGTTTTTGGATTATAGAAACTCCAGGCGATTAAATTGCGTTGTTCGATGTACTCCTTGCGGAATTGAAAGACATCCTTCGCTGAAACCGGGATGCGGGAAATTAAGCCTGCTTTTTTCAAGGCGCTTTCGCAAGCAGAGAACTGATCAAGCGTATGTTCAATAATTATGTCGAGATCCAGTGTACCGCGAACGATGCCGTGGAGGGCGACGGCGTAGCCGCCTACGATGCTGTATCTGACGCCTTCGAGTTGTAAAAACTTAAGAATTTCAGCGATTGGACGCATGACCTCTCCAGTATATATCGGTATATACCTATAGCTTATCGGACGGCTGGCGAGATAGGATAAATTTATTATATGAAATAGATAAATATCCTTTATCCCATCCCCATGGAAATGACGGTGGATATCTTATAACTGAGCGATTTTATTGATATAAAATATACATGCGCCTCGCATTGACCATTTCCGAGGGGGTTGTTAAGCTCCTGAATCCCACGCAATATTCCATGGGATTCAGGAGCAGCCTTGTCGTCGTTATTTATTTCCATCGAGGGTGGGGAAGGTGTTGGAAAATCACTTTTCAGCGCCAGTTTGCAAAAGTACCTCGAAGCACAAAATATTCCTGTCCTTAAAACTTATGAACCAGGCGGAACACCGGCGGCGGATTTTTTGCGCCGCACTTTTCTAAATCCTCCTGCCGAAGAATCTTTTTTACCTGAAACCGAACTTTTTTTAGTCTCCGCCGCACGCGCGCAGCATGTGGGAAAGCGGCTTCGTCCAGCGATGGAGCAGGGCGTTTGGATTCTTTGTGATCGATACGCGGATTCGTCACGGGTGTATCAGGGAATCATGAATGAGCTTCCCGAGGATCTCGTGGAAAATGTAATCCGTTTATCAACGGACGGTCTGGAACCGGATATCACCTTCCTTCTCGACTGCGACGTTAGCATCATGATGGAGCGCATGACGCAGCGTGGTGGTGAAAAAAGCCGTTTTGATGCCAAGGTGAAGGAATACCACGAGGAGTTGCGTCGCGCTTTTCTGCAGATCGCAGAAAAGTTTCCTCAGCGGATTCATGTTATCAATGCGGCGCAATCACCGGATGCGGTGCTGCGGGACGCGATAAAAATCATTGAGGCCGCGCGTGGATCATAAGGCCGATTGGCTCACATTCATTGGCTACCAAAAACCGCTGGAGCAGCTAGCGGCGATGCACGCCTCAGGGCGGTTTCCACAGGTGCTGATGATTGAAGGGCGTGAAGGGATTGGCAAACGTTCCTTTGCCCGTGCTGTCGCGGCGAGTTTTTTCTGTGTGTCACAGAATGGTTGTGGGCGGTGCGAGGGCTGCCGCGAAGTGGTGAACGGCACGCAGCTCGACATTCTTTGGGTGGATGAAGAAGCCACAACTCTTAAATTGGATGCGGCCGCGTCTCTCCAGGAACATATTGAAATATTGCCTGAGTCCGGAAGTCCCTGCCGTGTGGCGGTGGTGACGAATTTCGACCGTTTCAATGAACAGGCGATGAACCGTTTGTTGAAGACCCTCGAAGAGCCCCCGACTCACGCGCGCATTATCTTGACCACGGGACGCCGGCAGGCGCTGTTGCCCACCATCCTTTCGAGGGCTGTTGTGTGGCATATTTCTCCCCCTGCCGTGACGGAGAGCCTGGCGTGGTTGCGACAGCAGACAAACCTGGGCGATGGCGAATTAAGGTTGGCCCTCAAGCTTCATGGCTTAGCGCCAGGAGCGGCGCTTAGGTTTTTACAGGGTGAGGGAAAGAAGGACGAAGAGGCTTGTTCTCATCTTGTCTGCGATATCCTTATGTCTTCTCAGCCGATTGACGCTTTGTATGCCGCCGAGGAGCTGACACGTCAGTGGAAGCTTTCGGCGATAGAACTTGCCGATCGAACTGAGGTTATATTAAACCAATACTACCGTGCCCGACTTGGCTGGGACGCTGCCGAAGGGCTGCGTCGCAAAAATGGTGAGCTTCCAGATATATCCTGGATGGCAATGTCACGTCGTCGGGACGTATTACGCAGCATCCGTGCAACGGCAGGTCGAGGTAGGATCGCGCTGAACCAGCAATTGGCGGCAGAAGCGATCGCATTCGCCCACCGTTAGGACGGTTAAGAAAGGGTTCCCATGTCGGGAGTCAATATTGTCGGAGTCCAGTTCCGCAGAGCTGGTAAAATATATGATTTCAACGCCAAGAATCTTCTTTTGGCCGTTGGCGATCGAGTGGTTGTGGAAACGGAGCGAGGTCCAAGCCTTGCGGAAGTGAAACGCATCTCCTATGTGGACGGTGAGGGACGTGATCTCGACGCCCTGAAGCCAGTTGTTCGCATTGCTCTCAAAAAGGATATCGACGCCGCTGGTCGTCTCACATCCGAAGAAGCCGAACGTTTCGCGCGCGATAAAATCAAAGATCTCAATTTAGATATGCGTCTAATTGGTGCCGAAATTCAGTTCGGCGGCAATAAGGCGATTTTATTTTTCTCCGCTCCCGGCCGCGTGGATTTTCGCGAGCTGGTGAAAGAGCTGGCGAGTGGTCTCAAAACACGAGTCGAGCTGAAGCAAGTTGGTGCCCGTGATGAGGCAAAACAAATTGGCGGCATCGGTATTTGTGGCCGCGAATTCTGCTGTTCCAGCTTTCTCCGTGAGTTTGTTCCTGTCTCTATCAAAATGGCTAAGAATCAAAACTTAGCTCTGAACCCGAGCAAAGTGTCTGGTGGGTGTGGTCGTCTTCTCTGTTGTTTGACTTATGAAGATGACACTTACCGTGCACTGCGCCAACGACTTCTTCCGAAGCGCACGCGTGTGCGTCTGCCGGATGGAACGCTTGGCGATGTTGTGAAGGGTGACATCCTCAATCAAATGATGATGATCGAAACCGATCAGGGTGAACAGCTCTCCATTGCCATCGATAAACTCGAAGTTGTTGAGCGTGGAACAGGTGTTCAAGACGAGGATTGGGGTGAAGATCTTGATCTTGGTGCTCTGATGGGTGATGAAGAATTCCCCGCGGATGATGCTCCTGTTGAAAAATCACGGGAACGCCGCCCCGAGCCGAAAAAGAATCCACCGCAACAGCAGCAGCCGCGTCACACGCCGGCGCCGCCACCGAAAAAAATGGAAGCGTCCTCGGACGAAGAAATCGATGGTGATGACGGTGACGATGAAGACGACGATTCTGAAGGGCCTGAGCAAGGTCGTCATTCTGAACAAGGACGTCATCCTGAGCAAGGACGTCATCCTGAGCGAAGCGAAGGACCTCAAGACGGACAACCCGGCGGCGGAAAACGCCGACGCAATAGACGCCGCCGTCGCCGTGGTGGCGGTGGTGGTGGACAAGGAACGCAGGGCCAAGGGCCAGGAGGTGCGCCGCATGGCTAAGTTGTACTTTCGTTACGGAACCGTAGGCAGTGCGAAAAGTATGAATCTCTTAGCGGTGGCGCATAACTACCGTCATCAAAACAAAAAAGTTCTTCTGATAAAACCTCGTTTGGATACGCGCTTTGGCGCCGAGGTGATTAAATCACGATCCGGTCTGAACATGGACGCGGATATTCTTGTCGATGAAAACACAGAATTTTCTCCCAACCAATTTGATGGCATCAACTGCATCCTCGTGGATGAAGCGCAATTCCTTAGTGCGAGTGTTGTGGACCAGCTGCGTTCCATTAGCCGTGATCAAGAAATTCCCGTGATCTGCTACGGTCTACGCACCGACTTCCGCACGCGCATGTTCCAAGGCACCATCCGGCTTTTCGAATTAGCGGATAGCATCGAAGAAATCAAAACCACATGCTCCTTCTGTAACAAGAAGGCTGTCTTCAACTTAAAACTTCTCGACGGCAAGCCCACTTTGGATGGCGCGCAGATTGAATTGGGCGCTGATGAAAAATACGTTCCAGCTTGTGCGGGATGTTACACCTTGCAGCTTGAAGGTGATTGGTCGGCAGAGGGAGTTCCTCCCGGAATTGCTCCGAGCGAAACAGAAATATAAAAAAAGGACGGGCTCTCCGGATTACAGAGAGCCCTCGTGAAAAATATGTTCAGTAGCGTTTAAAGCTCAAATAGACACTTCACTCTGCCTTCCGCGTCGTTGACCAGTCGTTTTTCACCAAAAATGTCTCTAATGAGAGTATTTTTGAAACCCTTTGCATGCTCCGTAGTGCTGGATCCCGCGAGCCTGATTCCAATTGCATCGACAGTCAGATGGTATTGCACAAAGTCCAGTGGTTTTGGAGCATAAGGGTCCATTCCTTTGCTCTTTGTCAGATAGAAATCATAAACATAGTGACCGTATTCATGACCAATCAGACACTCCGTACCATCCGTCGCAGGTTGATTCGTAGACAATGCCGTCATAGCCAGGGTCGAGGGGTTTAGGTCCAATAACGCCCGATTTACCGGTAAAATGCCAAAACTCATGCCTTCCGCAGCCCTGGGGTCAAAAAGGATATAGGCGATGTCATTTTTTGGTCCGTCAAAAACCACTTTCTTCAAGTCTGTTCCACGAATAAAAAGTGGCTTACTACCCGCCGGACCTCGATTTGGGAAAGCAATGCTAAACATTAGAGCTTAGGGGCAGAGTCTCAGTGAATGTTGGTGTTGTGTGAAAAGGGGTAGGAGTGTTTCGTACCGTAATCAATGCAGCAGTAAATTTTTACGCTGCGGCTTCTCGCTCAACGTTTCTTGCACCTTCGCAGCGAGCTGGCCGCAGGCGCCGGAAACATCCAAGCCCTTGCTGTAGCGCACAGGTGCGGGGATGGAACGGTCGGAAAGATATTTTTGAAATTCGCGAATCTCTTCATCCGTTGGGCGCTCATAAGGCATTCCGGGGTGAGAGTTAAACGGAATCAAATTCACCTTCACGTTTAGACCGTGAATAAACTTCACAAGTTCTTTCGCTTCGCGGATGCCGCAGTTCTTGCCGCGAATCAGAATGTATTCGATCGTGATCTTTTTGCCGGTTTCCTTTTGATAAGCCAGCATCGCTTCTTTAAGATCCGCGAGATCGTATTTACGGTTAATTGGCATCAATTCCGTGCGCAGATCATCGCGTGCCGCGTGCAATGAGATCGCAAGAGCGGCTGGACAGTCTTTTGCGAGGCTGTGAATCTTCGGCGCCATGCCTGAAGTCGAAAGAGTCACGCGCTTGTGGGAAAGATTGTAACCATCTTCCGCCATCAGACGATTTGCGGCGGAGATCACGTTTTCATAGTTATCAAATGGTTCGCCCATCCCCATGAACACAACGTGTGAGATGCGACGGTCTTCTGGCGTCACGATTTCATTGGCGATCACAAACTGTGAAAGGATGTCATAGTCCTTAAGGTGGGCGACAAAGCCCATTTTTCCCGTCTGACAGAAACTGCACGCAAGCTTACAGCCCACCTGGCTCGAAACGCACAGACTGGTGCGGCCTTCGTAGCGCATGATCACCGTTTCCATCAGTTGGTTACGGCTATTCTTCAGAAGAAGTTTCGTGGTGCCGTCTTGCGAGTCAAGCTTGCTGATAATCTCTGGCATCTGCCAATCGATCTCGGTCGTCAGCTTGAGGCGCAAGTCCTTCGGAAGATTGAGCATCTCTTCGGGGGAGCGGACCTTTTTCTTGAAGATCCAATCGGCCACCTGAGTCGTACGGAATGCCGGTTGCCCCCAGGAACGCATAAGGTCCTGGCATTGCTGCGGCTGTAGGCTTAGGAAGTGATGGGTCTGCATAAGGTCGTCTTTTTTAATTGTGGATGCGTTTTTTAATAAAATACTTAGATTGAGTCAAATTAATTTAAGGCATTTCAAATGATAGTCGCGTGAGTGTCATTGCACACTCTGACAGCGTCATTTCTAACTGTTTAATTTTTAAGGGTAATTTTTCCTCTGGGGCTGCTAAACTTTAGGGAGGACCTTTGGACCCTTATAATGAATAGATAGACTCTCACGAAAGGATTTTTAGCGTGTTCGCTCAAGATTTACCCTGGCATCCAGTCGTCGTGCATCTTCCCTTGGCCCTGGCCGTCCTTATTCCCATTTTGATCATTGTGACCTTGATTGGTATCGGCAAGTTGCAATGGCCGCGTACCACTTGGTGGGCCGTCGTTCTCTTTTGCGCCTTGGGAGCGGGTAGCTCTTATGTGGCGCTGGAGACAGGCGAGCAGGTTGAGGATCCCGTTGAAGCCGTTGTCGCGAAAGACATTATTCATGAGCATGAGGATGCGGCAGAGTTTTTTGCCTATGGTTTATGGGCAACACTTTTTGCCGCCTGCGTGCCCTTTCTTCCTTTCAAAAACCGCAACGTCTTTTGGCCTTATATCCCAGCCCTTCTGGTCGCATTGCTGACCATGGCCATGGGGATACGAACGGGACACAGTGGCGGCTCGCTCGTGTACAAACACAATGCGGCGTCAGCCTTGCAGCCTAAAACAAACTAGCTTTTCGCTTTGACCATACCTCCATGCTTTGGCACTACTGAAAGAACACTTCAAAGCATGGGGGCATCGGTCATGAGATTTTGTCTTTTGATTTGTGGCGTGTTTGCGTGGGCGTTAAACGGATACGCGCAGACAGCCGAAATATCATCGGATGATGTGTCCGCGATTGTACACACGCTTGCCGCGGATGAAATGGGCGGGCGACGCTCCGGTGAAGATGGTGCCGCCGCGGCGCGCGCTTGGCTAAAGACCTGGTTGATTCAAGAAGATTTTGCTCCCGCCGGTACTAATAGCTCCTTCGAACAAACATTTCCTGACGGCATCAATCTCCTCGCTCTTTCTCAACCCAATCAATCACCAAAAATTATTCTTAGCGCTCACTACGATCACACTGGCACACACTGTCGGACTCATCCCGCGGCAATCTCTCGCATCTGCAATGGCGCCGCCGATAATGCCAGAAGTCCGTCAACCTCATGGTGAACTTTGACATCATCGGTTTGAATCTTTTTAAAGGTTTTGAGAGCAATCATTTTGTGATTGGTTCCGAAACCGGTGGTGAGGCTCTGCAAAACGATGTGGTCGCGGCGACGAATGGTTCCGCCACACAATTTCATCGCATGAGTTATGCCTTTGGGCATCTTCGCAGTGATATGTCGAGTTTTGTCTTGGCGGGATACAAGATGCCGTTTGTATTCTTTTCCGATGGTGATGGCACCGTGTATCACACCACGGCTGATGAACCCCAAAACGTCAACTATGTGAAAGCCGCTGACGTTGGTAACACCGCTGCACGGCTGGCGGCGCTGGCTTTGACAAAGGCCGATTCGTATAAGTACAAAAATCCAGGATTGGTGTTCGGCTTTTCTCTACCTAAATTCACCGATGTGGCTCCTATCCTTCAAGGTATTGATGCGGCGTTGCAATTTGCGGCGGAGAATCAAATAGACGCTGCGGCTGTGACAAAACTTCAGCAGCACCAGGCGAAGTTGCAGAAGATTCAGGCGGCCGGAAGGCTAAAGTTCGGTCTTATCGATAAGAAAACACTCGGCGATATCGCCAAGGATCTTCTCGCGCTTTCAGCGGGATTGTCGATCATTCCATAGATAGAAGACTCTGGAGTGGACATCATTTTGCATGCCACATTTGCATGAGTGATGTTCTTTCCATCTTTATGTGCGGTGACGTCATGACTGGGCGGGGTGTTGACCAGGTGATGTCTCATCCCTCCAATCCGCGTCTGTTTGAATCGTGGGTGCAGGACGCGAGCGAATATGTTTATCTTGCTGAAAAAGCCAATGGCCCCATCGTTAAACCCATAAGCCCCTCCTATGTTTGGGGAGACACCCTTTCGGAGCTGAAAAAGCGTCCATCCGACATCCGCATGGTCAATCTCGAAACAAGCGTGACAACGTCCGACAACTACTGGGTTGGAAAAGGCATCAACTACCGCATGCACCCCGCGAATATTTCCTGCTTAACCGCCGCGGGAATCAATTGCTGCGCGTTGGCGAATAACCACGTTCTCGATTGGGGATACGAGGGGCTCGACGAGACGATTGCCACATTGGATGAGAGTGGCATTGAACATGCTGGTGCTGGTAGTGACAAGAAGGAAGCCGTAAAACCCGCGAGCTTTAACTTTGGTGATAAGGGGCGCGTTTTGGTGATGGCTTTTGGCGATGTTTCGAGCGGAATTCCTTTGGATTGGGCTGCGGGTAAACATCATCCCGGTGTGGCCCTTTTGGTTAATTTGTCGGAAGCCACAGCGAATAAAATAGGCCAGTACGTAGCGACCATCAAACAGCCTGGCGACATTCTTATTGCGTCAATCCACTGGGGAAGTAATTGGGGCTACGATATTCCACACAACCATGTTGAATTTGCGCATGCGCTGATTGATGCCGCGCAAGTGGATCTGATTCACGGGCATTCGTCGCATCATCCTCTCGCAATCGAAGTGTATCGTGAGCGATTGATACTTTATGGTTGTGGTGATTTTGTAAACGACTATGAGGGAATTCGAGGGCACGAAAACTTTCGGCCGGATCTTTCATTCATGTACTTTGCATCTCTTGAGCCCAAGCGAGGCACGCTGCAGGAACTCGAACTTATTCCCATGCAAACAAAACGTTTTCAATTGCATCATTCTAGTATGGCGGACGCCATTGATCTCGGTGACGTCGTCAGTCGCGAGAGCCGCCAGTTTGGCTCTCATTTTGAGATCAATCATGATGGGGTCATTCAGCTTTGTGCGGCATAGTCAGTCAATATTCCCGCTGCCGATCTCGCTGTCTGACGAGCGAGGCGATCCGCGCGTTCATTCATCTCAACGCCATCATGGGCTGGAACATGTACGAACTGAATGGTTCGCGAGGTAAGTTCAACGGCGAGCAGGCGCCAGATATCCGCGTGCGAGCGCGTGCCCTTCTTGGTTCTAAAGTCCGTTTTCAGCCATTTTTCAAGCTTCGCTAAATTAATGGCATCCACAATGTATTTAGAGTCGGTGAAAATAGTCGCCCGCGCGCCGACGTCTAAGTCTTTGACTGCATGATACACAGCGGTTAACTCCATTCTGATATGAGTCACATTGCTTTCATACCCTGATGCTTCGGCAAGAATCTCATTCTTGCTGGTCTTGATATAGGACCAAGCACCAACGGCAGCGTGATTAATACAGCTGCCGTCGGTGTAGATTTCTAAAAGATCTTCAGAGCGTATCAAAGTTTCCCTAGATCTGGCGTTGTTGTATTCAGCGCCGTGAGAATGTCTTCGAGCCCATCATTGCTGAGATCACCAAGCACTTCTTGCAGCATCACGGAGTTAAAGTGTGTATCGGGACGGCCACGCCAACGTCGTTGACTGCGAGCGGAATTGCCTTCGTGATCGAGAACTACCGTTGAGCAGACGGTCTCGTCTTTCTCGGCGTCATAGTACATGTAACAGCCCATGGGCATGGTGCAATCGCCGCCAAGTGCCGCAAGAACCTGCCGTTCAAAATGAACGCAACGGTAGCTGAGATCGTGGTTCAGCTTACGCACGATGGGTGTAAATGGATTCTGTGGCAAACTTTCAATGGCCAAAGCACCCTGTGCCGGGCTCGGCACAAACCAATCCGTGGCGAATGGAATCGCGATAAGATCAGTCATTCCGAGGCGCGCGATGGCGGCCTCCGCGAGAATCAAAGCATCCCACTGTCCTTCGTAGAGTTTACGAACGCGTGTATCCACGTTACCGCGCACGGGAGATATTTTTAGATCCGCTCCCGTCGATTTCAACAAGGATTGGCGACGCAAGCTTGACGTTGCGATGTGCAGCGGTGCAAGAGCGTGCAAGTCCTTTACGGTGATGGCGGGAGGAAGCATTCTTTGTGATGCCGCCTCTGGACGAAGGATCAGCACGTCACGCGGTGTGTGACGCGCAAGCACAGCGGAGATGATAAACGGTGGTGCAACGCGTGCGGGCAAATCCTTAAGGCTGTGAACGCCAATGTCCGCACGACCTGCTAACATGGCTTCTTCGAGCTCGCGCACGAATAAACCTTTACCACCGAGTTCATGAAGGAACCGATCTTGAACACGATCTCCTTGCGTTGACTCTATGACAAATTCAACACGAAGGCCCGAATCGCGCATGCGAGCGGCGACAAATTCACTCTGCCATAAGGCTAATTTACTGCCGCGTGTGGTGATACGCAGCGTTGGGCGTGCCATTAGTTCTCTCGTTTCTTATCCGGTTTTGGAAACAGGGCGGTTAGAGCTGACGCTAGCTGCTCCTGGAAAAATCCCTCTGGCGGTGTCATCACGCGAAGGCTTGCATCGCTGGAAATCTTCTGCGCGACGGAATGCAGCAGGATTTTAAGCGACCCCATCTGATCCTCGGAAAGATTCTGAAAGTGTTCTTTGTTTAGAGTCCGTTGCACTTCACGCTCAAAAAGATCGTCCAGGTACTCACGGAATCCTGAGAGTGCGGGTTTGAGGTTAAGAGAATCCACCCAGCGCAGACAGTCTTCCGCGCGGACCGCGATCATTGTTTTAGCTTTTTCCGCCGCGAGGCGACGCTCTTCCACGTGTTCAGCCACCACTTGTTTAAGGTCATCGATATCAAACAGATAAACATCATCAAGGCTGCTGCAGTTTGGGTCAATGTCACGAGGTAAGGCGATATCAATCAAAAACAGCGGGCGATGATGGCGCACGTTCTGAACGCGCTCTATTTGTTGACGTTCCAAAATATGATGCTCCGCGGACGTCGAGCTAATGATGATGTCCGCGAGAGGTAAAATATCGTTTAGATTTTCTAGTGCGTGAGCTTGGCCGAAGCCCAAAGCCTTCACGACTTCTTCAGCCCGAGCAATGGTGCGATTCACAATGTAAAGGCTCTTGGGTTTGTACTTCATGGCGTACTTTGCCGCCACCGTGGCCATTTCCCCAGCGCCAATAATCAACACGGTGTGATGGGCAATATTTCCATAAACGCGATTCGCTAAATCGATAGCGGCATGGCTGATGGAAACAGGTTTTTTACTAATCTCCGTGTGCGTGCGAATTTTTTTCGACACCGACAAGGCATCTTGGCTGAGGCGGTTAAAGATGCCGCCGAGCAGATCGAGATTGGTGGCGAATTGCACCGCTTCTTTAAACTGTCCGGTAATCTGTGTTTCGCCGAGCACCAAGGAATCGACACCCGATGTAACCGCAAACATGTGCTCAATAGCCTGCTGTTCGCGGAAGATGTAGATATGTTCGCCGAGCTCCCGCAGCATTTCGGGGCGGTGGTCCGATTTTGCTTTTTGCAGAGACGTGTAGATCGCAAACAGTTTGTCGTCATCGCAGTCATTTGTGATAACGCCGTAGATTTCCAATCGGTTACACGTGGAGATAATGAATAACTCGTTCATCTCCCATTGATTCTTCAATGAGGGAAGCATCACCGCAAGCTCTTCCGGTTTAATGAAAAGAGCTTCGCGGAGGTCGAGGCGCGCGGAGTTGTGATTGGCTCCCACGCAAAAAATCAAAGGGCGTTTTTCCATCATGCCCCGCCCTGAATGCCGGTGAGGCCAAATAATGCGATCATCAAAAGCAGAAATCCCCAAAGGCTCATCCACGCGATCTTACGTCCAGAGACATTGAAGATATTTCGAGCCAAAAGCGTGATGAGATACCAAAGCCAAACAGCCATAGCCCAAACAATTTTTGTCCCAAGGGAAGAAGTGATGGTGGCGAGAAAAAATTGTGTGTAGATGGCGCCAGAAATGAGAGCCAACGTAATAAATGTAAAACCAACCCAGAGAGAAGCGATGAGCGTGCGCTCGAGTTTGTCGATGGGTGGTGTGGCGCTGTTGATGCGCGCGAGTTGTTTTTTCTTAAGCGCCTGCTGCTGCAGCAAGTACATCACGGAGACAGCGCAGGCACAAATGGCAAACGCCTCACCCAAAAGAGAGAAGATAATGTGCGTGTAACCCCAGCCACTGGTGCCTGGAATCAAAACATGGCCGTGCCGTGGGGCGGTGAAAAATTGCAATAAGATGATGAAGGTTGCGAACGGCGCCACAAAAGTGCCAAGCATCTTCAACTTCACTTTGAAGAAACCGATCACACTTAACCAGGATATGGTTGCGATCAGAACCAGACCGCTGAGCTGGGTGTATTGACCATAGCTGCGTGAGGTGATGATCACAGCGGTCATGGTGACGGTTGCGGCGAGAAAAGATAAAAAACCGGCCATGACATATTTCTGTCGCTGATCCGGTTTTGGAAACGCGTGCACATAGAACCCTGAGGCGAGCGCGTACGCCAATAACGAAATCACGATCAGGGAATGGCTGTAGTTCAATGGATCACTCCACTAAAAGGGTAGCTCCGCATAGTTTTCCAGAATGGACTTCAAAGTCGCCAGGTACTTCGCGCCGCCTTCACCGTCGACCACGCGGTGATCGAAGGTTAAACTGATCTGCATTAGCGGGCGCACGGCTATCATATCATCAACCACTACCGGACGCTTAACAATGGCGCCGATGCCAAGAATCGCCACTTGAGGTTGGTTGATAATCGGAGCGGAAACGATACTGCCCCAGCCTCCTGGATTGGTGATGGAGAAGGTGCCGCCCTTGACGTCATCTGGGTTCAGTTTCTTGGCGCGCGCGCGAACCACGAGATCGTTCAGGCGACAGGCGATGCCGTGAAGGCTGAGCTCCTGGGCACGTTTAATAACCGGCACAATCAAGCCGTCACCGATGGCTACGGCGCAACCGATGTTCACATCCTTCTTA
>CAYOJQ010000007.1:54391-103644 GCA_964404325.1 uncultured Oligoflexales bacterium
ATGTCATCTCCATCAACGGATGTGTTGATGATGGGGTGTTCCTTAATGGCTTGCACCGACGCATGAATCAAGAATGGCGTGTAAGTGAGATTAAAGCCGGTACGCGCGGAGAATTCGTTTTTGTACTTCTCACGCAATGCCACAACCCTATGCATGTCCACTTCAAACACCGTCGTTACGTGTGGTGACGTGCGAACGGATTCAATCATGTGATCCGCGATGAGTTTACGCATGCGGCTCATTTTCTCGCGAACAACAGGCACGCCTTCGAGGAATTCGTTTTCACCATCGGAGGTCGTTTTTAAGCGGTGCGGCGTTGCGGCAATCGGTGCCGTGGCTGCCGCGGGAACGAGATTCGCGGCAGGTCGCTCTTGCGGTATGGGGCGAGTTGCGGCTGGTGCGCCACCTTCCATGTAACCTAAGAGATCTTGTTTGGTGATACGGCCGTGAAGACCAGAACCAGCCACTTGTTGTAAATCGACATTGGCGTCTTTTGCCATCTTACGAACAAGAGGTGAGCTGCGGACAGGACCAGCGTCTGCTGTCGAAGCTTGCACCGCTGTGGCGGTTGTCGTCACGCGTGCGGCGGCGACAGGCGCGTTCGCAGCTGGTTTTGTCGCGCTCGCTTTCGCGGCGGGCTTATCGTCCAGGCTGTCGCCAATATGCGCGATCACATCGTTAACGGTGAGGACATCACCTTCTTTAAAAAGTTGATCGATCACAACACCAGCGGATGGCGCGGGGATTTCCGTGTCAACTTTATCAGTGGAAACTTCGAGGAGCGGTTCATTCGCACCCACATGGTCGCCTGGCTTCTTTAACCAGCGCACCAAGGTCGCTTCGTTTACACCTTCGCCCATGAGGGGCATCAGAACTTCTGTGACTGCCATGCAACTTGCTCCGTCTAAACTTACATGTGAATCGGCGCACCCATCGCGGCATGTGCCGCTTCCATCATAGTTTCCGAAATGGTCGGATGCGGATGGATGGTGTGACCGATTTCATCCACGGTGCTTTCCAATACTTTTGCTAAAGCGGCTTCGGCGATCATCTCTGTCGCCATCGCGCCCACAATGTGGACGCCGAGAATTTCACGATACTTGGGTTCATAAATTAATTTGATGAAACCTTGTGTCGCATCTTCAATTTTCGCTTTGGCCATCGGCGCGAAAGGAAATTTCGTTACTTTGTATTCGATCTTCTTCTCTTTAAGAGCTTCTTCCGTCAGACCAATGCTCGCCACCTCAGGATAGGTATAAACGGCACTGGGGTTCGCGGCGTAATTGATCGGATGGGGATGTTTATTCGCCATATGTTCCGCCACATACATCGCTTCCGCGGAGGCGGTGTGCGCGAGAGCTGGCGTTGGAATCACATCGCCAATCGCGTAGATGGTCGGCACGGATGTTTGGAAGTCTTTATTCACTTCAATAAATCCACCCTTACCTGTTTTGATGCCGACCTTTTCAAGGCCAATGTCATCCGTAACGGGTTCGCGGCCAATGGAGAGAAGGACCTTATCGAATTTACGGTCTTCTTTACCTTCGCAGCTGACAACCGCGTGGGATCCTTTGTCTTCCACTTTTGTGAGTTTCGTGGAAGTTTCAATGGTCATGTTTTGTTTTTGGAACCACTTCTGAGCTTCTTTCACCGTCTCACGATCTTCAAAGGGAAGAACGGAGGGGGCGAGTTCGATCACGGTCACCTGGCTACCCATGCGACCAAACATCGAAGCGAATTCCATACCGACAACACCACCGCCTACAACGGCGAGAGTCTTAGGTACTTCATCGATGAAGAGAATATGATCAGAAGTTTGGACGTTTTTACCGTTGGAACGAGCGAAGGGAAGTTCCTTCACGCGTGAGCCTGTGGCGATCATAATTTTAGTGGTGTCGAGGACCGTCTTTTTGCCCGCGGCGTCAGTGACTTCCACCTTATCCTTCGCCGTAATGCGGCCGGTTCCGGTGTGCACATCAATTTTGTTCTTCTTCATTAAGAACTGGAGGCCCTTGCGTTGCTGATCCACGATGCCGTCTTTGCGGGACATGATTTTAGACCAACTATAGGAAGGCTTTCCGACTGAAAACCCTTCGTTTTCAGCGTGTTGGAGCTTATCCCAAAGTTTGGCTGAGTGAAGAAGCGCCTTTGTGGGGATACATCCGACGTTGAGGCAGGTACCGCCAAGGTGTTCGCGTTTCTCCACGATGGCGACTTTAAGGCCCAATTGGGCAGCGCGAATAGCGCCTACATAACCGCCAGGACCAGAGCCGATGACTACCAAATCATACTTCATATGCCACTACTCCAACTGTCACTTAGAATCCTGTGACCCGGAAAATATTAAAAATAGAACCGTCTTTATACCAATCAGGAGCGGAATTTAAAGAAAAAAGCGGTATAATATAAGGGAAATGCCCTATTTTGCCGATAAGGATCTTGTCCGAGTAATAAGGAGATGTCCATGGCTAAGATTCTGCCGTTTCGCCCGCAAAAAGACACCGAAACCATCCAGGCGGAAAAACTGGTGGCCCTGGCGGATGAGCTTGACGCGGTGATCCTGAGGCACCTTGAGGCCGAGGATCTCGATCCCAGGGACCTCGTAGGGGTTTTATCCCACCGACTAGGGACCTTGATGCGCAATTTGGAAGAAAAGAACGCCCTTTGGGGGGTGTGTGAACAGGTTCTGAAGAAGCAGGCCAAAATCGATTAGTCGGCAGCAAAGAACCCGATCTCTGCGTTGCCTTCGTCGCTCCGGTCCTCATTTACCGAAGCGTAAATTCCGGCCCTCGCTCCTAGGCGCCTTGACCTCGGCTTCCCTGCTTCCGACTAGGTGTCGGGTTCGAGGTGCCGCATCACACGGGTCCTCAGCTCGTCGACCCCGATCTTCTTTAACGATGACACGGCGATAACCGTATCAAAGGCGATGCCCTTCTCTTCGAGGAGGGCTTTCATTTTTCTGAGCTTCAGTTGTTTTTCTTGGTTGTTCATCTTGTCAGCCTTGGTGAGGACCAAGGTGATGGGAAGCTGGCGCCCGAGCATGTACATAAAAGCCAGATCCTCATCGTCCGCATCGCGACGGCTATCCATTAAAAACAAAAATTCCTTGATATTGGGGCGTCGGAAGTAGGCATCCATCAAGGGCTGCCACTGTTCGGCCACCTCTCGTTGCGCCACGCTAAAGCCATAACCAGGCAAGTCCGCGAATATGAGGCGATTATTTAATGAGAAGAAGTTCACCATCTGGGTGCGCCCCGGGGTGCGGCTTTCGCGGGCGAGACCCTTTCGCGCCATAAGGCCGTTTAAAAGCGTGGACTTACCGCAATTCGAGCGGCCGATAAAGGCGATCTCGGGTTGTTCATACACGGGCAGCTGTTCCGGTTTCATTGCGCTGGTGATATATCTAGCGTCCATAAGCTTACGGCCATTTCAAAGTTTAAGTAGCCAAAGGGAAATCGATGGCGCGCATACAATTACTTGATGATTCGCTAATAAACAAGATCGCCGCTGGAGAAGTCGTTGAGCGACCCGCTAGTGTGGTGAAAGAACTCGTAGAAAATGCCATCGATGCGGGCGCCACGGAAATTCGTGTGGAGCTGGACGAGGGCGGCCGTAAGAGAATCGCCATTACCGATAATGGCATGGGGATGTCCGAAAAAGACGCGGCGCTTTGTTTGCAGCGCCATGCGACGAGTAAGATCCGGTCTGTTGAAGACCTTTTCAAAGTGGGCACGATGGGGTTTAGGGGGGAAGCGCTGGCGGCCATTGCTGGTGTGGCGAAGGTGACAATCCTGACCCGTGAACCAGATGCCAAGACGGGAACAAAGGTTCATGCCGCCGATGGCAAAGTTGATATTAGCTCATGGAATGGTGCTCACGGGACAACCGTGACGATTGAAGATTTGTTTTACAATGTGCCGGCGCGAAAAAGTTTCCTAAAAAAAGCGGCGTCTGAATTTGCCACCTGCGCGGAACTCATTCGCCATCTGATCTTAAGTGTGCCGCATGTGACGGTGACTTTTTTTCACAACGGAAAAAAACAGCTCTTTGCCGCGGCCGCTGATGTGGAAGGTGCGCCTTGGAAGGGTGAAGAGGCGATGCTCGCTCGCGCCGCCGCGCTTTTTCCCGAAGAAGAAGTGAGGGCTTTGATCTACGCCCGCAAATCTTCTTCTTATGGTCACGTGGAAGCACTGATCTCGCCGCCGGGAATGGAAAAGCCCACCTCAAAGTGGGTCCACACGTTTGTGAATGATCGTTATGTAAAAGATAAAACCGTTCGTTATGGGGTGATGCGCGGTTATCACAGCCATCTATTGCGTGGTCGTCATCCCTTTGTGGTTTTGCATTTTCATTGTGATCCCACTTTGGTGGATGTCAACGTGCATCCGGCAAAAGCGGAGCTTCGTTTTCAGTACACATCTGAAGTGCAGGATTTGATTGCTGGTGCGATCCGCGAGAATCTGCGTTCGGGAGCCTGGTCTGGCGTCGCCGCCGCGAATACCTCTGGCTTCTCCGATGAAGAAATTTTTAAAGCTCCCTCTTCTGCAAACGAGGCAAGGAAATCCATCAACGATTTCCTTGATGCGGAAGCTTCCTTTATTCCGCCGTCCGCGTACCGGGCACCCTCGGCACCCGGCGAGATGGATGTGTCGTTTGGTCGAAGCAGCAGCTCTCCTCGGCCACGGAATATGGAAGTGACTCGCCGCACGCAGAGCTTTGATTTTCAGATGCCAGCAGTGTCTGAAAATATTTTTGAAGACAACGCGCCTTCGTTTGCCATCAGTGCCGCAAATGAAAGCATTGAATGGTATTCCCTGCGGTTTCTTGGGTGCTTTGCTCGTTGCTATTTGATGTTTGAGCAGAACGGGCGTTTGTTGGTGGTGGATCAGCATGCGTTTCATGAACGCATTCTCTATGAGAAACTCACAAAACAAAAAGATCTTCTCACGCAATCGCAACCACTTCTGATGCCAGAAGTCGTGGAGATGGCGCCCGAGGAACTGGTTTTCCTCGTGGAGCATAGCGATGCTTTGCTGCGAGTCGGTTTTAAAATCAAAGCTGTCTCCGCGACGGAAATGGAAGTGCTTTCGGTGCCAGCCCTTATGGCGCAAAAAGATTTTGTTTCTCTTCTGCAATATCTCGCGGGACAAGGTGATGCGAGTCTTCTAACGGATGCCGCTGAGATTCATCATGATCTTCTCGCCACGATGGCCTGCCATGCGGCCGTTCGTGCTGGTGAAGAACTCAGTCCGGATGATCTGCAGACGATGCTGCGCGAGGCGCAGGAAGTGGATTTCTTTTTGAACTGTCCTCACGGACGTCGCGTGTTCCGTTGGTTTGAACAATCTCAAGTTGCCGGATGGTTTGATCGATAAAATGACAGTGACCAAAAACATTCTTGTCATCGCCGGGCCGACAGCCAGCGGTAAAACAGCTTTGGCTCTTCGTTGCGCGGAAGTGCTCGGGGGGGAAATCGTTAACTGCGATTCCATTCAGCTTTACCGTGGATTTGATATTGGCGCCGCAAAGCCGGATGTTCAGGAGCGAGCCCGTGCGCCGCATCATCTTTTTGATATCCTCGATTGGAATGAAGAGTGTGATGCCCGTCGGTATGCAAGTCTGACTCATCAGGCTGTGGACGAAATTCGTTCGCGCGGGCGCCTTCCTATTTTGGTGGGGGGCACTGGCTTGTATCTGCGTGCGTTCTGGCAAGAAGGCTGGCATGCGGAACTTCCCAAAGACGAAGCTTTGCGTGAGTCGTTACGCACCTTGAGCAATGAAGAGTTAGCGACGCGCCTGCGGGCGGAAGATCCTAAGCGCGCCAGCGAAATTCATATCAACGATCGTTTTCGTTTATTGCGTGCGGTTGAGCTTGTAACCCTTCTTGGGAAACCGGTTTCCTCGCTCGAACCTGCCAAGCCGTCTCTTTATAAAGAGCAATCGGCCATTGTGATTTTAGAGCCAGAAAGAAGTTGGTTGCATCAGCGTATTGAACAGCGGGTACAGCTCATGCTTAAAGCGGGACTTATCGCTGAAGTGGAAGGTCTTCTCGCGAAGGGATGTTCTCCCAATGCAAAGTCGATGCAAAGCATTGGCTACCATGAGGTTATCGAATATCACTTCGGACGGCTCACCGCGGAACAGCTAGCCAATGAAATTCTCTATGCCACGCGCCAGTATGCGAAACGTCAGGATACGTGGTTTGGAAAAATTGAAGCAGATATAAGACTTCACCCGCCCGCAGAATCAGTTGATTTTATGAGCTCTTTGCGCCGTATTTTACGCAAGTAGCCAAAAAATCTTTATAGCCCAAATCCTATCCTCATTCGTGAGCGCTGCTTTACAATTAGAGCTGTACACCTTGAGGATAAAGAATGTCTCTCACAGCTTCGGCTCAGGAAATCAATCACGGATTAGAATATCTCACCCAACTTGGTGCGCTTTATGGCGTAACTCATCTCGCTGATGATTTGTTCCCAGGTGTTTCATTGAAGATTCCCGCGCAAGCTGTCGTCGAAGATCTGGGGCGTATGTTTATCATGGCGGAACAGTCCATCAATGCCATGCGCGACTATGATGCTTTGCTCCTAAAAGGCGAAGGTCCCATCGCCATTTCCGCGGAAACACTTAAACGAGTGCATCTGAAATTGAGCCGCTGGACGTCGTTTTCCCGTTGGTTGCGCCTTTTGCTTGCGGCGGAGCGTCGTTGGCAAAAAAATTTGCGCTATTTGGCGTCAGCGGTGCCGAAAAACCGCTCGATGATTGATCTTTTAAAAGCATCCAGTGAGGAGCGCGAGGCTTTGTTGCTGGAAGTGAAGGATTCACTGTCCGCGACTTATCTCGAGCGCAATTCTTCTTACGCGATTCCAGTGCCCTTATGAGGGGGTGAATTTATGACGACAACGCCCATTTCTCCATACCAGGTGAATCAATCCCGTCGCCTCTTTATCCAAGGGGATGATTGGTTTGTGCACCATATTCGCCATACTCTGAAGGCGTTGGACTATCTTGTTTACACGCCTTGGAATCAGTACACGGTCGATGCGCAGCATCAGCATGTGATCATCTTTTCGTGCAATTTCAATAAACAAGAATCAATGCAGGCGTTGGCTCGTTCTTTTGAGGAGAGTTATTCGCCTCTCGCTTACAAGATTATCTATGCCACAGAGCCCACATTGTTGCGACGCGAGCCCTTGTTGTTCGCCACGGAAATCGGCGCGCGTTTTACCGTGTACGGAGCCTCTCAAGACGAAAACCTGCGCCAGCATATCAAAAGCATCCTTTTTCTAGATGCCCCGCAGGCGAGCTTGTTGAAGTTGGAAGAAGAAATCATTCAAGCGCAACGCAAAGGCGATCGCGAGGAAGTGCAGAGGATTCTGCAAAAACTCGAAAAATATAACAAGAGCCAGGAAGAAGTGATTCGTGTCCTCGTTCTTGCTTTTGATGTTCTCGATAAACCAAAGCAGGTGGAATTCTATTTAAAAAAGATTCTACAGCTTAATCCGCAATCTCTTTGGGCGGCGAACACATTGGGGCGCTTTTACATTCAGCGCCAAGATGTCGCGCGTGGCATTGAGGTGCTAGAGCGGCTGAGTCAATTTCACGAACTCAATAGTGAGCGCTATTTTACTCTGGGCAATGCTTATCTAAACTGTGGCGAAACTGATCGCGCGAAGGATGCTTTTGATAAGGGTGAGCATCTCACGGCGGGGAAAGATGAGCGCTTCCAAGAAGGGCTCAGCAAGGTTCAATTGATGGAAGGGGCTAAGCAGGGGGCTCTAGGGCTTCTCAAAGGAAAGCCTCTCTCAAACGATGTTATCTCCTTTCTTAATATGCGTGCGATCATGGCGATGCGTCTAAAACGAGCCGATGAAGGGTTTAGGCTCTATCAGCTTGCGATTGACGGCGCTAAAGGCAACCACATCTCCGAGGCGAAGCTCTATTTCAACATGGGGCTGGCTTACGCGCGACAAAATGAGCTTAAGAAGGCCCAAAGCTGTTTGCAGAGTAGCCGCCAGTTAGGGGGGCATCAGTTCCAGCGGGCCCAGCAACCATTGGAAATCGTGAATAAGGTTATTGCTAAGGAAAGCCTGGTCTCTGAGCTGGATGTCGGTTTCGAAGAGGTGGGGGGCGAACGCCTTTAATTCGTAGCCCTCACGCAGAAAGCCCTATTTTTTGTTTTGGCCTTGCCCAATCTACGTTAAAACCTACATCTACCGCGTTTCTTAAGCTTAGCGAGGCCCCAGATGAAGCAGTTTCTTGACCTGATGCGTGAACGCGAAATGCTCGCGCAGATCACCCACGAAGAAGAACTCCAAGAACATCTGAAAGAAAAAAGTCGCACGGCCTATGCAGGCTTCGACCCCACGGCGGATAGTCTCCACATTGGACACATGCTGCCGGTGATGGCGTTGCGTCGTTGGCAGCAGGCGGGACATAAGGCCATTGTTCTCGTTGGTGGCGCGACAGCCATGATTGGCGATCCCACCGGAAAAACCGACATGCGTCCCATGATGACGGTTGAAGAGATCGACGCGCGTGTTGAGCGCTTGAAGAAACAATTGTCACGTTTTGTGAATCTTAGCTCACCTGACAAGGGCATCGTTGTTAACAACGCCGATTGGCTTCGTGGGCTCGAATACCTTCCCTTCCTGCGAGAATTCGGCACGCACTTTAGTGTGAACCGTATGCTATCGGCGGAGAGTGTTAAGCAACGCTTTGAAAAGGGTCTGACATTTCTCGAATTCAACTACATGATTATGCAGAGCTACGACTTCTACCACCTGCATAAGAAATACGGTTGCACCGTTCAGTTAGGCGGCGACGATCAGTGGAGCAACATGTTGGGTGGCATGGAGCTTGTGCGTCGCAAGAGTCGCGATCAGGCTTTCTGTGTTACGGTCCCGCTTCTTGTTACTTCGAGTGGCAAGAAAATGGGTAAGACGGAAAAAGGTGCGGTATGGATCGATCCCAATCTCACTTCGCCGTACGATCTTTTCCAATTTTTCCGCAATGTCGATGACGATATGGTTGAAAAGTGTTTGTTCTACTTCACGGATCTTCCCGTGAGCGATATTAAATCCATGACCGAAAGCGCGGCGAAAAATATCAACGACGCTAAGGTGGCGCTGGCATTCGAAGCCACGAAGCTTCTCCATGGTGAAGAGGAAGCGACAAAAGCGCGCAATGCGGCCGCGGCTCTTTTCGCCAAGGGTGGTGATGTAAAGCCGGCGGGGGCTCCAGAAGTCCGTATGGATCGTAAAACTTTCGGCAGTGGCATGAACGTGATTGACCTTCTTGTTCATACCAAGGTGTTTGCGACCAAATCGGAAGTCCGTCGTATGATCGAGCAGGGCGGCCTCACGGTTAATGGGCACAAAATTGAGGACATTAACCAGGTGATTCCCCTCGATTGGGCTGACCAGCCGGATGGGATGTTGATTCGGAAGGGTAAAAAATCCTATTATAATTTAGTACTTACATGATCGACTCAAGTTCGACTTAAATTGTCCGACCTAGGTCATATGTAGGGATTGTCATTTAAAAGTACCTCGGGAGAGGGTTTATGATCCGCACGACTAAAGCATTCATCATTGCCGCGATGGTCTCGTCGCTTCCAGCTTTGGGGGCTCAGGTTACCGCCAAGAAGGATGGCGTTGAGGTTTATGCGGATGCGGCAAAAAGCGCGAAGGTTTTAATAACCCTTAAGAAGGGTGAATCTCTGGACTCGTCAGAACGCAAAGGCATGTTCTGGCAGGTGAAGACTCAAAACGGCAAGACTGGGTTTGTTTCCGTGATAGCGGTAAATCGCAGCGCGGAATCAAACGGTGGCTTGGCGAAAGCCATCCAAGCCGCGGCAAAAGAAGGTCGTCAAGGCTCAGAAGTCTCCAACGCACGCAGTCGCTCAGCGGTGATGGGTGTGCGTGGTTTGGATGAGAACGAAGAAACATCCTTCGCAGGTAACGTGAAGCCAAATATGCGCCGTGTGTATGCGATGGAAGACCGTAAGGCCTCTGAAGAGAACGTCGAGAGCATCGGTCGTGGTGTCATGAAAGAAATTGAATCCCGGATGGATATTCAGGGAGACTAGTTACATAGGGTAAGGACTTATGGAGCCCTGCGAATTTCGCGGGGCTTTCTTTTTTGCGGGAAGCATGAAGTTTTTTCCTTTATTTTGTTAAAACGCCCAAGAGCACCATCATTCCTCTAACACCCCATTGTCCGCTAAAATAAGAAAGACTCATGAGTCTTCGTTGAGTCTCGTCATCCAAAGATCACTCGATCAGATTTGTCATCCTGAGTGAAACGATAGACCTCGGCTCGTCCGTCCAAGGAGCAAGACTATGTCATTGCGTTCGATCATGATCGCCAGCGTCTGTTTGTTAAGCAGCACCGCCGGTATATTGAGCGCTTGTAAAATGCGCCGCGATCAAAAGACAGAAGCGTCTGTAAAAGAACTTTCCGAAGAAGAAAAGAAACGTGTGGATGAAGCGCGTGCCGAGATGGAGATCGGTCGTAACATGGCTGGTCGCCTTCTGCAGTTTTACGGCGTTTATGAAGACAAGAAGCTCAATAGCTACGTCAACAATGTGGGCAACTATGTTGCTGGATTTAGCGATGATCCCACGCGGAGATACATGTTTGAGATTATCGACAGCGATATCGTCAACGCGTTCGCTTGTCCTGGGGGCTATGTCCTTGTGACGTTAGGTGCCATCCGCCACGCGAAGGATGAAGCTCAGCTCGCGCATGTGTTGGCGCACGAAGTGGCGCATGTCGGCAAAAAGCATATGTTTGAGAAACTAAAGAACATGAACGAAGAAGAGATGAACAATGTTTCCAAGGAAGCGGAAAAAAGGAACGAACATCTCCCGGAAGGCATGGTTTCTCGCAAGCGCCCCGACCCAGAGGTATCGGGAGCGGGCGCACTCCTTGCGCGTTATCTTTCAGGATCAACCGCCGGCTTAAGTATTTTGGCTGCCGCGAAAGCAGGTATGTCGCTGATTCTTGAAAAAGGCCTTGGCGCTGATCTCGAGTATGAGGCGGACCGTGAAGGAACGAAGTACGCGCTGCGCGCTGGTTATGATCCCCTCGCATTGGAAGATTTTCTCTGTCGTCTAGAGAAGCGTAATGCCGAGACAGGCAAATGCAAACTCGAAACAAAAGCCAAAAAAACAAAGAAGCCAGAAACCATTTTGGACAAGACGCACCCGCCGGTTGGCGAACGTATCGTAAATATCGACAAGGTTCTCATCGAACTCGACGCGAACAAGATCGTTGGGGCGAAAGGGGAGAAACGTTTCGCGAAAAACACCGCGAATATTCCTCCCGCGAAACCAAAGTCGACGAAAACCGAAGAAACTAAGAACGAGACCAAGGAACAATGAAAAGGAACGGCGGCATGATGATGAAGCGCATTGGGTTGGCTTTGCTGTTATGTAGTGTGAGCACCTTGGGGTGGGCGGATCAATTTCACTACAACAACGTGATTGTTGGTGACCGCGCCATGGGTCTTGGTGGAGCTTATTCCGCCATCGCCGATGATGCGTCGGGGGTCTATTACAATCCGGCTGGTCTCGGCTTCGCGTTGTCAAACGATATCTCTGGTTCCGCGAACGCTTACTACACGAGAAAGATCACTTACGAAAAAGCGATCGGCAGCGAGGATTTTACAGAAACATCTGGCGGAAACATGGCGCCGTTTTTCGGCGGTTTGCAGAAGCTTGATAACTTGATGCCAGGACTTGTGGCCGCTTTCGGTATTGCGACACTCGACGCTGACCTTAAAGATCAGAACGATATCATTAGCAACATCAAGTATTCACTGAACGCTGGTGGCGGCAACAAGGTAAATCTCGAGCTCGATAAATTGCATCGCACTGTGATGCAGCGATCGAATACAAGTTTGTTCGCTGCAGGTATCGCGAAACGTTTCGGTGGTAGCTTCGCGATGGGCCTAAGCGTTGGCTATCTTTCCGTCGATGAACTGGTGCAGGTTTTTCAAGACAACCAGTACCGTCCTGAAGGAGCGAACTACACATTACAAGTCATTCAAAACGTGCGTCAGCTTCTCGAAGCCGGTGCGCTTGATATTGGTTTGGGTGCGCAGTGGGCTTTTGCAAACTCTTGGTCGTTGGGTCTTGTCGTGCGCGCGCCGATGAATCTTTTCCAAGGACTGAAATCTTCGGCGGAAAACTACAACTACGCGTTCGTGAAGCAGTGTTATTACCGCAATGCAAGCAATCAAGCCTATACAACAGGCCCAGCGAATAAAACGTGTGATGAAGCGAAAGCGGCTGGTGATATTCCGACGGATCAAAAGGAATATAGCACCCGTCAGACAGCGCTTGAGGGCATCACTCGTTCCACCGATGAATCTAATTTTAAGAAGCCCATTGGTGATTGGCCGATGGAATATCGATTGGGTCTTGCTTGGTTCGCGACGCCGCGTTTTTTGATGTCCATGGACGTGTCACACAAAACAGCTTCCGAGAATGGTGATTTCGCTCCTCTGAAGCGTATGGCCGTGACGAACTATCACTTGGGCATGGAATATTACACAACACCATCACTGCCTTTGCGCTTCGGTCTTTTCACCAACTTCGATGCGCGTCCGAAGTTGGACAAAAATAAAACGGGGCAGGAAGACCACATCGACTACATGGGCGCTTCGCTCTTTCTCGCTTGGGCGCAACCAAACAGCCAGGTGGCTTTAGGTACCGTGGTGCAGCAAGGGGAAGGTCAGGCACAAAAGGTCGGAGCCTATAATATTCAGAATGTTAAAGCCTTTTCTGGCACACTCGCATTCTCGGCGACACACAACTTTTAAAAAAAACTGACCGGATTTTTAGCGAAATCCCCCGTGGTTACGGGGGATTGTCTTTTTCCAAGAAGAGGGTGACTTTCGAAGGCTCTTTGGCTAATATCCGGCTTTTCGCGTCAGAAGGACCCGTTATGGCAGTTGATACAGTACCTTTTACAAAACAAGGCTACGAAGCTCTCAAACAAGAGTTGCAACAGCTAAAGAGCGTTGAACGTCCGAAGATTATTGAAGAGATTGCCACAGCACGTGGTCACGGTGATCTGAAAGAGAACGCTGAATATCATGCAGCTCGCGAGAAACAGAGTTTCATTGAAGGTCGAATCTCGATGCTGGATGATCGCCTTGCGCGTGCCAACATAATTGATTTTAGCGAAGAGTCTCCCGATACGGTGAAGTTCGGTGCGTTTGTAACCGTCGAAGACCAGGAGTCGGGCGATAGCAAAGAATACCGTATCGTTGGTGACCTTGAAGCCGATATCACGAAAAATCTTATTTCTCTTGAATCACCCATTGCGAAAGCCCTACTGGGAAAGCGCGTAGACGATTTGGTTGAGATCAAGGTTCCAAAGGGTATGCGTGAGTATTTAGTAAACAATATTCGTTACTAAAAAATACCTGAATGAATAATGTTAAAATCGGGATCGCTGCATCGATCCTGATTTTTTTTGGAGAAAGTATGACGGTCGAGACCGAACAAGAAATTGAGAGACTGCGCATCATTGGTCGTATTGTCGCTGATTGTTTGCAGCTCATGGGGCGAAGCATTGAACCGGGAATGACCACGCAGGAGCTCGACGGCATTGGCGAGCGTTATCTCGCGGAGAAGGGTGCGCGCTCCGCGCCGAAAGTGACTTACAATTTTCCCGGCAGCACATGCATTAGCGTCAACAACGAAGTGGCTCACGGCATTCCTGGGAACCGCGTGATTGCCGCCGGTGATCTCGTGAACATCGATGTTTCCGCCGAACTTGACGGTCTCTTTGGGGACACGGGTGGAAGCTTTAGCGTGCCGCCCGAAACAAAACTCAAACGTCAGATTTGTGATGCGACCCGACGAGCGCGTGATGCCGGCATTGCTTCGGCACGCGCGGGTCAATTGATTAGTTCCATTGGTCGCGCCATTGAAGATGTCGCGGCCAAACAAGGGCTGAGCATCATCCGCAATCTTGGCAGCCACGGTGTTGGTGGTGCTTTGCATGAAGAACCTGAGTTTATTCCCAGCTATTTTGACAAGCGCGATAAGCGCCGCCTGAAAGAAGGATCGGTGATTACGGTTGAGCCGTTCTTGTCGAATGGTGGGCGTTTTGCGGAGGAATCAAATGATGGCTGGACGTTGTTCATCGAGCCCCGTTATCTTGCCGCGCAGTACGAGCATACGATTGTCGTGACAAAAGGCGCGCCCCTTATCATGACTCTTCCCACAAGCTCCTAAAGTTTCTAAACCTGCGTGCCGTTGATCCAAACGCGCGCGGGTTTTTCCTGTCCAAGGCCCGCGACCCATTCTTCGAGCCTCTGATATCCCTTAAACAAAAGAATATCCGCGTCAAATCCTTGGTCCAATGCCCCCTTTTTCTTGTGTAAAGCAAGAGAGTAGGCGGGAACGTATGTCACCGCCGCGACGGTGTGAGGGAGATCCAAGCCGCAGTGCAGCGCGCCAATGGTGGCCGTGAGTCCCAGGTTATCTACCTGACATGATCCTGGATTGTAGTCGGTGGCTAATGCGACAGGGCATCCCGCGGCTAAGAAAGGCGCGGCTTTGGTGTAGGGAATTTTTGTGTAAAGAGATGTGCCTGGCAATAAAACGGCAACAATTTTTTGTGCCGCCATTTGTTTGATGGCGTCCGGATGCGCGAACTCTAAATGATCTGCGCTTAATGCACCCCAGCGGCATGCGGCAGCCGCGGCTCCACTATCGACAAATTCATCCGCATGGATGCGAATTTTTATTCCTAGCTCGCGCGCTTTCTTAAAATAGGAATCGCAGTCTTCAGGAAGAAAGTAACCTTTCTCCACAAAAGCATCGGCGAAATCGGCGAGATGTTCTTTTGCCACTGTAGGCAATAGCTCATCCGTCATTGTTTTTACAAAAGCCGTGACACTTGACGCCTCGGGGGGGAGAGCATGAAGGGCTAGGCACGTAACGCTCAGCTGTTGAGGCGTTTCTTTTTTGAGCTTCTTATACAAACGCAGATGGCGAAGTTCTTCGCTCACGGAAAGACCGTAGCCGGTTTTTACTTCAACGGTGGTGACACCATTTTTCAAAAAGCGATTGAGCCTTTCCTTCGCCGTTTTCAGCAATGTTTCATCGCTGGTTTCGCGCGATTGTTTGACGGTGTACTTAATGCCGCCACCCGCGGCGGCGATCTGTTGATAGGTGGCTCCGCCGAGACGCTGACAGAACTCATGAGCTCTGTTTCCGCCGAAAAGAGGGTGGGTATGAGCATCGACGAGCCCTGGCATCACCAGTCCACCTTCAGCATCGCACTCGGGCCAATCAGCATACGTGCCTGGTAAGGCACCGTTGCCACTCGCCACGACCTTGCCGTTTTCAACCGCAAGCCACGCGTTTGTGACGCGCCCCAGATCCCTGTCTTCGATCTTCGAGAGCTTTTCGGCTTTTGCCAGTGGTGCAAGGGTGACAAGTTCGCCGATGTTTTTAATTGCTAGGCGGCTCAATGGTGTTCATCCTCACGGAAGCGAATACGCCATTCCGTCTTACCTGGCGCATCCATGAGTTCTATGCCTTTCGCGGTGAGTTCGTTGCGGATCTCATCCCCCTTCGCCCAGTCTTTGTTTTGACGTGCCGTCGCGCGAGCCGCGATGAGAGCTTCGATCTGATTTTCTGTGATGCCTAGTTGTGGCAAGACCTTGCGCTTAAGCTCGGCGAGGAAGTGGGCTGGGTCTTCCTTCATCATGCCGAACACATGGAAAGCTTTGCGCAGCTCTCGCGCATAGGCGGCCGCGGTGTTCGACTTTGTGGGAGATTTTTTTCCCTGCAAAAGATCATTCACTTTGCGGAAGGTTACATTGATATCCGCTAAAGCGTTCACGGTGTTAAAATCATCCGCCATATGACGATGAAACTGTGTCATCAATTCCGCGGGATTGTGGTCTTTTTCCATCGGACCATCGGGGTTACCGCCCGCCGCAAGCTCATCGAGCGAACGCATCGATTCATAGAAATAAAGAAGTCGTTCGGCACAACGCTGAAACACAGCGTCCGAGAAATCCGTGTTGGAGGTGTACTGCTGCTGCAGGTAAGCAAGACGCAAAACTTCGGCTGGCCAGCTCTTGAGGAATTCGTTGATCAAGATGTGGTTGCCAAGACTCTTGGACATCTTCTGTTTGTTGATGGTCAGTAGGCCCGAGTGAATCCAAATCGTGGCATAAGGGCAGCTATTGGCCGCTTCGGACTGTGCAATCTCGTTTTCGTGGTGCGGGAAAACAAGATCGCGGCCACCCCCGTGGATATCAAAATTGTCGCCGAGAAATTTCTTTGCCATGGCGCTGCATTCGATGTGCCATCCTGGGCGTCCTCGTCCCCAAGGGGAATCCCACGATGCGCCTTCTGTCTCATCGCGTTTCCACAGTGCGAAGTCCAGCTCGTCTTCTTTCTCACCCTTAACGAGGTCACGTGTCCCAGCGCGCAATTCATCTGGCTTGCGGTTGGATAGCTTGCCGTAGTCCTTCTTGGCGCGCACGCGGTAGTAAACATCGCCGTCCGCGGCGTAAGCAAAACCCTTTGCGACGAGGGCGGCGATCATCGCAATGATTTCAGGAATGGTGTCGCTGACCTTCGGTTCATGTGAGGCCGCGCGAATACCGAGAGCCATCATATCCTTGCGTGATGAATTGATGATGTCTTCACTCAGCTTAAGTGGGCTGATGCCCATCTCTTGAGCGCGGTTGATAATCTTGTCGTCCACGTCGGTATAATTGCGAACGTAAGTGACTTTGTACCCAGCGGCTTCGAGATAGTTGCGAATCACGTCAAAGTAAATCGCTTGCATTGCATGCCCGATATGACAGTGATCGTAAACAGTCACACCACAGGCATACATACGCACATGCCCTGGCTCGAGCGGTTTTAGTGGTTCCTTTTTACCAGTCAAAGTGTTGGTGACCTGAATAGGGATCAAAACCGGCTCCTTGTGGAAAATAACGAGGCCCCGAAGGGGGGGCAATGCTCCCTTATAAAATCATAAAAATGAACTTTTTTTGAGTCGTTTTCGAGGGGTTGCTAGAATAAGGGGTTTGGTGGGGTAAAGTTTCAGGCAGAGTTGCCGAAGCGGTGTATGAAGTTGCTTCATTAGGATTATTTTCATGCAACCCGACCGCGACGACATCTCGTTTGACAACGTCTGCTACTTCTTCGACTCCAATCGCCGTGATGCGATGGATAGAGGGGTGCTAAGACGTCGCGCGGGGCAATTTCTAGCACTCCGCGATAAGCTCCTGGCTCTTCCGGACGAACAGTTTGAAATGGCGATTCGGACCCTTGAAGGGATGTTGAGTCCTCCTCCAGCGCAAAAAGCGGAGCCTGCGGCAGAACGTCGGGCCGCTATAGAACTGTTTAAACGTACAACCGCCGAAAGCGCGAATCCCGTGTAAAAACGAGCTACGACTTTCTAAGAAATTTCTACTTCCCACCCCAAAAGACACCCGTTACAATAACTTCAATTCTTTGTTGAAAATGTTTTGAGGTTTGAAGTGAGCCGTCGTCCTCCGGATAAAACGGTTTTGGATGAGGTGCGCAGGCTGCGTTCGCAGCTTGATTCACGTCGCTTTCAGCCTCTCAATTCGGGGTTGGGGCTCGGACGGGTGCGTCCCGCCGCGCCAAAAAAACAACCTCAATCTGTGCCACCGCCGCCGCCTCAGGCAGCCCCCTATGCGCATACCGCAGAGGTTCCCTCCTCACCGAGTGCCGCCGAGCATTCCGTGACACGCACAGTCATGCCTCATGGACTACCTCCTGTCCCTCCCATTCCCACGACAATCCCTTCATCCGTACCAACGATTGAAACTCCTTTGGTAACACGACCAAAAAAGAGTCGCGGTTGGTTTATGATTTACGCCTGCGACGCCGCCATCGTCAGCGCGACATTGCTAACGGGTGCTCTCTCGGTCGAGTTATTAACGGGAACTGAGATATTCCCTTTGAATTGGCAAAGTGTTCAATCGAGTATTCCTGCTGTGGTCTTGCGTGAGCTGGGTTACGCACGATCAGCAATCGGATTTTTGATCCTGTTTATTGTGTACTGGCTGTTCTTCCGCATTGTTGCAGGTTCGACATTGGGTGAGTTTTTTGTCAAGGCCGGTGTAAGACGCCGTGAAGGCAAACAAGCGGCGCGTTCGTAAGCAAATTATCGCTACTTCCGCGTTGGGTGGTTGCCTTGACAGTTAACTTTACGGCTAGGTATATTTGTAGAGAGCCAAATCATCACAATTTAATAGAGCCAGGATCACGCGCGTCACATGACGTCGGAGGGCAGTAATGAAGCGTTCGGGGACAGTTAAATTTCCAAGTTCCGTTCAATTGTTCAAGTTCTGCCAGAAGGTGATGATGCACCAACGCGGAACGAAGATTCGCGATCAGGAAGTTGGGTCCATCCTCAACTACAATCCTTCTGATTGCAGTCACTGGAAACGTGGTGAGAAGAATGTTCGCTCAGTGTTTGCGTTGGCAAACTTGGCGGAAGCTCTCAACCTCGAAACCGCATTGATTCACGACGTGGCGAGTGGCAGCGTCGATCTCGACGAAGCTTTCTTCGAGTATCTTGAATCGAAGCAGCTCAGGAATCTGTTTGGCTCAGAACGCTCCATCAGTGCTGAAGATGAAAAAAACGTCCGCCAACGCACCAACGAGTTTGTTGATAAGCTCCTCGCTGAATGTGAATTTACGACGCCTCCTCTTTATCTTCCAGAGGTCATGCGCGCCTTCGCATTTGTGACAACACAGCCCGTCGAAATGATGGATAAGCTGAGCCGCATCCTTCGCGTGAAAGCTGGCAAGTACTGCATCCAATTCAAAAAAGGCGAGCTTAAGCCTCAGACGCGTATGAGCATGGTTCTTGATCTTGCTCGTATCATCTTCGAAGGCGAGCGCGCTCGTTTCCCTGAGCTTGGCGCCGTTGATAACAATCTTCTCCCTCTCGAAGAAATTCTCTTCACTGCAAACCTTCTTATGCCAAAAGGCATGTTGATGCAGGAGATGGCGAAATTGGATCTTCGTCGCAACGTCGTATCCGAACTCTCTGCTCTCTTCTGGGTGCCAAAGTCGTTGGTCTGCTTCCAAATGCAAGACATCCTGCGCGATGGCGTCCGTCCAGCGAAGATCCTTGGCACACAAGCGGATCTTCAGATGACACAGAGCTTCTAGTTCTGTTCGTCTTTGTTATAAAAAAACGCCCATTCGCAAGAGTGGGCGTTTTTTTATGGAGCGGCACGTCTGCTTTCATCCAGGTAGCGCATCTCATGATAAAGTAATTAACGAAAGCCTTTGCGTTATGGGAGAATGTTTCATGAAGAGAGTTTCCCTGTTCTTGTTTAGCTTCGCGGTTGTTGCATGCATAACATCGAATACACCTGAAGTGATTTCAACGGACGATCGTGACCAAACCTACGGTCTCAGTCTCTATGTTGGGAAAAAAAGTGCCGCACACGATGCCAATTTCGATGCGAAGGCCAAAGAGCTTTGCGGTGGTGGCTCATATTCTGTTCTAGAGCGATATTACAGTTCTTCGACGATGGCGGATGTGAGCCACGACGATTACACCTATACGTGGCGTATTCAGTGTCAGTAAGCTTGCGGTGAACGGCAGTATCAGGGGGCTGATCCCCTGCTGCCCGTGCTATCTGAATAGACTTGCCAACAGTCCAATTAAACCACCGAGAACACCGCCCCATACCACGAGCCAGCCGAGATGTTTTTGAATCATCTCTTGCATGATGATTTTCACCATGTTGGGTGTGAGTTCGTTGAGGCGTGTCTGGACGATGGATTCCACATGGGAACGGATGCTATCCCCATTAAGCGTTTGGCCGAGTCCTTTTGCAAGAGTAGCTTGAATTTGCTCGTCTTGGCTTAAATCTTTGATGGCCTCGCGCAGCTTTCTTTCAAAGGCTGGTTTCAAGGGATCGAGGGCCTTCTCTCCTCCAAACATAGCCAACATGGGACCGAAGGAAGACTCTCGGATGGCTTCCGTGAGCTTTATGAACAAGCGGTCGAAATCGAGAGCATCCGTGATACGACTGAGATCAAGAGTCGCGGGGGACGCGAGCTGTTGATTCATAAAACGTTGAATGTTCTCGGTCGTGAAGAACTGATTCATGATGAGCTGTTGGATACCCACCTTAAAGTCTTCAAAACGATTTGGGATAACGCCCGATCCGTAGCAGCCGGGAACTTTTTCAAAAAGCATGTAAATGGCGAGCCAGTTGGTGATGGCCCCCGAAAGAGCGAAGTAACCAATGTCGCGGAGAACTTTTTGGCCGATGGGAGAGGTATAGCCAGCAACCACAAACAAGACCGAGATTGCGTTGGTTAGAAAACTTTTGTCGAGCCACCAAGCGGGGATGGTCGTGGTTTTTTCAAGGGCGAGAGTGGGCGTTTGCTGCATGAATGGCCTTATGTCTTCTTAAGCACCACAAGTGTTTCCACGTGGTAGGTTTGTGGAAAGAAATCAAATGCTTCTATGTTTGTTATTTCGTAGCAGTTTTTACGCAGCATGTGAAGATCCCGCGCCAAGGTATTGGGGTCGCAGCTGAGATAGAGAAAATGCTTTGGCTTCAATTCGATAAGAGGCGTCACGGTCTGCATCAAGCCAGCGCGCGGCGGATCCACCATGATGAGATCAAACGTTTGTTTTTGCCGCAGCATTTTGTTCGCCAGGGCCGCGGCGTCTTCATTGAGATAGGTCGCATTCTTGATGTTATTCTCTTGGACATTGTGCCGTGCGGCGGCAATGGCGCCCGTACTTTTCTCAACGCCAAGGACGGATATCCCCTGTTTCGCAAGAGGAAGAGAGAGGTTTCCGGAGCCGCAGAACACGTCAAAGACGTTCCGCGGTCTTATCTCGCCAACCAGTTCGAGCACTCGTTCACGCAGGCTATGATTCGCGCGGCGATTCACCTGCTGAAACAGGGCGGCAGCCGTGTAAAAACGCAGGTCGCGCTGCTGATCATATTCGACGAAGGAGTACGTCTTCGAATCTTGATCCGCGACGGCTAGCATCAACGGCGACGCATTGACCTCTTCTCGCAGGGCGCTCGCCATGGGCTGGTCGGATGAAGCGCGCAGCGTAAACAGGAGCTTCTGCCGCTGCGGTACTTCTTGAATTTCCAGTTCAGCGAACGCATTTTTGGGCCAGACTCTTGAGCTTTGAGTGAAGCTATTCAGCCACGTGTTAATCGTGGGAGCTGCGATCATGCAGTGAGTGATGGCAACAAGCTCGTGGCTGGCACGTCCAAAATAACCGATGGAAAGTTTTCCTGCCGCATCCGTCTTTAGTTTGAGCTGAATGCGATTACGGTAGGAGAAGTCTTCAGGGGATGCGTGTAAGATAAAATCATCGGGAAGTTCATAGCCCGCGAATTTTTTAATTGTCTGGCGCACAAAGTCTTTTTTCCACGTGCGTTGCAGACTCTCATCCGCTTCCTGCCAATGGCAGCCACCGCAGCGCGGAACATAAGGGCAGGGAGCTTGGCGATGTGTCTCCGAGCGGCGCACAAAACGAACCACATCGGCTTCGGCGAATTTTTTCTTATCGCTTAAGATCTTGGCTTCAACAACATCACCTGGAAGAGCGCCCGATACAAAATAGACCTTCCCTTCGGCTCGGGCCACGCCGCGACCGCCATAAGCCATTCCGGTGATTTCGAGAGTTCGCGTTGATTGCATGAAGTCCCCTTTGTAGAGGGGGTGATAGAGGGTGCTGGCGCGTTTGTCGATGATAAATTGAGATCCTTCGCGTCGCTCAGGATGACGAGTCCTTCGCTTGAAGGCTGCGGTCAGGAGGGCTGGCGCTTACGAGTGGTTTTTTTCTTCTTTTTCAGTCGTTTATCATCCGGTTTCGGGATCAGCTCCAGCGTGATTTGGAGCTTTCGCGCTTCAAGAACTTGGTTGATGGGTTCCTTGAGAATAGCTGCCGTGGCCACGCCGATCTCACGGCATAGGACTTGGACGATCTCATCTTTGCCCTTACCACCCCAGCTTGCGAGGGCTCCTAACAGATCGCGAATCGTCGGCATATCGAAGCCTTTCTCGCTATCGTTATCGGTGCCTTTTAGAACGAACGAAATCAGCTGTCGAATACGACGATCCTTCTTCTGGGTCTCTGTCTGAGTCACTCGTGCTTCCTTGCTACAAAAGATCGAGAACAATCTTCGGTTCGATGCGTCCTAACGTGTCCATGCTGCGTTTATTTTCTTGGCGGATTGTTTCTTCAAGACGTTGGGCCTGCGCCGCGGCGGATGCGGAGTTGCGGAATTTCTCTCGTGCCTGCTTAAGTTTTCGCAGAAAATCTTCCTCCGCTTCATGCCCCCTAAAGGCTCCAAAGCGGGCGGCCTCTTCCTCAACGAGTTGGCGATAGAGATCCTGTCGTTTAGCTTCTTCACGTTCACGGATCCGCAGTCCCATGCTTCACCTCGAGATAGTGGCTAATAGTTTTTCTTGCCAAGGGTTGTCCATCGCGGAGATCAAGTCAAAAGCAAATTGCAGGCGGTCGGGATGTGGGAAATGGTCGGGGGCGAAAATGGCTTCGGATTCGGAAAAATCCATTGCATGTTTGATGCGATGAGTCCCCGTGCAGATGCCTTTGCTTCCTTCCCATTCTACAAAATCTTTGGCCACTCTCAGCTGCCAAGAAGCTATTTTGCCTTCCTCGTCGAGAGTGATGAACAGGTCTGTTTCGTTGTCTCCGTGCCACCAGAGTTTGCCTTTTTGCGGCGGCGTCACCGGGTGCAGGGAATTAGCAAGTTCAATAGGTCGTAGTAGGCGGCGCATCATGAGAAGTGTCGCGGGTGAGGCGTTAACCAACTCAAAACCCACCGTGCTTGGCTCTTTCCAAGTGACCTTAAGGTCCATTTCGAAATACTGCCCGTCATGTCGCATGCGTGCCGCGAAAACTTCACCCACATTCATGCGAGAAAAAGCGCGGGATGACACCTTGCTGCTAAAGCCTTTGGCGGAGATTTCACGGATCAAAAGAATTTCTTGATCCTGGACGACTTTGAGATGGTGTCCAGCGACCGCAAAACGGGGGAATATGCGGCGATTGCGTCTGGCCATAAGCATGGGACGGGAAGGGAGCGACTTATTGCCGCCGAGAAGCTTCTTTTTAAGAAAGATTCGAAACACGTCACTCACACAAAAAGAGATGCTTTTACAGTGATTATAGCATCTTCGATGAAGAAGAACCAAGCAGGCAATGATTGCCGGAGCGATTCTTAAAGGATCCACCGATGAGATGAACGCCATCAGTGGAGATTTTAGTGGGCAAATTTTTCCGACATGTGCTGCCGTCAGCTTTTGTGTGCGTGGGGATTCTCCATGCGCCGGAGGCTCATGCGCGTAAGACCAGTCAGCCCATTTATGAAGAACCATTTGACTTGGCGGCGGGTGGTGCCGCTCTGACACGAGCCTCGCAGGAAGGAATCCTGTTCACGAACCCGGCGCAGCTTCCTTTTGGTGGACAATTTTTTCGTTGGTTTGGCACTCAATTCGGAGTCAACGCGGCGCGTGAATCCATTGATTTTGCGAAAACCGCCATGAACGGTGGTGATGGCGGCGAAGACCAAGCAGGCGAGGTCCTCGATCATCTGCTGAAGAAAAAAACGCCCATTCATTTTGGAGCGCAGACGGCGACCTCATTTATAACAAGTCACTTTGGAATCGGCGCTTTTGCTCGTTTCGAACCTGATATCTATGGCCAACAGTTTGGTTCCGTCGGTGTGCCGAGTGTGGTTGCTAGCGCGGAGGCCTACGTGGGTGCCGTAGCGAGTGCGGCCACAGCGATCACGCGCTGGCTTTCCCTTGGTGTCACCGGAAAATACCTTTATGTCGCGGAGCCCTATATTGAGTTGGCTCTTACAGATGAAGCCCAAATTGCCGAGCTTTCCACCAATCCATCAGCCTTAAAAGACGCCGCTTCCTTTGGCCATGGCATTGGAAGTGATGTGGGTCTTCTCATGTTTTTTCAGGGGCCGCGTGTGGACTGTCGTTTTGCTTTTAAGGTGGATGACGTGGGTGATACGCAATTCACCGGCGGCCAAGCGGCGTTCAAGCAAACGATGCACGCGGGGACGGGATTCACTTGGCACGGAACAACAAATTCTTTGCACCTCAGTCTGGATTATCGCGACCTAACGAATGTTTATGAAGAGAAGCCTTTTAAGCGAATTCATGCGGGCGCGAAGCTTTTGTTGATGAACTATCTTGGTCTCGCGGCGGGCTACTACCAAGGCATTCCCTCGGTTGGTGTTCGTTTAAACCTAATTCTTATGCAGTTAGGTGTAACCGCATATGGGCGAGAAATGGGTTCAACAGTTGAAAGTCGTCAACGAAATTTATATGTCGCCTACTTCGGAGTGGGTATATGAAGAAAATTATTTTCCTCATGGCGTTAAGTCTGTTCTGGGGATGCAGTACAAAAAATGCCGCATCATCTTATACAGCTGATACGGATGAAGAGAAGGCGCGCAAGGCGTTGGATCAAGAAGATTACGCCGGTGCCATTGATGGCTATGGTAAAATCGTCGAAGGCGATCCAACACGTTATGACTTGTACCCGCTTTTGGCCGCCGCGTATGCCGGTGCTGCCGGGATTGATCTTGTTAACATTGTTAAAGCACGATTTGGCGTCGATGCGTCCACAAATCTTTTTGATCAGCTGAATAGCTTTGTTCCTGCCGCGCCTACGGATGACCAGTTGGTGTCCATCCGTGCTTCCGTCAATCTCCTTAAGTCGATGCCGGAGGTAGAGCGCGATCCAGCGCAAAACAGCAAAGACTACGCTAGCGCGTCTGCCTTTCAGCTCACCCTGTATCTCGCGGTTTCGTCAGCCATGAATATAAACAAATTTGTGGTGAAGACAGACACCGGAGCGGTGGATCAAGCAAAGCTTGAGAGCATGACGGATGCTGATGTCGAGGCGATTCTTGGCAATCTCGAAGATATCGTGGTGACTCAAACAGGTGGCAAAGCAAGTGAGGCGCTCAGCACGCAGGTAAATACCACGCTGGAAGCCATTAATAGTCAGCCTGGTGCCACCCAGAAAGAAAAATTAGTTTCTTATCTCAACCAAATGAAAAACGGTTGATGGAGTGATGTGATGCGACAAAATCCAGTCTACTGGCAATATCTGGATGGATTCTTTCAGAGCCCTGAGACTGTAGGGCATATTTTTACATCCTTGATGCTGGTTGTTCTCGTCATTCTGATGCGAAAGCTGACGGTTCGCGGCATCAAGTCGCTTAATGTTCCCGACGGTGAGCAGAAGCGGCGATGGATCATTCATGCGCGCAATGCTTGGGTGTTGGTCTTAATTCTTGGGCTGGTGGTGATTTGGGCCGCGGAGCTTAAAACCTTTGCGATCTCACTTGTTGCTATCGCTGCCGCTCTCGTGCTCGCAACAAAGGAGCTTATTCTCTGTGTGATGGGTGGCATGTTGCGCACGACAGCAAGGCTCTTTGCCGTCGGAGACCGTATCGAGATCGGTCACAATCGCGGTGACGTCGTGGATCATACGTTGCTAACAACCACACTGTATGAGATTGGGCCGGGGCGTGACATTCATCAGTACACGGGTCGAAGCATTGTCGTGCCGAACTCACTCTTCTTAACGCATTCGGTGGTAAACGAAACCGCGACGCATAAATATGTGCTCCATGTCTTCAATCTACCCTTTAAGCGCACAGAAGATTGGCGACGTTACGAAGATGAAATCCTCGAGGCGGCGCGGCTGGAATGTCACGATTACTATGATGAAGCAAAAAGATATTTCGTGGATGCAAATCGTTCGAAAGGTTTGGACTCACCGTCGATTGAGCCGCGGATTTTCTTAAGTTTTCCTGATCCTGATAAAATTATGTTCCACGTGCGTATTCCCGCGCCATCGAAGCGTCGTGGCCGCGTTGAGCAGGCCATTATTCGACGCTTCTTGCATAATGTGCAGGTAGCACATCCCGTTCCGGTAGCTAGTCACGATCCTCGGTAAGTTTAACAACAAAACGAAGAGGATTGTGATCTGAGTATGCTTGCACGAAGTCGTTGGCTTTTGGGAACGACTCCAAGTTGAATGTGCGCGCTAGGTCTACGATTTGGAGTGTTGGCTCTATATCAAGTGTGGTTGTCGTGTAATGCATTACGTGATCGTAGGGTTTATCACGTTTTATGTTTGTACCTTTTAGAGTCTTGGTCTCAGGGGCGTAGTTCATGCTTTTTACCATGCGAAGCATCGCAAAGGAGGAGGGATCCTCTGGAGTCTCTATGTCCACAAGCGGTTCTGTCGCGGCAAGTTCTGTTTCAAGCCACTCGGGCGGTTGACCCATAAACGCGTTTACTTCCTCAAGATCTTCGATATTCATATCACCCAAGACAAAATAGTCTTTTTCCTGACTGGCGTGGTTTTTCTTTTTCTGGCTGACCCACTGATTGATATAGCGGAATTCGCGGATGCGGCGCGCTTTGCAACGGCGTTTGGGTTCATCATCGCCCGTAGCGTGAAGGTGAACGGAGACAAGAACCATATCAACCGATGGTTTGCCGTTGTGACGAGCGCGAATGCCAAAAGCATGGGGAACTCGGGAATAAACAGAATGCCCTGCGAGTTTGCGCGCCAAGAAGCCTTGCGGTAGGTCTTGAGCGATCTCAACTTTCGCGCTCTTGAAGAAGGCGGTGTACCACTCAGAGGCCGTGGTGTTGGTGTGATTTTTTGTGGGGCCCGTATCCTCGGCGCTGAGCTCAACGCCATCAAAGCCTACACCCTTCATGGCATCGACAAAGGCTTTAGCCTCAACGTCTCCCTTAAGAGTGACGGTTTCCGCAGTGCCTTTTGAAGTCACGGTTACATCCCAGGGGGGAGCCACCATCTCTTGGATAACAGCCACATCGCAATGCCGGAGGACGTTTGCGATATCCGTGTTCTTTTTTGCCTTCCAATGACCAATCCATTGAATGTTCCAAGTACAAATGGATAGATGATCGTTATCCACGGGGGAAAATTGCGGAACGTACTCTACTTGATATTTGTCTTGCGGGGATGCGGCTGGAGCGCCTGGGGCTGTAAACCCGGTGGCCTTTGATGCGTTGATATCTTCGGTTGTTTTACAGCCAAACAACACGAGTAAAACAAAAAAGGAAGTCACGTAAGTACGCATCATGGACTCCGAGTATTCGTTCCATATTTAAGAAAAATTTATTGTGATGGTACTCGCTATGGAAGGAAAGGAGAATTTCGTATCTAGAAATCGCCGCGAGCTCAGCGCGGTATGATGAGCCTGAAACGAATGCGTGTCCAGCTTTGCACTTCATCGCCCTGTTGATTTTTGGCGGCAATAAAACGCGCCTGGCGAATGGATTGAATCAAGCGATGCTCCATGTCGTACAGGAGGGGCTTTCCTAGTTTGACGTCGGAAACGCTGCCATCTTTATTGACAAGAATCTCGGCAATGACGTCCGTTTCGTATCCTGCCGCCAACGCATCGTGTGTGTATTCAGGTTGACGAAAGCTGCTGCGAACTAAGGATGCGTCGTGCGCACGTGATCCTCCATCGATGGAGCCATCGGCGCTGCCCGCGGTTTTGCTAGTGTCAGCTTCGTGGGCTTGCGCCGTTTGCTCGTTCGTGGGAGAGCTGATTGTCGCTGGTTCTGATTGTGCGCGTGCGTTTTTATGCGAAGGCACCGCCTTCTCTGATGGCTTTGGCGACGCTTTCTTTTCGATTTGGCTGTCTACACTCTTGAGCGGTTTTGCTGAAGTGGCGTGGATTCTCACCGGAACCTGGCCGCGATTGAGAAACTCTTGTGTGGGGCGATACATCGACAAGGCAAGCGCTGCATGCACGATGGCGGAGCATCCTAGCGCATACAGCGTTGGTTTTAACAATGGATCCATCTTCTCGCTTTTAGTTGACGCGGGCCAATGTATTTTCTTCAAGGACTTGTTCGTTTAGGGTCCAGAAATCATAGAGAAGGCCAACGCCGAGAAGCCCGCCAGAGACAAGCCAAAGAATCCCGGTGATCACTTTACCCATGTAGAAACGATGGACCCCAAAAATACCGAGGAACGTTAACAAGACCCAAGCCACATTGTAACTGTAACGACCCTCTGTATAGCGTCGATCCGCGGCCGCATCCATTCCAGGGATTAAGAAAAGGTCGACGATCCAGCCGACAAAAAAGAGCCCTAGAGTCAGGAAGTAAATCGTTCCGGAGATTGGGCGGCCGTAATAGAAGCGGTGCGCACCCATGAATCCAAAGATCCAAAGGATATAACCAAAGAGAAGGTTGTGTGAATCATTGCGAGTCATGAGTCCTCCGAACGCAAATGAACCCGTGTCTTTAGGGACAAGGGTTCACTTATTACGCCAGGAGGAGGCAGCTCTCAAGGAAATTAGAGCGGCGTTGCCGGTGGTGGCATGTTTGAGTCTTCTTGGGCCTTTACAGGAACATTGGTGACGTCTTCGATCTGGCCATTTACCTTGTAGACTCGAATGTTATAGCTGCCTTCCGGTAAGAAGCTCACCTTGTATGTGCCGTTAACGGCCTTGGCGGAGGTGACGGAGCCCTTGCAATCATCGGTGGCATCCGGTGTCACGGCGCTTGGATACGCGCAGACGACGGCGTTTTCCTCGGCTTTGCCGGTTAGAGCACCCGCTTTATGATTTTCGACTAAGCGCACATTAGGCTTCAAGACATAGTCCTTTGGTTCTTTCTTGATAGATTGGCGTAAGTCAAAATCAAGAGTGATGGCCAGGCCGGCATCCTTGTTGAAAATAAACGGCGCTGGGATCTTAATCGTTGCGTCCTTAGGTTCAACCTTGAGGCGTTCCGATTTTCCATTGGCTAACACAACACTTGCTTTGTCTTTGTCGCCGATGGTGAGTCGTGTTTCGCTGTATTCGCCGGATGGCAGATCCGCGCTACTGCCAAGAGCCAAGGAGATTCCATTCTGGAACTGCAAGAGATTGACGGGTTCATCGCGATACATCAGCGGAATTTCAAAGACGATGCCACCCTTAGAAACCACTTCCAACTTCATGATGGTCAGATAGACCTCGCGGATGTCATCGCGTGGTGAATCCGTAAGCGCGAAAGAAATTTCAGATGGCTTGGATTGCTCTGGCTTATCACGCACGAGTTCGTCGATAGGTTTATTTTTTGTGGGCCGGCGTTCTGAGTCTTCTCCCTCCGGGTTGCCGACAAAAATGCCACAACCGGTATTCAGAACAAGGGCGACAAAAAGCATCTGCGCGAGGCTTCTAGCGCTGTTTTGTGCTGCGTAGGTTTTGATCCCAAGCCGAGCCATGGTGTTGTTCCTACTTAGTAAATGGAAACAGTTGGATGTTCATCTGATAGATGCGATCTGGATTTTCGACGCTCTCAGCGACATCCAGCATTTTCATTTGAAACTCATGAGCCAACGCTTTCATCTTCTGATAGGTCGCTTCATCCACGCTGACCGTGATGGCGCTAATATCGCGCTCGGAACCATTGACGCGCGTGAGGGATTCTTTGCCCATATCAATCATATGTTGATGATATCGGGTGAATCCGATGCCGCGCACTCGTTGTCCTGTTGCAATTCTCTTCTGTGTTTGCGTGTATTTTTTTGTTTCCGCATCAAACACAACGAGGCCAAGATTTGTGAGTAATTCGAGGCTTTTCTTAGCTTGTTCTGGGCGGATGCGCGGCATGATCTGATCTGAAATCCACTCGGGGTCGCTGTTGAAGTCTGGTAGACCCACGAGCTCGCGCACGACCGGATGATACCACTCGCTAAAGAATTCCAGCCATGCCTTATCTTCGGCAGTCGGCAATACCTGGTTTTTCATATCCACAAGCTTATGAAAGCTCTCTTCTCTCTGCGTGACGGACGTGGCGTTATTGTATTGCACGAGCCCGAGAAAATATTTTTTCTCAACGCCTTTTAAATCCAGCGCATCAACAATCTTTTGCGCGGTTTTAAGGGTCAATGGACGGTGACCGCGAACGATCTGGTGTAAGAGGTTGCTCGCGGTGAAGCCTAAATCTTCGGCGAACTTTCCATACGAGTAACGATCCTTCGCCGACTTCATAGCGAGGTAGAGGCTTTCCAAATAGACTTTGTAGTCGAGGAAGCTCGATGGATTGACGTTCGCCGTGATGCTGGCAATGTCACTTTGTTTTTGTTGGTCTTTACCCATAATGGAGTGCGACTCCTTTTATGAAATCCTTATCGGCATTTTGCTAAAAAAATTGAGGGATAAATTAAAGTTTTTTGTATAAGAATTTATTTTATTAAGTTCTTAACATTGTTGACTAAATATTTTGTTTCTTAAGTTTTTCCCAATGATGCCGATAAGGATTTTGTACACAGCGAAAAGGTAGGACGAGACATAGTTTTTTGGCAAGCTTTACCCCTCCCTGAATGCATGCTTTCGAGCATGCATTTTTTTGTCTTCAATTCGAGAGAAGCGTTTGCAGTTGTTTCTTTATGGCCGGAAGGCGACTCTCGTCGAGATGTTGTCGCGTCGCTTTTTGCATGAACTCTTCATACGGTACTTTGTGATCCTTCATTTCCTGAATCGTGGCATTGTATATGCGCCAACAATCCGCGGGATGAAGTTCAATGCCCCGATCGGGCTCCATGCTTGTGTCTAGTTGACTGCGACAAGCCGCCATATCTTCCGATTTTGTGAGTGATTGTTTGCGAAAAAACTCACTGTAAAAAGCAGGTGACCATCCAGCGCGGAGATAGAGCTCTAAGCCAACATCATCCGCTTCTTCTTCGGCCCAGTTATAAAGCGCGTTCCCCACGAGTTTTTCTTTCAAAGACTTAATTTCTTCTTCTTTGTTGGCAATCTGTCCGTAGGCATGCTCGATCTCAAGGGGACTTTTTTCAAGAGTCGTGAGCACCTTGTCCAGTTCCTGCCAATCGTTTGGTAAATTTTTGCGCTCTTGGGCGTTTAATTCTTCAACGGCTTTGTTGTGGCCCTTAATCTTGTTCTGGAGTTCAAGGATGTCCTTTTCCGGAAGCGTTTCGCTCAACACCGCTCTATCTTCCGCGCTGGGTAGCTGCCGGGTGAGGGGGGTGCTCACTGCGTCGTCGAGGCGACGAAGTGCGTCCGCTTTGTCAGCGGTCAACGACGCGTCTTCAAATCCAGCAAGGATTTGTGCTTTGATTTCGTTTTCCTGCTTTCGTAACTTCTCTCTCAGATTTCGAATGTTGGCGGAGGTCTTTTTGTCCATCTCTTCATTGAGAGTTGTGAGGCGACGATTTGCCTGATCACGTGCTTCCCACAGCGTGTCTTTTTGTTTTTGGAGATCTTTTAACTGCACTTCAAGGAGCGGACCTTTTTTTTGCCACTCCTGATTCATCATCAAATCGTCATACTCACGGGCATGGGTGTGTTGCATGGTGATATGCGCCAACTCATGGGCCACAATCGATGCCACCATTGCATCATTGTCGGCGACTTGTAGTATTCCCGCTTGAAAGATGACCGTGCGCATTTCATGGGAAGCCGTTGCATTAAGGTCAGCGCCTCGGCTTACGAACAAACAAATTTGTTCAGGGGCATAGGCGTCTTTGAAGGTATTGGGATTTGCGTTCATGATCTGTGCGGCAATATGACGCAAATATTCTGTGGCTTCCGGAATTTCTTCATTCGCACCGGGGCGAAGCTCTCGCAGTGATTTGTTGCGACAATCGCGAATATCCGCAACGGGGTCACGCCGCGTATGCCCAAATTGGTGCGCCAGCTCACTTTTGCCGGAAACCCTTGGCTTACAGGCGATGCACGATAAAAGGGTCAGCCATAGAATAGCTTTCACGATTTCCCCTCATGATGTTTCCACCAATTATAGGAGAAAGAGGCGGGAAATGGGGCGATTTTTTTGATCTACGTTGTGCCGCGAAATGTCACTACCGCGTGATAAACACCGTCCTGGCCGGGCACAAACACGATCACAGGGTGAGGTTCTCCTGTCGTAAGGATGCGTGGCTGGACGTACGGGTTTGTGCCATAGCCGGAGACAGATACGGGAAACGCGGCATAACCAGGAAACGCGTTGGAATAGTAGTGAGCGGGTGCGCGGTGTACTAGGAACGGTCGCAATATTCGCACGGGTGGTAAAGGTTGGTAGGTCGGTGCTACAGCCGCGCCGAGATTGGCATTAGGGGCAACGTTTGCTCCTGGCAGAGCTCCTCCCGCGACGAGAGCTCCATAGCCAGGAAAGGGTGCGATCACACCGCCAGGAGTTCCGCCATATCTCGCGCCAAAAAGGAAAGGAACCATTCGGAGATTGTTGGCATTAAGGATCGCCAGCATATTGGTTAGTGCGGGCGCTCGATAAGAAGAATAGGGCGAGTTAGTGAACGGCGGCGTGTAAGTGGGCGAGTAGTAAACTCCCGTCCCTGGCGCCGTTGCTGTGGTTGAGATGGTGCTCGGGCCGTATGGACTGTCAAGCGGGCCTTCTTCCGTCCGCAGTGCTTTATTTTGCGTAATGGCTTCAAAGCCTTGTTTCTCTAATTCAACACGTTGTTCATTCGTGACGGGAACAATAATCCACGCGTGTTCCGCCCCTGATGACTGTGGTGATATTTCGGTGGGTGAGTGAGAGACAAGCTGTTCTGGTTGGCTCTCAACGCCGCAGGCGCTAAAAAAAGAAATCATTAAGATCCATAAAATTTTCATAGCACACCCCCGTCTAATGTGCGATTGCAAGGCTTACTCCAAATGAATACTTTTTGTGGGTTGACCTGACCGCAATATTCCTTTGTAAAATAGGCGTGACTCATTTCTTTTATTCTCACCGTTTTCTCATGCGAATGAGCGGTTCTGTCGATTGTTGAGGCTCCTGAATGCATATTCCCGCGCTTATCTCGGACTTAGCTGTCATCCTTGGGGTGGCTGCGATTGTAACCTTTTTTTTCAAACTCATCCGACAGCCGGTCGTTTTGGGATACATCGTCGCGGGAATTATTGTTGGCCCGCACACGCCTACAGGTCTTTCCATTTTTGATAAACAAAACGTCATGGATTGGGCGGAGCTCGGCGTTATCTTTTTGATGTTCTCGTTAGGCCTCGAGTTTAGTTTTCGTCGCCTCGCCAAGGTGGGGATGTCCGCAGCCATAACGGCAACCATTCAAATGGTTACCATGGTGATTCTCGGATTTATTGGCGCGAGGATGATCGGTTGGAACACGATGGAAGGAACCTTCCTCGGTTGTATGCTGGCGATGTCCTCCACGACGATCATCATTAAAGCTCTCGATGAGCTTGGTTTGAAAAAGCGTCGCTTCGCGGAATTGGTCTTCGGCATGCTCATTGTTGAAGATCTTGCGGCGATTATCATTATGGTTGGCCTTACGAACATCGCCACTCAGGCAACTGTCAGCGGAACGGATCTTCTGATTGCTGGCGGGAAGCTCGGGTTCGTCGTTGCTGTTTGGTTTATTATCGGCATGTTTCTCGTACCACGTTTTGTCCGCGTCGTTGGTCAACGGGGCAACGACGAAATGCTGACGGTTGTATCTCTTGGCCTGTGCCTTGGGCTTGTTTACTTATCAGCATACTTCAATTATTCGGTGGCTCTCGGTGCCTTTATCATGGGTTCGATTCTGGCGGAAACGAAAGAGGTTCATCGCATTGAAACGCTGATGGGACCATTGAAGGACGTTTTCGGTGCGGTTTTCTTTGTCTCCGTGGGGATGCTTTTGGATCCCAACATCATCATGACAAATCTCGGGGCTATCGCGCTCCTTTGTGTGTTTATCATCGTTGGCAAAATTCTCTCCGTTACATTCGGTGCGCTATTCACGGGGCAATCTTTGAGCAATTCCGTTCATGCTGGATTGAGCATGGCGCAGATTGGTGAATTTTCTTTCATCATTGCGACCCTCGGTCTCACCTACAAGGCCATCAACCAGGACGTCTATCCGATTATTGTGACGGCATCGTTGATAACAACGTTTACAACACCTTATTTCATTAAATCCGCGCCAATGGTCACGCGCCAATTGGAGAAATGGTTGCCGCAGCCCATTGAGACACTATTAATTCGCTACAATACTTGGTTTCAGAATCGATCCACAGGGAAGGACGTGGGGCGGGAATTTTACATTCGCCTCATCCGTTGGCTCGCTAATGCCATTGTGATCATCACCATCTTCCTCCTTTCAGGTGATCATATGGTGCCCATGCTTAAAGAGCATTTCGACAAACTACGAAACGCCAAGGCGGTGGCGTGGCTGATTACTTTTGTTTGTTGTACGCCTTTCCTCTGGGCGATGCTTTCAGCGTTTCGACCGCCAGCCCGGGAACAGGGCGTAAAGCGCGGCAAGCGTGACATTTCAAAGGAAGCCGGATTTTTCCTCAGCCGTCTCATTACGATTATGATGGTGGGACTTTTGAGCATCCGCTTTTTCCCTGCTTGGCTAGCGGTGGTTTTAACCATCGGCACATCAGCAGTCTTATTTTTAACATTCAAAGGCCAAATCGAGACCTATTACCGATGGTTCGAGGGGCAGTTTGTTTCTGGCTTCGCGCCTTCCGACTCAGGTGAAGGAGGGCAGAGTCACGCTCACTTGGTACCGTGGGATGCATACCTGGCGGAAATCAAAGTAAACGATTCTTCTTCCGTCGTTGGAAAAAGCCTTCTCGAACTGCAAATTCGCGAACGCTTTGGTGTCAATGTCGTGGTGATTAAGCGACAGGATGAAGTTGTTGTCGCGCCACAAGCGCAGGAAAAAATCTTGCCAGCAGACATCCTTGCCTGCTTTGGAACGGAAGAGGAAATTGAACGCTTCCGCGTTGAAGTGGAGAATCCACGCCCTGCCAGTCAGCGTCCCAGTGACTTGACGGCCTACGCGCTTCGTCAGATGACTATTGGTCCATCCTCAACGCTCGCTGAACGTACCATTAAATCTTCCGGTATCCGTGAGTCGTTTGACTGCATGGTCGTTGGTGTGGAGAGAAATGGCTCAAGGATTCAAAACCCGAAATCAGATCTCATGCTTAAAAGCGGTGACCTTCTGTGGATCGTCGGTCAGAAGGCCAATCTTGAAGCTTTGACCCAAAAAATATGAGGGTATCCCCGTTTGGGGAGCCGTTTGCCGCGAAATTTACAAGTTTCATTCGGATTAAGATTTTTTAGGCATCTTTCCCAGATCCAGACCTATATGTCGATTTATTGGGGAATAATCTGATCGTCTTGTAACAGATGGCGTGCTTTTTTAGCGTCAGTTAACTCCCATTTTTGCCGATCAATCCTAAGGATTGGGGGTAATTATGCGATATTTTGACCAAAATAATCGACGCGCCGCCAGACGCATCCGAGTGAAAAATTTTTCCGGGCGCCTGAGAACTCTGCATAATGATAGAAAGATTGATTGCCTCTTTCATGACGTTTCCGCCGGTGGCATTGGTATTTTTAGCAGCAGCGAGATTTCACCCGATACACAAGTGGTCTTGGAACTCGATGACCACTGTGAAGTCACGCTAGAGACTAAGTGGTGCCAGCCTGTCGAAAATCAGCAGGCTTCCGCCTTTCGTTATGGATTTCGTCTATGTGAACTGGGCGTTGACCTCGCACGATTGTTCATAGACAGGGGATGGGCGAATCTCCGCATTCTTATTGTCGATGACGAGCCTTATCTTCTCGATCTTTATGAACTCGTCTTTACAAAAATGAATTTTGAAGTTTTCAGGGCAAAAGATGGCGAAAGTGCCATCAATGTCATCAAAGAAGAAGATCTCGATGTTGTTTTGACGGACTTCATGATGCCGAATGGTGGTGGGGCTGTTGTTGTGGCGGCGGCGCGGAAAAACGATTTGCCAGTTGGAGTTATTACAGCGGCTTCGCCGTCGCACTTAAAATCGCTTCTGAATTTCGTACCAACATTCGAGAAGTTATCTCTCTCGAGCAAGTACATGATAGACACGTGACGGACCTCTTAAGTAGAAAGTAAAAGGGGCATCCCGAAATCAAATTTTTTCCGCAAAAAAGTTCGCATCTCGATCCGAAACGTTGTAAGCACACCTCGTCTCCAAAATAAATTCTTTCAAACAAAAACTGCATAACGAAAATTTTTCGGCTGAGAGGTGTATCTCGTGCGAGCTCAGACACGCAAAGAGAGACTTCACTTGGGGTTTCTCTCAAGCGGCTTTTTAGCGCTTCTCGGAGGCGCATACATTGATAACGTAAAGAACGCGCTGCTGCCCGTGTTCACGAAGGAGCTTAGTCTCACTCTTGATCAAGCGGGTTTGTTTTTAACATTGAGCAACGTGGGTTCTTTTATCTGCACGTTTCTGATTGGCTATGCTCTAAAATATCGAAGCGAGCGTTCGGTCACGTTTCTTGTTTGTGCGGCGGCAGTGGCCGTCACATCCTATTCTCTTTTTGTCAGTGGAGCGGGAGGCTTGTTTGTTCTTGCGGCACTGATGGGAGGATTGGGGGCGTGCTTCGGCACATTAACAAACATTCTAACAATGCAGGGATCGACCGAATCCGTTAAGGGGCGTCTCCTGACGTATTCACAGATGCTTGGCGCGTTGGCTGCCATCGCAGGACCTCTGGTGTTAACCGCCATCGGTTCCATCGAATTTCACTGGTCTTGGCTGATCGTGATGAGCGCGCCATTTTTTGTGTTGGTGGCGATTTACGTGATCAGGGCATTACCGAGTCGCAAGCAACAAATGCAAGATATCCATGTAAAAGAAAAGCAAGGTCGTGGAACGCCGCTCAGAGGATGGCATGCGTTTATTATCGCTATTTTTTGCATCTTTGTGGCCGGAGAGGGGCTCAGCACCGCCTGGATGGTGATGTACATTCAGAAAATGTTTCACTACTCCACAAGCGAAAGCTCGCGTTACCTGATTTGGTTTCTCCTTCTCGTGGCGGGGAGCCGGTTTTTAGCGGGAACTTTTGTGCGTCCTCGCTTCGAACCTCATGTTCTCGTCCTGACGCTGCTTCTTGGTATCACGTTCTCAAGTCTTGGTGCTTTCGGTTATGTGGGGGCATTACCCTTGATTGGCATGACGGGGCCATTTTTTCCGTTATTTCTTGGGCGTGTTTGCAATCTCTTCCCTGAGTCTTGGAAGCAGATAACGGTTTATGTTTCGTTGGCCATGCAAATTTTTATCGCCATCTGCCATTACGCGATGGGGACTCTTGCGGAGAAGTGGGGATTAGAGAAGATGTTTGCCGTGATTCCCATGTTATTCGCCATCACATTGGTGTTGATGCTTTTCTACTTGGCACGGGAAAGAAAAATGGCTTTCGTTGAGCTCAAAAAAGAAGAGGCACCCGTGCGTGTCTGGAAGTCTCTGCTTCGCCGTGAAGTTTTGGTTGAAGGTTAACGCCGCCGCTCAGCCGCTGTCTTCACGAGCCGTAGATTCGCCATTGATGTGACAATATAAACAGACACTTGGAATGATTTTTATCGCTGCATCCGGTTTATTAGAATTTTATCAGAATGACAGAGCTATGATATAAGGCCAAAGCGAAGCTCTAATCCAATAACAGGTGTTGATGCTTTTTAACGATCTCGTCCACAAAGGGCGTTGTCGGTTTCGCGAACTACGAAAAGGATGAGTCACGATGAATTTCAGATCTGTGCGATGGCTGCGACAACTCTTATTGGTTCTCTGTGTGGGGATGGTGGCACAAGTGTCCATCCCTGAAAAAGCGGAAGCACGAGCCGGGAGTGGGCGCTCATTCGGCCGCGGCGGTGGTGGAAGTTTTCGTCGTCCTCCATCCTATCAACGTCAACGAGAGACTCCTCCGCCTCAAAACAACGGCATGAACAACATGCCGCAAAACCAGCCTGGTCGCGGCAATTTTTTCCGCGGATTGGCGGGCGGTCTTGCCGGTGGTCTTCTTGGTAGCATGTTATTTAGCTCACTCGGATTTGGTGCGGGTGGCGTAGGCGGCGGTGGGATCGGCTTTCTCGAGATCATTCTTCTTGGTGGTCTGATCTACTTTGGATTGCGCTGGTGGAAGAGCAGACAACTCGCCACACAAAATTCTGGCTCCGGCGCCCTGTATCGTTCCGCGCAGCCGAACATGGTGACTCCGGTAGCACATTCTTACGGTGCTCACACGAGCATTAGTGCCATTGCGTCGGATGAGGCTTCCGACATCTTCTTTCGTATTCAGGGAGCATGGACGCGGCGTGATCTGACGCCTGTTCGCGGTCTTCTCGGAAAAGAAGTAGCCGAGACGCTGGACGAAGATATATCCGCGCTTCGTCGCGCCGGAAAAATTAATCGCCTCGAAAACATTTCCGTGCGCGATGTGAGCGTCGGTGAAGCCTGGGGTGATGATGGACTTGACTATGCCACTGTGCGTTTTGCCGCAAACTTGCTCGATTACACCGTGGATGAGAAGACGAACGCCGTTCTAGCTGGAAGTGATTCCACGCCCGTCAAATTTGAAGAGGATTGGACTTTCGCCCGTGGACTTGGTTCAAAGTGGCAGTTGGTAGGAATTGATCAGGTTCATTAGTTGAATGAGACTGTGCTAGAATTTCCCCATCCAACAACGGATGGGGAATCAGCCATGCAAGATTTTGTTCAAGATGGGCCCTCTCTCAAAAACCAATACGACGATGACATTTCTTTACGTATGTATCTGCAGCGTGTGCTGCCGGATACCATACTTAAGGAAATAGAGCCCGGTCTCAAGCGATTAGGGCAACGAGCCATCGAAGAAATCCTTACGCTTGGCAACGCCGCGGAAGCTCACCCTCCCGTTCATGTGCCCTACGATCCATGGGGGCAACGTATTGATCATATCGAAGTATCGGATGCATGGCAGAAGCTTGGTCAGATTGCCGTTGAAGAAAAGTTAGTGGCAACCGCATACGAGAGGCGTCATGGCGCCTGGTCACGACTTCATCAGCTTGTGCGCATTTATCTCTATGGACCATCATCAGCGATTTACACGTGCCCGCTCGCCATGACTGATGGCGCGGCGCGCGCTATCGAGCTTTACGGCGACCAACAGCTAAAACAAAAAGCATTTAAACATCTCGTGTCGACAAATCCCGCGGAAGCTTGGACTTCCGCGCAATGGATGACGGAAAAGGCGGGTGGATCTGACGTCAGTCGTACAGGCACCATCGCTAAGCGAGAAGGCGATGGGTTCAAACTTTTCGGGTCGAAATGGTTTACCTCGGCGACAACTTCAGAAATGAGTATGGCCTTGGCGCGCATTGAAGGAGCGCCTGCGGGAAGTCGTGGACTCAGTCTCTTTTTTATCGAGCTCCGTGATGCGAACGGGCGCCTCAAACATATTCGTGTGCATCGCCTTAAAGACAAATTGGGAACGAAGGCACTTCCCACGGCGGAGCTTACGCTTGAGGGCACGCCGGCGATGCTCGTGGGTGGTGAAGGAGATGGCGTAAAAAAAATATCCTCACTTTTTAACATCACGCGCATTTGGAACGCTTGCTGTGCCGCTGGATTTATGCGCCGTGGCCTTAATTTAGCGAGAGATTATGCGACAAAGCGTGAGGCGTTTGGTCGCAAGCTGAAAGATCAGCCATTGCACATGGAGACACTCGCCGCGTTGGAGGTGGAATGCACCGCCGCCTGCCTTCTTGTTTTTAGCTTAGGGGAACTTCTTGGAAAGGACGAGGTTGGGGAAGCGACGAAAGAGGAGTCACTTCTGCTCCGCCTGCTCACACCGGTTGTGAAGCTATTTACCGCAAAACAGGCGATAGCCGTGTGCAGCGAGATCGTCGAGTCTTTCGGTGGGGCTGGATATGTGGAAGATACAGGTCTTCCCCGTCTTCTTCGCGATGCGCAGGTTCTCTCTATTTGGGAGGGAACGACGAATGTGCTGAGTCTCGATATGCTTCGTGCCATTCAAAAAGAACAAGCTCTGCAACCATTCTTGGAAGAAGTGACACGACGGCTCGCGAGCATTTCGTCATCGGAGCTGTCGGAATCGCTGGCTAAGGTACAGGATGCGACACGACAGATCGGCATTTTTGCGAAGAATAGCGCGAGCGCTGCGGATGACGAACTTCAAGCCAGCGCGAGAGGTTTCGCATTTACGGTGGCGCGAACTTATGCGGCGGCTCTTTTGTTGGAGCAGGCTGACTGGGAGCTCAAAACAAATAAGTCCCGTCGTGGTGCGATCATGGCGCAGCGTTGGTGTGAGCATTCTCTCGTGTCACTGAAGTCGTGTGACAAAAAACATTTAGAGGCGTCAAATCTAATCCTGGGCTAACTTCCTTTTCCTTTATCGAACAGCTTGGTTTGGCCCGTGGGGCGCCAAGCTGTGGCCCGTTTTTCAGTGTCGACCAATCCCTTTACAACTGCATGCATCCTTCCACTCCTCGTCTCATCAAGGCAATTTAACAACCTGATTTAACAGGCCGAAAATGAGCAAAGGTTCGGGCATATGTTTTGCAATCTCCGCCACCGCGGCATGCCTATGTCGAGCTTTTCTGACAACTTAGACAATGGATCGAACGAATGAAACGTTCTCTTCTGCTGGTCGGTATGACCCTGTTAGCTGTTGGTTGTATTCAAAAGAAAAATAGCGCGTCTACGGTCAAGCACGATGTGGGAAAGCCTTTTAACGACGCATCCGAATCTCGACAATGGCGCCAGGTATCCTCGGAAGAATATAGAAAGATCCTCAGTGGTGGTCTACAAGCCATCGGCCCATTTCTGCCGTCCACGGATCCACGCGTTGTGCGCGCGCAATATTGGTTGGATAAAATTGATGCCATGCTACGTGACGCGCATAAGGATATGAAAAATATTCCGAAACCCGAGGCCGTTGTTATTGATTCCAAAGACGTCAATGCTTTCGTTGCATCAGTTCCCATCTGTATCGATCTTTCCTTTAAAGGAAATTCAGGCAAGGATGTAAAAGCGGTTGCATTCCGTCGCAATGAAATGAAGATCGAAGAATTCACCAAGGAATGTATGCCGTCAAATATGGATGCAAAGGATCAGAAAGAATTTCTCACTTGGTGGGTAAAATCTTTCGATGGTTGCGATCTCAAAGTTGACAATAGTGGCGTTACCGCCGCCGGCGCGGGATGCGAAAAATATGGCGCGATCGGCTCTGCTAGCCAAATAGTTTTATTCCAGACTTCTTCTAAAGTGGGGTTCTTCTCGGATATCTTTTCTCGCATGACGGAAGGTGAATTTGTCAGCGTCATTGCTCATGAATTAGGGCACTACTACAAGAGCCATATCTCGAGCGCCAGCCACGACTATAACTTCTTCTATACAATGAACGCTAACCATCCTGCTGGCCGCCCAAAGGCGGACGAATCACTGCGCGCCTTTGGTGAAGAGGTTCTTAAAGTTAGCAAGGAGCGAATGCCTACAGGTGAAGATCTGGATGCTTCGGATTTGGCTGTGCGCGCCAAAATTATCACGACCATGGGCAAGGCCATCAAAATGAATCTTGCTCAATACACCGTCGAGCAAGAGGCTGATGAATTGGCCTTGGAATGGATGAGCAAGGTCGGCGTGGATGCCTCCTACGCGGTGGAAGGTCAATTTGCGTTGGCCGAAATCGTTGCGGGCCGCAGTAAATCGGGTCCGGAAGGCTGGATCAGCGGCACGGATTGCAAGACCTCCTATGAAAAAGGATGGAAGAACGAGAAAGGTGAAGCCGTGATGGTTCCTGTCGCTGATTGGGAGATTCACCACAGCCCGTGCTTCCGCGCGTTTAATATGGATCGCGAAATCAAAGCTCATAAATATCCTCAGCAAAAGAAGCCGCTTCACGCCCCTGCTCCGGCGTGGGATAGCTTTAAGAAGGCGGCCCTAATACCGACTGAACTGTAAGAGCATCGAGGCGTTGCCTAAAAATTATTTGAGGTCGCTGTCTGATAAGGGTTCAACGCTGAATGAATAAATTTGACTATGACGTGCTCGTTATCGGGGGCGGTGCCGCGGGATATTTTGGTGCGATTCGGGTGGGGGAAGAAAATCCCAAGCTACGAGTTGCTTTGTTGGAGGGGACAAAGCGTCCCCTTACGAAGGTGAAAATTTCCGGCGGTGGCCGATGCAATGTCACCAACCATCAATTCAATATTCGCGAACTGGTGCAGAACTACCCGCGCGGTAGCAAAGAGCTTCAAGGGGCGTTTAGCCGTTTTCAACCGCAAGATACCGTTGCCTGGTTTCAGAAGCATGGCGTCGCTCTTAAGGTGGAGGAAGATGGGCGCATGTTTCCGACAACAGATAATTCGGAAACGATTATTGCTTGCCTCCGCGATAGTCTACGAAAAGCGGGCGTCGTGGAGCTTCTTGGCGAGCCTGTAAAAAAAATTTCAAAGACCGATGATGGTTTTGCCATTGAGCTAAGAGACAACAAAATCCTACGCGCCAGGAAGGTATTGCTTGCGACCGGGAGCATGAACGCGGGCCATGAGATGGCGGCGAGCCTGGGTCATTCCATTGAGCGCCTTGTGCCTTCTCTTTTCACCTTTAACATCGAGGACCCGTTGCTCGCGGACCTGGCAGGCATCAGTTTTCCCGTGGCTAGGTTGAAATTGTCGTTTTCGGCGTCAGAAGGAAAATTCGAGCGGGAAGGGCCGGTCTTGATCACGCACTGGGGTCTAAGTGGTCCAGCGGTTTTAAAGTTGTCGGCGTTCGCGGCGGTACCTCTGTTTGATAGCAACTATCAAGCTAAGCTGATTGTGAATTGGCTGCCGGCATACGGCCTCGATAGTCTTATGAAAGCTGTTTTGGTGTTCAAGGCGGAAAACGCGAAAAAAATTGTGAGCAAACACGATTTCCTCAATGTCTCGTCTCGTTTTTGGCTTCGAGTGGTGGAGCTTTCAGGGCTTGGCGGCGAAATGCGATGGGCGGATGCTCCGAAAAAGAGCCTGCAAAACCTTTGTCAGCGTCTTGTCGCCACTGAATTACACGTCGCGGGAAAAGGTGTCTTCAAGGAAGAATTCGTAACCTGTGGGGGCGTGTCGCGAAAAGAAGTCGACTTCAAAACCATGGAAAGCAAGATTTGTTCGGGTCTGTTCTTTGCCGGAGAAATTCTTGATATTGATGGCATAACCGGTGGATTCAATTTTCAGAATGCATGGACCACTTCGTTTATAGCCGGTACGCATATGGCTATGAATTGTGAAGCATAAATTACCTTGAATGGAATTTAGGAAGTCCCAATTCGGCAACGGTGTCAAATAAGCATCGTTCGATGACCTCTGTTTTTTGTTACGACACCACAAGGTAACAACAATGGAGGACTTTGAAATGAAAGAACAAGCTGAAGGAGCAACCCTTCACGAAGAAGCCTTTGAATACGCGAAAAAACTGATCCGAGAAGGCCATGTGATCGCCGATGAATATGGCGAATGGCATGCCATGCAACCTAATCCAGCGCAAGAAGATGAGTTCATTCGCAAGCACGGCTATCATGAGTATGGTCTGTGGTTTTTAGGTGTGGACCACAACTATCCAGAAGACACAAAAGAACGCTACAAGTTCCCCTACGGCAACTTCCAAGACATTCTACGCAGCGGCTGCATCGCGGCCGAAGCCAGGGCTGGTCAATACAAATACTTCAGAATTGAAGAAGCGGCACATGCGCTTAAGGAAATGCTCGACAATATTAAGGAAGAACGAGCGGTATCTTAATGAGTCGAATCACGTCAGTCCTTCTCCGGCAAATACCCCAAGCGAAAATTCTGCTATGATGGTGTTTGTTGGAGGAAGCTGTGGGGCTGAATGGAAGAACATTGTTGAGGAACATAACGATAACGCTCGGATCGGCCTTCGTCGTGGCGTTTGCTTTTGGCCGAATCGTCGGAGGGCTCATCGAGGACAAAAGTCCTGCCAGCGCGGCACCTCTCACAGCGGCCGCTCCCGAAGTCGAGCGTCAGCCGCCGAAATCTCCCACTCCCACTCCCACTCCACCGCGAATGAATGCCCCTCGGCGCACGAAAACATTCACGGCAACGACACGATCCGCACCAGTGCGCACGAGAAATTGGCAAGGGCTGCGGATCTCCGGCGGTACAGTTAGAGTTTCGCGGGCACAATTCAATCATCTGACGACAAAGGGGCTGCAACCCATTTTGCAAACTGCACGCGTGGAGCCCGTCATTGAAGGAGACAAAATTCTCGGTTTCGGATTGAGGAAGATTGCCCCAGGTTCTCTTTGGGAAGCCGCTGGGTATCAAAAAAACGACCTCTTTAAATCCGTCAATGGTGTTCCTCTGAGCAATGTCCCCCAAGCCATCAAAGTCCTGCAAACAATGAAGCGTGCGTCCAACATTCGCATTGAATACGTGCGGCATGGTCAGACGCGCTATCAAACGATTCTGATCCAATAGATGAAGGTCGGGCTCCGCTGCTGAGCGAATGTGTTCATGCTCTATTTTCCGTCGCCCAGGTGAAGGTTGTGCGTGTTCAACTCGAATTGAGTAATTCCCTTCTCGTCGTTCATGGTGATGCGGAAATGATTGCGATTGTGGCGAGGAATCTGCCTAACGGAGAAACAGCCATCGGTGATGTCAAAGAACCTCTTCGCTCTTGTCTCCCATCCCCGTTTTTTCTATTGACCCTCACGCTACGTCATACCTTAAGCTTAAGTTAGGTTGAAATTTGGGGGGCGGAAATGGCCTATACGGTCAAAAAATTAGCCGAGATTTCAGGTGTGAGCGTACGCACGCTGCACTTCTACGATGAAGTGGGCTTGTTAAATCCAGCCTACGTTGGTGACAACGGCTATCGCTTCTATGAAGAAGAACAATTGCTGATGTTGCAGCAAATTCTTTTCTTTAAGGAGTTAGGATTTCCTCTGAACGAAATTCAAAGCATCGTGACCAGCAATGATTTTGACAAAATTGAAACGCTAAAGGCGCATAGGGTGGTGTTGGAACAAAAGATTCAACAAACGCGGCAGCTGACGGAAACCATCGACAAAACGATTGCTAAGTTAAATGGGGAGGGAAGTATGAGTGACAAGGAAATGTATCTTGGTTTTGATAAGGCAAAGCAGGGGGAATACGAAGAGTATATCGCGCGGCACTACGGTAAGGAAGTCGTGGATGCGAGCAAAAAAAGGACGCGAAATTGGACCAAGAGCGATTACGAAAAAGTGAGGCAGGAATACGATTCGATTCACTTGGCACTGACGGAGGCTCTTAAGAAACACGAAAAACCGTCTTCCAACGGAGCCCAAGATATCATCCGCCAACACTTTCAGTTGGTCAGTAAGTTCTGGACGCCTACGGCGGAGAGCTACGCAGGCCTAGGGCGGATGTATTTGGATCACGAAGATTTCCGAAAAATGTACGATGGCTATCATCCTAAACTGGCCCAATATCTGGTGGATGCGATGAATGTTTTTGCCGCTAATGAGCTCGACTAGGTTGCATGCAGTGAACGTATTTTTTCTTTAAAAACAGCTTGATAGAATATTCTTCTCGCAGATTAAAGAGAGGGCGTGTAATGAGGCTCCCGAAGAAATGGTCTGAATTTAGGTGCATAAGGTAGGAAATACGGTGATAGCGATTAAAAGAATTTTATCGATTGCGATGATTTATGGATTTATCGGTGCAGTGGTTGTTACCGTTATTGCGCCTTCCATTAGCAGACTCCTTATTACGGCGCCTGTTGCGTTTGGTGTTAACTGTGAGCCAGCGGCAAATTGGGCCATGAATGCATTAATTCGTTCTCAGATGATTGGTTTCATTGGCGGCATTCTTACAGCTGCTATCTGGGTTGTTTACTCAAAAACAAAAGAAGCCAAAAAAAGCAAAAGCAACTAAATTTCGTTTTAGGATGCGCGCGGGCATTGTCTTTACGGGCAATCCCGCGTTTTTTCATTCTCGCCTTGGGGTAAACTTTCTGATTGGTATTCGGCGATGAAGGCGTGTCCCGCATCAAGTCCCCAAATTCTCCTTGCGCAAAAGCGGCGTAAGGAAGTCGTCGGTCAGAATGGTGCGGCAGCGCTCTAAGATCTCCTGGGCCGACGCATTTGTCTGCAGCCGCGCCAAATACGTCCACCGCAAAATAGCAAACTGCTGCGTCAAAGCCGTAAAGATAAGGCCACGGCAAATCTTATCAACCTCACCCTGTCCCCCTGCTATGTGTTGCAGACTCCTGCCAACCTCCTCAATCATGAAAGTAAATGGCCCACGAATAACATCGACCATATCTACCGCAACGTCAGAAAGCGTCCAGAGGTTAATGCGATAGAAATCACTGTTAGTGTGCATCAAATTCAGAAAGCTACCGAACATTTCCCGCATGTGAGCCTCTTGCACATTGCGCCCGAGCATCAAAATTCCGCCTATCGACTTCCCCACGTCTTGCAATTGTGACCGTATCAGCTCGAGAATCAAGGCTCGCTTGTTACCGAAGTGGTACCCAACCATCGCCGGCGTTACGCCTGCCTCTTGTGCAATATCTTTTAGTGATGCAGTTTCAAAACCAAGCTTGGCGCAAATTTTAGCGGCGGCAACTAAAATCGCCTGCTTGGTAGGAGAGTCAGACTCCTCGCCAGGTGCCGGCGCTTCAGCAACTGTACCAACAGGATCTTCTGATTGGTTAACAACCGGCACAGCGGGATCCAACAAAGCCCGCAACTTCTCTGAAACCCAAGTTCGATGTGCACTGTCGTGAAAACGTAAAATCTCGACGTATGCTAGCACCTCATGCAAAGCCTTATCTTTAATTGCGATGTTGGGAATTGATTTATGGAGTGGCTCCAGACCTTCACCAGTTGTACTTCCCGCTCCAACCCAAACATAAGCCTCGCCACGTTGCTCTTGGCCTTTGGCAATAAGCATTTCTTCGGCAAAGAGGGGAGTGCCTTGGATGACGCCTTTCTTTTCCGGAGGGAATACATAACGCAAGCCATGGATGAGAAACTCCAACAAACGTTTCTTGTTTACGTTGCGCTTACTATCGTCGATCAAACCAGCAAGGCGGCTGCGCTCGATTGCCTGAAAAACTTCTGACTGTGAGATAGCAAGTTCGGTCGCTAGTGATGCGTACTTCCAAGTGTTGTTCCGTAAGCGCCCGGCCAGCCCCACCTTCCCAGCCTGAATTCGCCGCCTGATACTTGCGACTATCTTTAAAGACACACTTAAAGACAGTCGTAAGGAGTTTACCCCGTGAACCGCGTTCAAATTCTCTCTGGTGTTCAGCGCCGCCGCCGTTTCTCCTCAGATGAAAAGAAAATGATCGTTGCCGAGTCTTTGACTCCAGGCGCCTCGTCGTCAGCCGTAGCCAGGCGCCACGACATCGCGCCAAGCCTTCTTTACGTCTGGAAGAAGACCTTCGCAAAGCCAGATGAGGCTCTCATTGTGAGTCCATTGAGCGGAAACTCTTTTGTCCGCGTTGTTCCCTCGCAATCCGACAAAGATGCCAGGGATGGCGTCATCCGAGTGCGAGCCAACAGCGGCGTCGTGGTCGAGTTTCCCGTCAACGTGGATCTCAGCCATCTTGCGATATTCGTCGCGTCTTTGGGAGGCTGAGAAACATGCGTGATCTTTCCTCGTTTGACGGCGTCTTTCTGCACCGTGATCCTGTCGACATGCGCCGTTCCATTGATGGCCTTTCCGCAATCGTCCGGCACGGCATGGGAAAAACGCTCGACGGTAAGTTCCTCTTCGTCTTTGTGGGCCGCACTCGGGATCGCATGAAAATCCTTTATTGGGATCGAACGGGTTATGCCCTTTGGTACAAGAGGCTTGAAAAGTCCCGCTTTCCTTGGCCCAAAAATACGCGCGAAGTCCTTGAAGTCTCGCCAAGGGTTCTCGGCTGGCTTCTTGATGGGATCGATGTCTTCCAAGTTCGGCCTCATGACGCTGTTTCTATAGGACAAAATTGGTGACGACGAAGTTTTGAACGTCTGCTACAAATCGTGGCCATGAGTGAAGATCTTGCCATGATTACGGATGATGTTGAAGTGCTGCGCGCGGCTCTCGCTGAGCGGAATGCGCGCATCGCTGAACTTGAACTCTTGGTAAAGTATCTTCAAAAGCGACCCTTCCGCGCTTCTTCAGAATCCTATGAAGGCATGACTCCCCTTTTTAACGAGGCGGAAGAATACCAAGCAGAAGAAGACGAAAAAGAGCGCTTTCGTAAAGCCGGCGTCCGCGGCCACATCCGAAAAATCCCCGTTAGAAAACCGCTCCCTCCCGAACTCGATCGAGAAATCATTCGCCATGAACTGAAAGAAGGCGAGTGCTCTTGCCAGGCATGCGGCAACCGCCTTCACGAAATCGGTGTCGAGGCGACCGAGCAGCTTGATATTATTCCTGCAAAACTTCGCGTGCTTAGACACGAGCGCGTGAAGTATGCGTGCCGCGCCTGCGAAAACGGTGTGGTCACGGCTTCCATGCCGAAGCTGGCGATCCCTCGCTCCATGGCAGCACCCGGCACGTTGGCTTATATTGCCGTCTCAAAATATGCGGATCACTTGCCGCTTTATCGCCAAGAAGCGATCTGGAAACGCGTCGGCGTCGATTTTGATCGCACGACGATGGCGTCCTGGATGATCCGCCTTGGGATGCTGGTCGAACCGCTACTCAATCTCATGCGCGAAGACATCCTGGAACATCAGGTCGTTCACTGCGATGAGACGCCCTTGCAAGTTCTTGATCGTGAGAAGAAGGGCGCAAAGAAGACAATCCCAAAGGGATACATGTGGGTCCTTACCCGTGCTGGGCGAGGTCCCGCCAGCATCATCTACGAATACGATGCTTCCCGATCCGGAAAAGTTGCGGATCGCCTGTTCGCTGGTTTTACTGGGACGATCGTGACCGACGGCTTTGACGGCTATAAAGCGTTAAGTTTAAAGGGCATCACACGCGCTGGCTGCTGGGCACATGCTCGACGCAAATTCCGCGAAGCCATGGACATCGAAGCAGTATCCACTCGTACCACGGTGGCTCATCGCATGATGGCACTGATCCGCCGACTCTACTTCGTCGAAAAATTCTTGGCCGGGGCGACGGAGGAAGAGCGGAGAACAAGACGCCAAGAAACATCTTCACGAATCATGGAACACATCGAGAAGCTTTTAGATAAAAGCCTTGGGATCGTGCCGCCAAAATCCGCGACGGGTAAGGCGCTCCACTATCTTGCTCATGAATGGGATGCTTTACAGGTCTTCCTAAGAAACGGCGCTGTTCCGATCGATAATAACCGCTGCGAGAATGCCATTAGGCCCTTCACGCTTGGGCGGAAAAACTGGCTCTTCTCAGCCACCACCGCGGGC
>CAYOJQ010000008.1:0-100506 GCA_964404325.1 uncultured Oligoflexales bacterium
TGCTACGAATTATTTTCTGGATTTTCTATGCGGCAAGTTCCCTGACCACGGGGGTGGCCTGGCGAAATTCAGCCAAGCCAACCGAGCCACAGGGCTATTAGCGTTTTTTCCAGAACAAAATTTCTGCGGGAGCCATTCTGGCGTCTCCTATTTGGAAGGCGGTTTACTGCCAGCAATAAAATTCGGGTGTTCTAGACGAAGTCTTTAACTATTTCTCTAATAGTCTGTTTTATCCGCAAAAACCCATCGTTCTTTGTTATAAGCTGCATCCCAAAACATCCATTCGTACCGACATGAAGTGACAAATGCGTCTTGAGCTTCGGCGCGTAAGTTCTTGTCCTTTTTTTCACAGACCTCGTCGAAGATTCGAACGGCTTTACCAACAATCGTTTCAAATTCCTCGCTCGCATAAGTGTCGATCCATTTTTTGAATGGATTATGCGGAGATGTTGTTGCGTGCACAAACTTACCAACCTCTTGATATACCCAAAAGCAAGGGAGGAGTGCGCCTATACTTACAAGCGGATCCTTTTCGTATGCCGTTGCGATAAGAAAGTTTGTGTAAGCGGATGCGCGTGGAGATAAAGCCGTGTTGGCGGTGATATTGAATGCGTCAAAATAATGTTGATGTAGGGCTCGTTCCGCAGCCATCGCACCCTGTGAAAACCCAATAAACGTGTCGAAGTGATCGAGAGAATCAAGTCGTGTCGCGGTGAGGGCTAGCGCTTTAGAAAACTCCCGTAGATAAAGAGAATCCTGTTTTAGATAGTGTTGAAACTTATCCAAGGCCAAGGTGCCCTTTGCGAGCTCCGCATTAAACGGATGGGAGATGGTTTCGCGTAAGATTGTTTTGACAGCTGGAGACGCAATGAGGGTTAAGAACAAACTCATATAGATTCCTTTCGCCGGCATTACCCGGAGCAAGTTTGAAGGGTCGCTAGGCAACACCTAGCCTCTCAGCCGTATTCAGGTACAGCTCCCCAGTGATAGACTCTATATAATTTAAGAATGAATGTAGAGCAACTTGAGGAACATATGCTGTATTCCCAAGATCGTCATGAACCCTTACACGACATAAAGTGGAATGCGACAACTGTTCGTCACGAGATCGAGGAGATTGTTCGCGATACCGAATCGGCATTTCAATCTCATAACTGGTGGCCACAACATCCACGCGACGATCATCCATTGAATAGCCCTTCCGACAAGACCATGTATCTGGGGGCCGTCGGTGTTATGTGGGCGCTTGAGTTTCTGAGCAGTAAAGGCGTCGCAAGTCTTTCGCGTTCTTATGAAAACCTGTGGAGCGCGGCTTGGGAAGACTACCGAAGTGTTCCCGATACAGGCGAAGAAGTGCCGTCGTGGTTTTTGGGGCAATCCGCGCTCTTACTCATGTGTATGTTGCGGGGACCTAGGGAACAGCGGGCTATCTTCGGAGAAAAACTTTTTCGCGCTGTTGGCGACAACATTTCAAATCCCACTTGGGAGATATTGTGGGGTTCACCGGGGACAATGTTGGCGGCACTTTTTGCTTACGAGGAGACGAAAGACGCACGGTGGTCTGATTTATATCTACGTTGTGCTGATCGCCTTTGGAGCGAGTGGTTTTATCACGAAGAATTAAGATGCCACCTTTGGACTCAGGATCTTTATGGTCGCAAAGGGATTATTTACGGTGCGGGGCATGGATTTGCTGGTAACGCGTTTAGCTTGTTAAGAGGAGCTAGTCTGCTTTCTAGCTCTCGGCGTGACACATTGAATGCACGTGTTGCAACCGCTATGAAACATCTTGCCATTCGTTCCAACGGATTAGCAAATTGGCCTACAGGACGAGGAGATGATGTGAAGCCACGCGAAGTGGCCACTCATGTCCAGTGGTGCCATGGCGCGCCAGGTTTCTTGATGTCTACGACTGCACTTCCGAAAGGGTACGATCCTGAGCTTGATCGGCTATTTTTAGAAGGCGGTGAACTTATTTGGCAAGCTGGGCGGCTTTCTAAAGGAGCGTGCTTTTGTCATGGAACGGATGGCAATGGCATGGCCTTGTTGTCTTTGTTCAAGCGAACTGGGGATGAGATGTGGCTGGATCGGGCGCGGTTGTTTGCGATGAATGCAATCGCGCAGTCGCGACAGAATGCGAACACATTCGGTCGCCGTCGCTATACGCTGTGGACTGGTGATTTGGGATTGGCGGTCTTTCTTGAAGCATGCCTTGAAGGTCGTCCTCATATGCCCATGCTTGATTTTGTCTAAATTTCCTGGAGTGCTCGGTTATGGAATTAGGCTCTGATCGTCATTACAAAATGGCTGATGTTGATGTTTTTGAATGCTCCGCTCACGGGAGCCTCATTGTTCAAGAAGGTGATGCGAACGATATTATTGGTGCCGCTTGGGAACACAAGACCGATTGGATTGTTATTCCTGTTTCGCGTTTTTCGGAGAATTTTTTTGACCTTCAGACACGTGTCGCCGGAGGTTTTTTGCAGAAGTTTATGAACTACGGGCTTCGTGTGGCGATTGTTGGCGATATCTCGCAGCATGCGATGAAAAGTTCCGCGCTTCGCGACTTTGTAAGAGAATCCAATCGTGGCAAGCAGGTTTGGTTTCTCGCAAGCATGGAAGAGTTCGCCGCGCGGATGGGCTGACTTCCGTTTCAGCCGTTTCTTAATCTTCTTCATCTTTGGCATAAGTGCTCGTCATCTTCGTCGTCTCTTCCGCGAAGAAATTGGGCAGACGCCGAAGCAGGTATCAGATTCACAGAGACTTGATTTCGCACGAAAGCTCACTGTGGAGACCGATCTTCCATTCACAGAAATCTGCTTCAGCTCTGGTTTTAGCTCTCTACGGCGGTTTAATGATGCTTTTAAGAAACGCTTTTCCTCTGCCCCAAGTGTTATGCGGCGAAGAAGAAAATCCTTTAATCAAAGGGATGGGAGTGTATGTCTATTCCTATCGTACCGTCCACCTTATCATTGGAATGCAATCTACGATTTTCTTAAATCTCATGCTGTCTATGGATGCGAGCGATTCGAAGACAATACTTACATGCGCTATTTTCTCGATGAGCAGACAAAAAAACTCGCTTTTGTCACCATTCGCAACGTCCCAGAAAAACATTCTCTTGAAGTTGTGGTCACGGGTGCGCCCACGAAGTCTCTGTTTGCGATCTGTCAGCGTGTACGGAAAATGTTCGATCTGAATTCTGATCCACTTTTCGTCGCCAAGCAATTTGCCCGATCAAAATTCTTAGACCGGATTTACAAAAAGAATCCGGGGCTTCGCTTGCCGAGAGCATGGGATGGCTTTGAAGTGACTATCAATACAATACTGGGACAGTTTGTATCGATCGCGCACGCGCAAGGTCTTGTTAAGCAGTTAGTTCTGGCACATGGCACTCATTACATTGGCGAAGATGTGTGGTTGTTCCCGGAGGTTGATGTTCTTGCGGCATCGGATTTTTTGCAGGTCAAAACAACGCAGCGTCGTCGAGAAACGTTGCGGGATCTCTGTCAATCAGTTCTCGATCAAAGAATTTCCTTTGATGACAATCAAGACTTCTCTGCTTTCCGAGAGGCTATTTCGAACATTAGAGGTATTGGAGACTGGACGACCGAATACGTTGCACTGAGGGCATTAGGCGATACCGACGCTTTCCCAGCCAGAGACCTAGTTATTGGCCGCACACTTGATCGTCATCCAGAGATTGAGGCGGATAAGATAGCACCATGGCGAGCCTATCTAACCATCTACCTTTGGAAAGAATTTGCGTCACTTTATACAAAGGGAGGTAAAAAGAATGCTCTTCGAAACAACGATTGATCTACCGCTTGGGACGCTATCTCTCTACGCGTCGGACACGGGCCTCAGGGCAGTTCTTTTTGAGAATCATCGAGAAGGGAAAATTGTCCTTCCAAAAAAGTGTGTGCGTGATGCCAATCACCCGGTCCTTGCTCAGGCTGAAAAAGAACTAAGAGAATATTTTTCAGGAGAACGGACAAATTTTGATCTTCCTCTTGATCCATGGGGCGGAACACCTTTTCAAAGAACGGTGTGGGATAGTTTACGCAAGATCCCGTACGGTGTAGTCGTCTCATATACATACCAGGCGGACAAACTTCTCGGCCTAAAAAATGCGGTGCGCGCGGTGGCCGCGGCTAACAGTAAAAATCCGCTATCGATCATTGTGCCTTGTCATCGGGTCATCGCGGCAAGTGGAAAACTTCAAGGGTATGCGGGTGGGATCGCGATCAAGAAACTGTTGCTGAACCTCGAGGCAGCAACTCTGATTCGTACAGGATCTACATCGTCACCGAATATGCTATAGTGAAAGTCCACCAGGTTTTATCGCATGAGGATCAAGTGAAGGGTGCAGATACGGATTGGACCGAGTTTTATCTTTTAACTGCTTTAAGGCTCCATAAGCTCCTCCAGGAAAAACACGGCGAACTCTTTCTCGATTGCTATTATGGACCGATGGCTCTCAAAGCGAGAGTTATGGGCGAAAAGACTGCTTCCGTTGAGCGGCTTCAAGAGGATGTGGGGGTTCTTGCCGACTCTTTGGCAGGATTGGCATTTGCGCCGGAACGGGTCCAACATCTGCAGGTGCAACTAGGGTGTATGAAGGCCACTTTAAGGTGGTTTAAGAACGAGTCGTTGGTTTGGGAAGAAGAAGTTAAAGCGTTTTTTGGCATCAAGTTGAGTGCGATTCCTGATTCTCATTTCGATGAGGGCTTAAAGTGGTTTGATAAAGCTCTTCCTGGTAGAGGCGGACTTCGGTCGCGATTTGCGCGGTGGCAGAAAACGAATCGACAAGTTCTGGAGCCTTCCACTTACCGAAAAATTCTGGAAAGCAGTCTTTACGAAGTTAGAAAAAGGGCACATGAGCGCTTCAGTATCTCTCGTGATGAGGCGGTTGAATTTCATCTCGTAACGAAGAAACGCTATGGCGCGGCGAATTGGTACCAAGGTGGCTTTAAGTCGGTGATGGAGTTTAATGCGGATCGACCCGTGGATCTTTTCAATTTGTTACCGCTCGTTTGTCACGAGGGTTATCTCGGCCACCACGTAGAATACTGCCTTAAAGAAGAACACATTTTTCGCGAAAAAGGTTTGGTTGAACAGGGCGCGGTCATCACTCTATGTCCGCAGCTCTTCATATCAGAAGGGATTGCGGAAAAAGCTTTTGAGATCATCTTTGATGTCGACGAGAGCGCAGAATGTATACAGAGGATCATATTTGATCCACTCGCCATCAAGCTGGAGAGTGTGGATCTTCCTAGTCTTGTGAAAGCATCCAATCGCAATCGTTTGGATCAGGTTTCAAGTGCGATGGTTTATTTACTTCACAGTGGAAAGTCGCAGCGAGAAATTATCGACTATGCCGTAACATACTCCCTTCAGGAAGAAAGTCTGATAAAGGAGCTGTACGAAGAAATTGCCAAGTCTCACTTCCGCCAATTGTATTTGCTCTCCTATTGGTATGGGAAAAACATGGTGAGTCGTTTTGTGGCGCAAGGGAATCCCATCGCGCAATTTAATCGCCTTCTTACCGAACGTTTGACCTTGTCGGATCTTTCTTCGTCCTAGACAAAAATTGGTAAAAATAAAAATTTCCGACAAAATGGCCAGTCTGTCTTGAGTGGGTATGAAGTACCGTTAAAGACGCAGGCCAGGGTGCCGAAAAAAGACGTATAGGTATAACTCTAGTTTGATTGAGAGCTTCATGCGTCCGACGAAGAAAAATTCTTCCAGTTCCCTGCAGAAAAAAGTTGCGGTTCTCAAGCGCCAGAAGCTTGCGCAAGGTAAGGTCGTGAATCTGTCTGACTTTCGTGAGTTACGACAGAATCCGGAAATGCGTACGATTCTCGTGGTTGATGACGAAGAGGTCATGCGCAATGCGTTGAAGAGAATTTTGGAGCGGGAAGGTTTTCGCGTTCTTTTAGCTGAGGATGGCGTAGAACTTTCAAAAATTCTCGAAAACGGGCGTATGGATATGATTCTTTTAGACGTGAATCTTCCATGGGTTGACGGCTTCGAGCTTTGCAGCATGATTAAGGAGCACGCAAGCTTGCGGCAGATACCTTTAATTCTGCTTTCCGCCAGGAAGGCAAAAGAAGATATCGAACGTGGGTTCGCGGCGGGTTGTAACGACTACGTCGGAAAACCCTTTGACGTGGACTATCTGACCAATGTGATCTTCAAGGCCCTGCCAAAGATAGGCTAACCTTCGATTTCAAAAAGGCTTTGTCGATAAAAATAGGATCCCCCCGCGAGGCATTGTATGAATGCCTCGTTTTTCTTTTGAGGGGATCTTTATGCAATGCCGCGTTGGCTGCGGTGCCTGCTGTATAGCCGCTTCCATTACGAGTCCCATTCCAGGAATGCCTGATGGAAAACCATCGGGTGTGCGTTGCGTGAATCTGGATGACTTCAATCGCTGCACGGTGTGGCAGCATCCAAACTATCCTGCCGTATGCCGTGACTTTGTCGCAAAAAAAGATGTTTGTGGAAGCGCGACGGATGAGGCGTTGGACACGCTTTACACCTGGGAACGACTCACAGCCCCCACTCATCCCATCAAGGCATCTGCTTACTTGGGGTAAATATGACAGACTATAAGAAACCAAACAAAGATGAACTGAAAGCAAAGCTCACTGACGAAGAGTATGCGGTGACGCAGTGCGATGCGACCGAGCATGCTTTTCAGAACCAATTTTGGGATCACAAAGAACCAGGAATATATGTGGACGTTGTTTCGGGAGAACCGCTCTTTTCCTCTAAGGATAAATACGATTCTGGATCAGGTTGGCCGAGCTTCACCAGGCCACTGAATACCAAAAACATCGTCGAAAAAATGGACCACAAGTTATTCATGACGCGCGTGGAAGTTCGTTCAAAGAATGCGGACTCCCATTTAGGGCATGTGTTTGATGACGGTCCTGGACCAACGGGAAAAAGGTTCTGTATCAATTCAGCGGCGCTTCGTTTTATTTCCGTCACGAAATTGAAAGAAGAGGGATACGAGCAATACGCCGCTGACTTCAGCCCACGGGCTCAGTCCCGCGAAACCGCGATTTTCGCCGGCGGGTGTTTCTGGTGCATGGAGCCGCCTTATAAGAAAATTTCCGGCGTTCTTTCCGTTGTGAGCGGCTACACAGGCGGCGCGAAGGAGACCGCTACATATGAACAAGTATGTTCTGGGAAAAGCGGTCATTTTGAAGCGGTTGAGGTCACCTATGACCCGCAGGTTGTGACGTACGAACAACTGCTTGAAGTTTTTTGGCAGAACATTGACCCAACAGATGATGGCGGACAATTCGCGGATCGTGGGTCACAGTATCAACCAGCGATTTTTTATCGAACCCAGCAGGAAAAAGAAATCGCGGAAAAATCTCGTGTGTCTTTGGATGCGACTAAACGTTTCTCACATCCCATTCGCACAAGCATTCTACCAGCGAAACCGTTCTATCCAGCCGAGGACTACCATCAGGCTTACTGCGAACGTAATCCTATCCACTATAAGTCCTATCGCATCGGTTCGGGACGAGGCCCTTTCCTGGCGAAGATGTGGGGCAACAAAAACGATTAATCGAAATGAGCAGCGCCTTCAGCTGATCTTTCGCCGTTGATAAATAGCTCGTATTTGATGGGAACTACTTTGTTGATCATCGCGCTAACACCGCAATAACGCGTGAGTGAGAGATCGACCGCTTCTTTCACTTTTGTGTTATCAAGATCTTCCCCGGAAACATCAAAGCGCATCAATATTTCTTTGAAAACACGTGGATGTTTTTCTGTCTGATCAGCCGTCGCGCTAATTTTCAGATCGTTGACATTTTGGCGGTATTTTCGCAACAACCCAGCCACATCCATTCCACTACAACCAATGACGGATGCAAGGAGGTATTCTTTGGGGCTCGGACCTTTGTCCTTCCCGCCACTGGCAGTACTCGCATCTTGCAGGAACGTGTGCTGACGCGCGGAGGAATTGAAGGTGAAATGATCTTGAAGAGTTATTTCAGCACGCATACAGCGCCTCGTTCTTATCGAAAATTAATAAAGCAACAAACATGAGGCAGTTTATTATGAGTTCCTATATCGCGATAGTCCGAAATCGATTTTCGCCATAACCCGATATGTTCTATAATGGTGGGCTTACAATTTTAGGAGTTCTTCCCTTTCATGGACATTCATCTTTTTCCTATGAGCGAGTACTGGTGGGCGTATGCGGGCTTTATTGTTTTAGTCTTGGCATTGCTGCTCATCGACCTTGGTGTGTTTCATCGTAAGGCTCATGCTGTTTCCCTTCGTGAGGCCACGACTTGGAGTGTTGTCTGGATCACCTTGGCACTGTTGTTTGGTTTTGGGCTCTATCAGTTTTCGTTATGGAAGTTTTCCGGTGACGCGCGTCTTTTGGCTTATCCGGGATTTAATCCAGTTCTTGCGGCAAAACAGGTTGGCTTGGAATATCTGACAGGTTACGTCGTTGAGAAGTCATTGGCGGTGGATAACCTTTTTGTCTTTGTCGTTGTTTTCAATTATTTTCACGTTCCCAACAAATATCAGCACCGTGTTCTTTTTTACGGCATCATCGGCGCGCTGATATTGCGCGGTATCTTCATAGCACTCGGTGCTTTCCTCATGCAGTACCATTGGGTGGTTTATCTTTTCGGTGCGTTCCTGATTGTCACGGGGTTGAAGCTCATCTTTGGGCCTGATAAGGCTCCGGATCCGGCAAAAAATCCTGTTGTCCGTCTTACGCGAAAATTATTTCCAGTGACTCCAGAGTTGCATGGAGAAAAATTCTTCGTGAAAAAAAATCACGTCCTCTATGCAACGCCACTCTTTTTGGCGCTCATATTTTTGGAAGTTACGGATATCGTGTTTGCCGTTGACTCCGTGCCGGCAATTTTTGCGATCACGAAGGAACCGTTTATCGTTTTCACGTCGAACATTTTCGCCATCCTTGGATTGCGATCCATGTACTTCCTTTTAGCAGGCGTGATGGATATCTTCCGATTCTTAAAATATGGCCTGGGAATCATCTTGGCGTTTGTGGGGCTGAAAATGGTGTGGCTTAACGATCTCTATGACGGAAAATTTCCCATTAGCTGGTCGTTGGGGTTTATCGGTGGCGTATTGCTTTTAACGATTCTGCTGTCGTTGATTATTAGGAAGAAAGAGGCCTAGTGTCTCCGCTTGAGACGGCTCGAGTAGCCGTCTCAATAGCTTCCTCACTCGAAATGAAGATGGGGATATTTTGGCTCGCGAATTTTTCCGCCGCGAATGCTCTGAGTTGTTTGGCAAGATTTGCATCAACGCCACAAAAATAGAATTGAATACCATCTTTGTGAAGCCGGGCTAAGGAGCTCTCCAAAGCCGTCCAACCGGTGATATCCATAATTGAGACCATACTAATATCAAAGATGACGATTTTTACCTCCTGAGTCACGCGACTAAGTGACGCCATAGCCCGCTGCGCGGCACCAAAAAACATCGGACCGGAAATGCGATAGAGGAGGATTTCTTTTGGAAGAGGTTTTAACTCGCCGTTTGACGCTTTGATTTCTTTAAAAAGAGCCCCGGAAGTCAGTTTTGCTATGCGGTTCATAAAGAGCAGCATGGAAAGAAGAACACCGCCAATCACGCCTGCGCTCATATCCACAACAACAGTTAGAGCAAAACACATAATGAGCACGATTTTGTCTTCCTTCGTTCCAGCCCGAAGGATGTGATGGAAGTGAGCTGGTTCAGCCATGTTCCATGCCACCACGACGAGAATCGCCGCTAGCGCAGCCATAGGGATGAGGGAGGCCAATGGTGCGGCGAATAGGAGGCATGAAACAACGACGAGGCTTTGCGCGATGCCAGAAATAGGGGATCGAGCACCAAAGCGGATATTGGCGGCGGTACGAGCTATGGCGCCAGTCGCTGGAATGCCGGCGAAAAGAGGAGCGCAGAAATTGCCAATGCCTTGAGCGAAAAGTTCCGCATTTGGATTGTGTGTTGTCTGCGTCATGCTGTCCGCCGCGACCGCTGACATCAAAGATTCAATGGAGCAAAGTATGGCAATGGTGAAGGCGATTGGGAAAAGTTCTGCCAAGAGATCAAGGCTGAGAACTTTTCCATCCTGCCAATTCCACGGGAGAATGAAGTCAGGAAGGCCTGGCGGAATTCCATACACCGTCTTGCCGTGAATCTGATTTACAAAGCGTGAGGCAAGCGTATCGATGCTTATGTCCGGCAGCCAACGGATAAGCGCTTGGCTTACCAAAGTTACAATGACCAACGCCACAAAGGGCGCGGGAATCTTGCGGATGCGTTTGTTTAAAATCACGATAATGAGAAGCGTGACGCCGGCAATCAACATTTCCGTCCAATGAGCGGTGGGAAGTGCTTTTGCCATGACGAAAATTCGCATGAGATAGTGATCGGGAAGACTATCGATAGATAGCCCGAAAAAATCTTTCAGTTGTAGGGTGAAGATGACAAGCGCGCTTGCCGTGGTGAAACCCGTAACCACCGGGTGAGGAATGATTTTGATAATGCGTCCGAGGCGCAAGATAGCGAAGGATATAAGTAGAAGTCCAGCCATCATGGTTGCGATAGCGAGTCCACTGAGTCCATAGCGCTGTACGGTTGGTATCAACACGGCAACGAATGAAGCGGTTGGTCCCGTGATTTGGAATCGTGACCCCCCTAGTAGGGCCGCGATGGTTCCTGCGGTGATGATTGTATAGAGACCATGATAAGGCGGAACACCGACAGCGACAGAAAGGGCCATGGCCAAAGGGATGGCAATGAGGGCCACTGAAAAACCGGCGCGAACATCTCCAAGGAAATCGGACGTGCCGTATCCTTCACGAAAAACATCCTTTAGTGTCGCGCCAAGCAGTGAAGTCGATCGCGATAGAAAGCCTAACATGTTTGGTTTCGTTGCCTTAAATGCAGTAAGCCTAGATCAATTATAGCTAGGTTCTCAAAGCCTGAGTATCTCGCTATCATGTCAAAAAGATCATAACGAAGAGCCACTTCAAATTGGTAACTTTGCGAGAGCAAGCATTTTGGCTAGTGGACACAATCACATAACAAAATCTAGTTTCTGGGATGGTTTTTTCTACAGCCTGATGGTGGGCTTTGGAGAGACTTATTTTGTTGCGTTTGCCTTGGCCATCGGCGTCAAAGGGGCAACGGCTGGAATGCTGAGTGTGATTCCACTCGTTATCGGCTCTTTCGTGCAAATAATGGCGTTACGGTTTGCGCATGGTAGGAATTTGTCGCGCAACTGGGTCGTCAGTTGGGCGCTCGTTCAAGCCTTCGCCATGATTCTGATGTGTGGCCTCACGTTTTTTAACGAAAATGTTTTCCAAACAACGATCTTAATCTTTTTATGTGCGTCCATCTATTGGAGTGCCGCTCAGTGTAGTGGGACAATTTGGAACTCTTGGATTAGCGCGATCATTGCGCGCGATTTCCATCTACAATTTTTTATTCAAAGAACAAGATTGTGCCAAGTCGCGACGTTGATCGGCTTGGTCCTCGGCGGACTCCTCTTGCGATATTACGCGGGTGTGAAAACACCGATGTATGGTTTTATGATGCTTTTTTTCGTTTCGACTCTGTTTCGTATCATGTCGGCTCGTTACCTTGCGACACACCCACCCCTTCCGGAAAGCCATATGCGCGAAGAAGATGATGCCCTACGAAAAGAAGGCGTGTGGTGCTGGTTTAAGAAAAAAGATACTTACCCCATTCTTGCTTTTCTTTTTGTCTCCAATTTGGCTGCCTATACGTCGGCCCCTTTTTTTAGTCCCTTTATGCTCAGCTCGTTGTCTCTGAACTATGCTGACTATATGACATTGATTAGTGCCGCTTTTTTGGCGCGCGTCGGATCGTCCCCCATTTTTTATGCGATTGCTAGACGATTTAAAGTTCGAGCGCTCGTTGTGGTGGGGGCTCTGTCGGTTATCCCTCTCCCTTATCTTTGGACGGTGTCATCAAATTTTTATTATCTCGTAGCACTGCAAATGCTTTCAGGATTTGCATGGGGGAGTCACGAACTTGGCGTGACACTTTATCTTATTGAACGTTTACCTCACAAACAGCGTGCTCGTCTTCTTGGGTGGGCGAACGCAATAAATTCCATCGGGATGCTCATCGGATCTTCGTTTGGCGCTTTGATTATTGCCCATGCAACTCTTCCAAAAGAAGGATATGTGAGCATCTTTTTCCTTTCCTCTTGTCTGCGCGTTTTACCTTTAGGTCTCTTGTTCCTTTGGATTCGAGAACCCGCGAAGCTGCGCCGTTTGGTATCGCGCATTGTGAGCGTTCGGCCAGGGGGAATCGTGATGTCGCGTCCTGTGCTTCTAGAAATTGACGAGCCCTACACTCATACTCAATCCCAGCCCCTTCCGAAAGCTTCCAACGGCTAAGAAACAATATTTTTCGGGTAGCAATGTCGCGCGTACTTTTGACGCGAATCGCATCCTTTTCGTTTTGAAGGATCGATTCAGCATGTTGATGCGGCATGAAGCTTGCTACGCAGCAGATTGGCTAACAACGACAACGAAGGGTTCGTATTAAAAGCGAGGAGGTATCAATGTTGGGGCGTAGAGAATCATCACCATCGCAGACAAATGTTGAAGCGCTTAAAAAAGACGCATCACAAGTTCTCAATAATCTAACAGATCTATCGCGGAAACTTGCAGAAGTTGGGCGTGAACGAACTGGGAATCTTGCACGCGGTGTTTCGGAGCATTTTGAAGAAGATATTGAAAGACTGCGCGAAAGGATCGATTTGATGAGCCGTGACTTGCAAAAGTTAGGTCAGTCGCTCGACTCCCACGTTCGAACCAACCCATACCTTTACGTGTTTGGCGCGTTAGGTGCCGGCGCTATTTTGGGAAAACTTTTTCGTCGCAGGTCAGCATGAAACTTATGCGTTGGCTTCCACAAGCAATCGCGAGCGTCGTGGTCTATAGATACTCAGAGGCATCGTTGCAGATGTTGAAGCGGGGTGCACGCGATGTAGGAACAATGGGAATCTCATGGTTGTTAGCCGTTCTTTGCGCTCTAGCGGCTTCCCTATTTTTGATGGGAGCCATGTTTCTTTGGTTGAACAGGCATCTCGAAACACCAGTCGCCGCATTGATAATGGCTGCAATCTTGGGTGTTCTTTCCGGGGTTTTGATATGGAGCATGACGGGGATGTCAAAGAAGTCCCTAAAATCACCTTATGCCCTTGGGAAATGACTAAAAATGCCGATAAGGGAGCGCCACATGGATATTCCATAGAGGGTTAGTAGTGGTTGCTCAGTCGAAAATTCTAATTATCGAGGATTCTCGAGATCTTGCTGATCTTTATCGGCTGGCTCTTTCCCGAAATTCGATTCAGGTGGACCTCGCCGAGAATGGTGAAGAAGGGTATCGCATCGCTCTTTCTCAGGAATACGGTGCGATACTCGTCGATGTAAACCTGCCCATCAAAGATGGGATCACCGTCACCAAAGAACTCCGAAAAAATGGATACAAAGGTAAGATCATTGCTCTTTCAGGGAATGATCAGGATTCCGTCCGCACCCAATGTTTATCTTCCGGGTGTGATTTATTTCTTTCTAAACTTACCCCAATTCAAGAAATTGCCCGTATTGTCCGCAATATATTCCGCACCTGAGTATGGGTAAAATTACCTAAGTACCTAATTCCTTTTGTAAAAGTAAGGCCTAAAAGTTAACCTAAAGAGTCAAGGTGACCGACCGTTAATTAATACTTCTGGATCACTAGTTCGCCCGTTCGGTATGGCTGGTTATTTTTTCCTAGTAAATAAGGCGAAGTAGGGTCAGTCGATTCAAAGGAATCTTGATGGTGCTGACGGATGATGGACAACCAATAACTCCCTCAAGCAGCTCCTATGAGCCAGGCCGACAGTCTCCCTTCAGTACGCTGACGGTTTTGATTGTCGACGACCAATCTCTTTTGCGCGAAGCCGTCGCATTCGAATTCGAGATGCTTGGCTGCGGAACTCTTCAAGCCGAGAACGGCGAGAAGGGATTGGAAGTATTCAAGCAAAATAAGGTCGATGTGATTATCTCTGATATTCGCATGCCGATTTGGGATGGCACACGTTTCCTTGATGAATTGCGCAAGATCTCTCCCAGCCAACCTCCATTCATTTTTATGACGGGATATGCTGACCTCCAGCCTTCTCAGGCCTATGAACGCGGCGCGGATGCGTTTCTTGGTAAACCAATTTATCCCGATAATCTCTACGAGGTACTGCGCCGCATTACGGCGCCGCTCGATCGGCGTTGGAGTAATAAGCCCGACGCAGTGCCACGAATGATGATCAAAGCTGACTTCAGCACATTGGAAAACCAGTCATTAAGTCAACACTTTCAGTTGGGCCGCGGCGGGTTTTTTATTTCGCGGCAGCACATCCTGAATGTTCCTCACGCGCAGGATCTGCGTGTTGGTTTCGATCTGTCATTTGACAAGTCGGCACCCCTCACGCGACTTCAAGGGATTGGTACTATTCGTTGGATCCGCAGTAATCCTTATGATGCCTTTCTGCAGGGCTATGGCATCGAGTTTGAATATTTGGAACCCGAAAGCTATCGCGCTCTCCTTCCTTTAATTGAAAGTCCATCGCTTTTGGCGTTTATCCCCGAAGGCAGAAAAAACGGCTGAAGTTGTCGTTTCGCTAAACGAGTGTCAAATTCTTAGACACCCATGCCCCCCGCGACGCCTCTCTCGAATTCAATTAATTCAATAAGTTGAAGAGTTCTTAGCGCGGTCCTTAGATTGCTCATAGAGGCTCGGGATCGAACGATCCCTGTTGCGGATGCTGCTGCTGCTGTTGAACTGATCTGATGTTGCAAGGAATAGAGTGATGAATCCAGCCGCGTATTGCGTCAAGTGTAAAGAATACACTGACACCTCCAGTTCGAAGACCGTCCTTCTTAAAAACAATAGTCGTGCTCTCACGGGTGTGTGCCCGAAATGTCAGTCACAAGTTTTTAAGATTATCCCGAAGAAAACCGTTGCCTCAACGGTAAGCTCCACAGCTTCCTCCGTGGCTAATGCGAGGTACCAAGACAAGCGTTCCGTTTATCAGCTTGATACGGTCTTCAGCCACACAGCATACTGCGTGCGTTGTAAGAAGAAGACACAAGTTGACTATGCCCACGGCATTATCTTCAAAAACGGTCGTAAGGCGCTGCGTGGTCAGTGTGATAACTGCGGTTGCGACGCCTACAAGATTCTCAAAGAAAAAATTGTCATTCGCGATGTTTCCGCTAGCCGCAAACTCACCGCCACCGCAACACGTCGCATCGAACCCCTTCAGCTTGGTCGATCATGGCGTGTTTACGCCGCATGGCTTCTCGGTTCGGCCGTTGTCGGCGCTGGCCTGGCTTACGCGGCAAAGTACTTTCAATACTTTTGATAAAAAAATTGAATCCAGATCACATCTACTAAGGTGTGAACCATAACGGCGGGCAAGATACTTGTCCCGCCGTTAAACGTTTTTCCGTAAAAAAGTCCTGCAATGGTTGCTAACACCGCGTAGCGCCAATCGGGGCTTGGTCCGTTATTTAAGTGGGAAAGTCCAAAAATCACACTTGCAACCCATAGCCCCAAAATAGGTTTGGCAAATGTTCTCTGAAGAAAATTTTGCAGAACGCCGCGAAACAAAAGTTCCTCTGGCAGAGCGACGAGAAAAAATGTGCCAACCAAGGTCCCAAGCAAACTGAGTGGATCGGTGGTGCGTGGAGACCAACTTACAAAGCCCGTGATGGCGCCGAGGGGCAGAGCGATTGCCAGAAAAGACGCGAGAGATTTAAAAACAAGAACCCCATCGCGACGATTGAAACTTAACGACCATTTCATTCCATTCAGTCCGCGTATTTCTCGGAAGCTAAGAAGACAAACACACATAGCGAATGGAATCGCATAGATATTTTTTGCTAAATTCTTAGGCCAACTCCAAGCTTCTTGGAGCAAGCCAAAGTCGATAGGCAACCATATGCATAGAATGACGAGCACGTCAGTAAGGCATAGGCGATCGGGCCAAGTCGGGCGTAAAAGATATGCGCTCAAAGGGAGGACTAAATAAGCTGAAAACCGCGCCAACAAGGATACATCGGCAGTGCCTGTGCAAAGGAAGTATAGAACGTAGAGGCCTGAGAGAGAGGCCCAAGCCAAGAGAGCCCGCGTTGTTTTGGGGAATGAAGGAAACCAACTTGCGCGAAATAGAAAAAAGATCAGCGTGAAATAGGCGGCGATTGGGAGAAGCCCAAGTGCGCTTACCCCTTCAAATTCGATTCCCGCCTGGCTAAAATAGATAGAGGCGAAAGACGTGAGGATTATGCCGCCAAGCACAGAAAAACAAAGATTGCGCACCATAGAAGATCCCCGAGAGAATAGCAGAGACGAAATTGCACTCTATAGTTTAACAAGGGCGAGCTGTCATGACACAATCCAATGATACCCGGCTTCAGCGCTTAATGGAAAACCAGCTCGTTTTGCGTGTGGCGTGCCACGACATGGCCAATCCCCTCGCCATTATCATGACCGCATTATCGATTTGTCAGTCGTCCGATGATATCGAAGAGATCCACTCCTTTTTGGAACGAATCCGTAGAGCCGCAAACGAACAAAGAAATATTTTACGTGAGCTCCGCGATGCGAAGGGAATCCTAGCGACTGATAATGATCTGCGCGTTGAGAAAGTGAACGCGAAAGACGTAATTGAATTGGCATTGGAATCGTTCGCCGAGGAAGTGAGTGCCAGAAAATTGAAGGTGGACGTTTCATGGAACGCAAAAAAGTATCTGATTGACGCTGACGCTTTTCTCTTCGGCAAAATTTTTGCGGGACCACTTATTGCCAATGCCATCAAGTTTTCACCAGAAGGTGGCAAGATTGTTTTGACTTGTTCAGAACAAGCGAAAAACTTAGAAATCGTTATCAGAGATGAAGGTGTTGGTATTGCGCATGAATGGAGGGCAAAAATTTTCTCGCCCGACTTTAAGGACACCCGAGTCAATGCGAACGGCGAGACCGGAATTGGCTATGCAATGCCTCTCATGAAGATGTTTATAGAGCGCATTGGAGGCACGCTGAGCCTTTCTTCCAACGCGGAACCTACCCCGAAAAACCCCACTTTTACCGAAATTAGGTGCGTTCTTCCTCTCGCCGAAAAGCGCTCTTAAATTTAAGTTTAATAATACCTGGCGGTTAACTCTCTCATGAGAGATCACTTAAAGGGTTCTCATCAATAAAAAAATATTATATGAACTCCCTCGCTTTATATGAGGCAGGGGGTTTTAATAAAATCTCTTAATATAGCGGGAGATTCTTATGCGAATTTTGGTGGTTGAAGATGATGCAGCGCTTTCTAATTTGCTGGTGCGTGCATTGCGAGAAGAAGCATACGCCGTTGACTTGGCGACGGACGGACAAGAAGCTGAGTGGTTAGCTTTTGAAAACCCGTACGACGTTCTTATCTTGGATTTAATGCTTCCTGTAAAAGACGGTCTTACTGTCTTAAGAAATATCCGCCAAGGTGGAGTTAAAACTCCTGTGTTGATTCTCACCGCAAGAGATTCGACAGACGATGTTGTGACCGGTCTTGACGAAGGCGCCGACGATTACATGACCAAACCCTTCAATTTGGAAGAGTTGCTTGCGCGTGTTCGTACATTGCTGCGGCGTTCTGGAACAGAGCCAGCGACGGTAATCGATGTTGGCCCCATTTCAGTAAATCCTCAGCGAAAAGAAGTTACTCGTGATGGCAAGGTCATTGACCTGACGGCGAAAGAGTACGCCTTGATGGAATACTTCGCTCGGAATGCGGGAACAGTATTGAGCCGCACGCAGTTGTCAGAACATGTTTGGGATATGAACTTCGAACCTACTTCCAACGTCGTCGACGTTTATGTCGGTTACTTGCGTAACAAGATCGACAAGGCTTGGGGATCAAATTTCATCAAGACCGTGCGTGGACATGGTTACATGTTTGACACCGATGATCGGCAGCGCCGCTCCCCTGACGAGCCTAAGCAGGAGATTGTGACGAATGCTCCTTGAGCGAATACCGGTACGTTGGCGCCTTTCTTTTGGTCACGCTATCTGGATGGGCTTGATCTTTGTGACGATTGGCGTCGGCGTTTACCGGGTCGTTGAAGACAGCATTCTTCAATCGCTCGATACGACACTCCTTACCTCCGCAAAAACTTTGCGCGAGTCCCATTTGGCGCGAAAGCGCCCCCAAAGCTCATTGCGAAACTCCCCCCTTTGGGAATCTGTTCTCGAGGAGGTCTACGGTAAAGACCGTATGGCCATCCGTGCGCATGCGCAGATGGTGAATATGTCGGGTAAGCTTCCTCTTGATTCAGAGAATATTCGCGCGAGCCTTCCCGTAACGCCACTCGCTGTGATGCGCGCGGAAAAAGGGCTCGAGACCTTTGAAACGTTTGAAGTGAAATCAGGACCACCGCTTCGACAAGTGACGCTTCCCGTCTTTCGTAGTGGTCGCTTTAGCGGAGAGCTCATTCAAGTTGGTACGCCGATGGATGCGTACCTGTCGACGTTGAGCAGCGTGCGGAAAATGATCCTTGGATCGTTGCTACTTGGCCTGTGTATCTCCATTATTTTTGGTTACCTCCTTATCAAAAGCGCATTCCGGCCTGTTGCGCGCATCACCAATGCGGCTGCTAAGTTAGGTGCGAATGAACTTGCGATGCGCCTAAAACTTCCTCCCGCTAACGATGAACTTCGCCTCTTGACGAGAACCATCAACGAAATGCTTGATCGTCTCGAAGATGCCTTCTCACGGTTGCGACGTTTTGCCGGTGACGTGTCTCATGAGCTGCGCACGCCGTTGGCCGTCCTTAAGGGTGAGGTGGAATTGGCGCTGCGTCGTGAGCGAACTCACGATGAGTACAAAGAGGCGCTGCGTGCGATTGGTCAAGAATCAACCAATATGTCGCAGATCGTAGAAGATCTTTTGCTTTTGGCGCGCGCGCAGGGAAACTCCATTGCCCTTAAATGGGAAGAAGTCGATGTGGAACGTTTCCTTTATGAAATGGAGATGTCTTTGCGCCCGAATTTTCAAAAGAAGGGCGTTCTACTCGATGTTCTCCACTACGGCGTGAGCCATATTCGCATTTCTCCCAGTTACTTTGGGCTCGCGATGAAAAATTTGTTGCTGAACGCCTGCAAGCACTCAGAGGCAGGTGGTAAGGTTGAGCTGAAGTTTAATACATTCGAGCAGCATCACGAGTTTGTGATCCGTGATTATGGCGAAGGCATTCCTGAAGAAGCCATCCCTTATATCTTTGATGCCTTTTACCGCGCCGATACGGCCCGTAACCGCGCCGCCGGTGGCGCCGGAATTGGCCTTAGCTTGGCGCAGGCTCTGATTAAAATGCACGGTGGAAAAATCACCGTGCAATCGAAAATGAATGAAGGCTCAACGTTTACGATTCGTATTCCGCGTGAAGGGGCGAAGCCAGGGGATGTTCGCATCAAGAAAGATGTTGCGGCATTGATCGAGAAGAGCGCATCGCCTAACCTGCGTCCAGTGAGTTAACCAGCTCCAACATATTCTCCACGGGCTCCTTTGTCAGGAGCTTGAGAATCACGGTAGATGCTTCCTTGCTCAGGTGAAGTTCTCCCCTTGCCAATGACTCCGCCAATTGTTTTTGATCTTCTTCTAAGAGATCACGCATTGACACAAACTCAGCCGGCTTTGTCGGGAAGTAGGTCGCCGCCAAAGGATCGCCATGTTCGGAGCGAGTTGTATGCTGCTGCATGACAATAAGCTTTTTATCCAACAGATACTCAATGCCATCCACTACCCAACGATCAGGTAAACCCGATTCACGACATAAATAGATCCCTTTTGTTCCCTGATCGTTGCGACGAAAGCTGCGGTAGATCAATGCAAGAACCACCACCGCGGTGAAATGTTGCATGAGATGACTCTGACGGCGTGCTTCCGGTGTTAGGAGTGGAGCGAGAACGCGGTAATCCTCACTTAAGAATCCTTTTTGTAAGCGCCAAACAAGAACAGCTCCAAAGAGCGTGATAATCCAAATGATGTACAGCCACAGAAGAAACGTCGGAATCGCCGCAAGCGCACCGTAAATTGCGCGGTAGTTTGTGAACGTTCCGATGAAGCGTCCATAAAATTCGTTGGCCAAGGAGAAAAGAATGCTGGCAACAATAGCGCCAATCAAGGCGTTTCGCGTGCGAATGGAACAATTGGGGCCGATCTTATAAAGAAGAAGGTAGAAAAAAACGAGGCCAGCGACGGAAAACAATTTAGCCCAGGAAAACCACGACGGCTTAATACGTCCGATGTCTAAGAGGTTTGCTAAGTTAAAGCCTGACGCAATGCCAATCGCGAGAGAAACAATAAACGTTCCGAGTGTGATGAAGGTCCAGAAGTTAATGAAGCGGCGAAAGAAATTGCGTTCTCGGTAAACACCAAAGATGCCATTGAAGGCGAGTTCAATTTGTCGGAGCAACAGAACCAAAGAAACCAAGATACCAGCAAATCCTGTAAAGCCGATCCTGCCAAAATTAAGATTGCCGAGAAATTTTTCAAGATACTGAATCAGTTCGAGACTGGTGCCCGCAGTCAGGCGTTGCAAGATGACTTTTTTGATTTGAATGATCAAAGCCGCATCGGCCCCAACCATGGGGGTAAATAAAGATACCAAGGCAAAAAAAGCGGCTAGTGAAGGAATGAGAGAGAGAAGTGAGGTGTAAGCCATAGCCGCCGCATGACGAAAAAGATCGGCGCGATCCATATCGTCATAAAACGACTTTGCTATTTCGAAATAGTGGCGCAGCTTTTCCTTCATGCCGCTAACCAAAGGTTAGTGGAGGAGGCTGCTTTCTTTTTGCTGACGGGTTTTGATCCAGTTGCGAATCTCATGCAATCCTTGTTCTTCCCACGACTTGTGGACCCGCTGTTCCATAAACTCCGAGAACAACTTGTCCATCGCATCCAAAAACAGACGCGTTAGCTGCAAGCGAAGCTCCAAGTGTGACGCTTCCGCATCCTCTTCTTCAGTGTACCCGGGGATGCCAGGAAGACGCAAAGAACGGGGGGAGAGATCATTGCACTGGAGGGATGCGAAAAATTCGCCAACCCCTTCCACGTTAAGGCCAATTTTCACTTCGCGAACGGATTTTCCCGTTAGCAGGGCCGCGGAGGCTTCGAGGCTCTGGCTTGGAGAGCCGCCGCGGAGCGTATTGACGTGAGCGCGGGCCTGAGGCGATTCGAGAACAACTTTGTCGTCAATCCAAACCTGGAACTTTTCGCCCGTGGCGAGCTTGAACTGCATGTCCTTCTCTTCGGATCGGTACCAGAGCCAAGTCAGAAACTCACGGCCAAGAAACGCTTTGGCTTGGCTGAGTGCTGAAAGCTTCTCAAGATGCTCGACAAGTTGTTTATCTGCGGCCATTATTTAATAATTTCCTTAAGATAGGTTCTAATATCGCCTGTGGATAAGTTGTGAAATATATGGTGACAGGTTATGGATAACCATACCTGACGAGCGGTGCGGGTGTTACCACAGGTAGTTTTTAATTCTCTTGGGATTGACGATTGTTTAGTGTTTGTGAGTATTTGTCAATCTTTTTGGCGAAGGCGCAAAATGCATGGGTAAAAAAAAGCGTCCGCCCACGCTAAAATCAGATCCCGGTAGCGTTCACTTCGAAGTTAATGAAGAGGACGCGACGCTTTTTCGTCAGTATGTTGAATCCGAGATTCCAAGCTTCTCCGAAGCGGAGCAGCCAGATGATGAGCCTCATGCGGCCGCAACGCGGCGAAACAAATCCGAAGCCATGACAGAAGTCGATCTTCACGGACTCAACGTTGTGGAGGCGAAAAGGCTTGTGGATCAGACATTCCGTTCCCTGCAAGCCAAGCAGAGGTTTGGGCTGCGAATCATCACGGGAAGAGGGCTTCACAGTGGTCCTGAAGGCGCTGTCCTCCCGGGAGAAATCTATGGCTACATCCAGGCCCGGTATGGCCAATACATTGAAAAAATAGATGAATCTCCAGACGAAGTGCGCCTCAACAACATTCCCGTGCGAGGACATTTTTGTGTCTGGTTCCGCTGCAAATGATGCGTTGCGATTATCCCTCCTTTTTGATTAGAAGCGGTTCACCTGAAAACGACAGAGGATGCTCATGGCAAAAGAAACATACGAATTGCGCATAAATTTTTCGGAAACATCGCCGCAGCAAGTGGTCGAAACAAAAGAACACGTCAAAAGTTGGCTCACGGCGACGGGTGAAGAAAGTTTTGTTGAAGGTGCATTCGATGACCTTGATATTGATCTCAATCACAACCGTTTGGATCATGAACACTATGAGCTGCTAGGTGGAGAGACCGCGCCATTGTCTGTTTATAGTTATGATCAGGCGCACATCAAAAATCTTCGTCGTGGGTTGGAAAAGAATTTTGCCAACAAGGTGCGCTGTGAAGAGCTTTCAATGGCGACGGAGACTTGGCAAGAAGGTTGGAAAGAAAGTTTCAAACCTATTGAGACGGCTCGTTTTTATATCTACCCCCCTTGGGATCAGACGCCCCTTCCCGCGTCGAAGCTCGCTTTGAAGATTGACCCAGGAATGGCTTTTGGAACCGGACAGCATGAGACGACGCGTTTATGCCTCGGCGAGATCGAACGCCTCGATTTAAACGCCCATCCAAATATGACGCTTTTCGACGTCGGTACGGGCAGTGGCATCCTTGCTATCGCTGCTAAAAAAATGGGCATCAAACGGGTGATCGGCACCGATATTGATTCTGATGCGGTGATGGCGGCAAATGAGAACACCGCGGCAAACGGTGTGAGCGTGGAATATTTTGCTGGTACTTATCCGGTGGAAACGGAAAAGTTTGAAGTGGTGGTGGCGAATATTCTTGGGGTTGTTCTGCGCCGAATCGCGGAAGATTTGGCAAAATGGGTCAAGGATGGAGGCCGGCTCATTCTTTCAGGGCTTCTTGTGGAGGAGCTCAAGGACACGGAATCGTGTTATGCCCGTTATGGACTCAAGTTGGATCGCCATGAGTCGATGAATGGCTGGCTTGTTATGAGTTTCGTTAAATCCGGATCGTAAATGGCACATCTGTTCAATTTTTTTGGTGAGCGGAAAAGCCATCCCGAAGATGGCGAGCCTCATGTGTGGTGGTCGTTTGGGCCAGATGAAGCCAATCACGCGCGCCGTGTCCTTCGTCTGAAAATCGGCGATTCCGTGGCTATGACGGACGGAAAGGGAGTGCTTGCCGAGGGACAGATCGCGGTCCTTTCCGACAAAGAACTTCTTGTCCGCGAAACATCCATGCGATGTGTGCCGCGGGACCGGCGATTCTTAGCGGTTTCTATTGGTGCTTTGAAGCCGGGAGATATCGACGAAATCATTCCAGCGCTCGTTGAGCTGGGAGTGGATGCGATCCATGTCTTCTTGCAGGAGGGCGCGGAGAAATCGCGGCTTCACCCACGGGCGCAGGAGCGTTGGCATAATCTTGTGATCTCGGCCATGAAGCAGTGTAAGCGCGCTTGGTTGCCAAGCATCGAATCGCACACCTCTTTGCAGGACGCAGTGTCCGCCATGAAAGCTCAGCGATTAAAACTCCTCCAGCTCCATCCGGAAGGAAAAAAAACGCTTCTATCGGCTTCCTCGGAAGGGGGGCGATTTGGGTTGATCGTGGGTGGCGAAAAAGGTTTTTCCGTCGGCGAAGAAGCGCACTTACGAGCTGAGGGTATTGAGGCCGTAACCCTTGGGACTCATATTCTTCGAGCCACGACCGCGGCCGTCGCCGCCACAGCTGTCGCCGTCGCGCAGCGTACGGTTTAACTCGCTGTTATTGCGATAGCTTTTTTGTTACCATGCTTTTATCGCCAACCATATGCAGCGAGGCCCAGGCATGGGAGGAAGAAGACGCGGTTTTACGTCTTGGTTTGTCGAGCCCTACCGCCAGGTGAAGCTTGGACTAGTCTTTCTTGTCGTTAATTTTGTCTTTTCAGTGCTGATTTTCGGCGTTTTTGGCTACTACCTGTGGGACGTCTACCAAGCCATTGTTGGATACTTTGAACTCTCCGGTCCGCAGGGCGGTGAGATTCTCGATAAGCTCGCCATCCCCCTTATTTGGGGAGCGGCATTGATGTTGGTCTTTATCGTGACCACCATTCTCGTCTCCGTGAAATACACCCACGCCATCTACGGCCCGCTTGTTTCGATTCATCGCTATCTCGATGATTTGTTAGAGGAGAAGCGTGTCTCCCCCCTGACGCTGCGCGAGTCTGACCAGCTCCAAGATCTTGCTCAGAAGCTGAATCTGGTGGCTGAGCGCTATTTGGTGGATCAGAGGCAGTCGTCGCTGGTGCCGGTTCATCGCTTTATTGACGAGCTCCTTCAGGGGGAGCAGCCTAAGCCCCTTGAGGTTCGCGGGTCCGATCATTTACGAGACCTAGTCAACAAATTGAATAAATTGGCAGATGTGGTAAATGCTTCTACAGCTGAGAAACGTTAGTGCATAGCCTGGCTGGCTAAATAAATATAAGGATGCTGATATGACAGAATCTGTGGTTGCCACAACCCCTGAAGCGGTGGCCAAGCTCTACGGAAGTTTGGAAGGAAAATTCAAAGAGATCCGTAAAGACTTAGGAAAGCCTCTCACTCTCGCTGAAAAAATCCTCTTCAGTCACTTAGACGATCCCAAAGCATACAAAGGACAAAAGCGCGGCGAAAGCTTCTTGATGCTTCGTCCTGACCGCGTTGCGATGCAGGATGCAACGGCGCAGATGGCGATTCTTCAGTTTATTCAATCTGGAAAGAAACGCGTTGCTGTTCCTTCCACTGTGCATTGCGATCACTTGATTCGCGCGCACGTTGGCGTTGAGAAGGACATGCAAGTTGCAAACAAAGAAAACGAAGAAGTTTTCGGTTTTCTTAGTTCCGCATCACAAAAATACGGTATCGGCTTCTGGGGTCCAGGCGCTGGTATCATTCACCAAGTTGTTCTTGAGAACTACGGTTTCCCAGGCGGCTTGATGATCGGTACGGACTCTCACACACCTAACGCTGGCGGCTTAGGAATGTTGGCGATTGGTGTTGGTGGTGCTGATGCTGTTGATGTGATGACTGGCTTCCCATGGGAAGTGAAGTTTCCAAAACTTATCGGCGTTAAACTCACAGGCAAGTTAAACGGTTGGGCAGCGCCAAAAGACGTGATTCTTCTTCTCTTGAAGAAGTTGACGGTAGCTGGCGGTACGAACAAAATCGTTGAGTACTTCGGTCCAGGCGTTGAATCCATCAGCTGTACAGGTAAAGCAACCATCACCAACATGGGTGCTGAGCTTGGCGCGACAACTTCTGTATTCCCATATGATTCACGCATGGGCGCGTACCTTCGTTCAACAGAGCGCGCGAAAATCGCGGATCTCGCTGACAAGTATAAAGAGCACCTTCGCGCTGACCCAGAAGTTGAAGCAGATCCGAAGAAATACTACGACGAAGTTATTGAAATCGATCTTTCTAAACTTGAGCCACACGTTGTTGGTCCACACTCTCCAGACGTGGCGCGTGGTATCTCCGAGTTTAAATCTGAGATCAAAGAGAAGTCTTACCCTGCAAAAATTTCCGCGGCGTTAATTGGTAGCTGCACGAACTCTTCCTACGAAGACATTTCGCGCGCGACACGCATTGCGAAGTTTGCGTTGGAACATGGCATGAAGGCGAAGTCACAATTCTTGATCTCTCCGGGATCAAGCCAAATCTATGACACCATTCAGCGCGATGGTCAGTTGGATGTGTTGTTGAAGTTTGGTGGTACGGTACTCGCGAACGCGTGTGGTCCTTGTATCGGTCAATGGCAGCGCGATGATTACAAACCCGGTACGCCAAACTCCATCGTTACATCCTTCAACCGTAACTTCCGCGGCCGTAACGACTCCAACCCAGAAACTCTCGGCTTTATCTCTAGCCCGGAGATGGTGATGGCGTACGCGGTGAGCGGCGACTTGAACTTCAACCCAATCACTGACTCTGTGAAAACACCGGATGGCAAGGAAGTGAAATTGCCAGAGCCGATGGGTGACGAACTCCCAAGTCGTGGCTTCATCAACAAGAATCCAGGTTACAACGAGCCTGCTGCAAACGGTGAAAGCGTTAAGGTTGAGGTGGCGCCGAATAGCGATCGTCTACAAATCCTTAAGCCATTCACGGCATGGGATGGAAAAGACTTCGCTGACAATCCTTTGCTTCTCAAAGCAAAGGGCAAGTGTACGACAGACCACATCTCTCCCGCGGGTAAGTGGCTTCGTTACCGCGGCCATCTCGACAAGATCTCCGACAACATGTTCCTCGGTGCGACGAACGCGTTTACGGATGAGATCGGTCACGGTACCAATGCCGTCACGGGTGAAACCGCTCAGACATTTGCCGCAATCGCTCGCGATCTGCAGAAAAAAGGTAAGCGTTGGGTTGTGATCGGTGACGACAACTACGGTGAAGGTTCCAGTCGTGAGCACGCGGCGATGTCGCCTCGTTACCTCGGCGTGAGTGCGGTGATCGTGAAGAGCTTCGCGCGTATCCATGAAACAAACTTGAAGAAACAGGGCGTGTTGGCCTTGACCTTCAAGAATCCAGCGGATTACGACAAGGTTCAAGCGACCGATCTTATCTCCATCGAAGGCCTCTCCGGCTTCGCTCCAGGCAAAGCCATTAAGGTTCGCTTGAAGCATGTTGGTGGCGCAGAAGATGTGATCGAAGCAGCTCACACCTACAATGCTGAACAGATTGAGTGGTTTAAGGCTGGCTCCGCGCTGAATATGATGAAAGACAAATAATCGTTTTGGCGATTGACTTTCCAAACCTGGAGGCATATAAATCAGCCTCCAATTTGGAAACAAATGGAATACTTACCGCGGGGTGGAGAAGTCTGGTATCTCGTCGGGCTCATAACCCGAAGGCCGCAGGTTCAAATCCTGCCCCCGCTACCAAAATCAAATTAAAGCCCTGAGCGTCAGCTCGGGGCTTTTTGATTTTCTTCTATTTACTCATGCTATTTTATCGTGAGTTCCGCTCGCGCATTTTGCGTCAGTCATCCTGAGAACTTGCTCACCCGTTCATAGGGCCATGTGCCTCTCCAAAAGATGTGGGAACATCCTTTGCTACTCTTCTTCCTATTTACAGAGGGGGACTCTATGAAATTTTCGCTCTATGCTTTGCTGCTATTAGTAATGGCGCCGCTGTCAGGAAATGGCTTCGCGGCGACACAAAGAACATTTACGCATCTTGAAGAGGCTTGGAGTGCGTCAAGTGATCCAAGGCGCATGGCAAGTGACTATATCGTCAAGATAGATCAACTTCCGCAAACAGGGGAGGCAAAGGACCCGCTTTGGAGTGATTACTACTGGGCAAGTCACAAGGGTGGAGTTGCTTATCGTTGGATGACTGACACGGATGGGTTTCGCTATTCACTGAATGATCTGGCATCACTGCGACAATTGAGCGATCGAGAATTGTCACAGCTTTCCCCCGCGGAGAAGTACGATCTCTACAGGGGAGACCTTAGCTATTCGCTCGTGATGTCGGAGAGGCGGCGCACATCGCCCTCAGAGCCACGCTGGACCGGGCTTTGCGACGGGTGGGCCGCGGCGACTTTGCACTTCAAGGAGCCAAAACCAGTCAATCTTAGAAGCTCGCTTGGCTTCGATATTCCATTTGGTGCGGCCGACGTCAAAGCGCTGCTCGCCTTAGGACAACGCAATGCCGCTGGTGCCAATGTTGCTATCTTGGGGCGGCGTTGCAGCAATGGTGGCACCTATTCCTGGCATGGCGAGAGAGAGTGTCGTGATGTCAATGCTGGTTCTTTCCATATTGCGCTTACCAATATGTTGGGTGTGCGTCGCGAAGGGTTGATTTTTGATGCCGGGAGAAACGGTGAAATTTGGAACTATCCTATTGCGAGTTACAGTGTTCGATCTCTTGGTGAGGTGCCTCTATACCGACACGCCGCCGAGGGGACAGTGCGCATCCTTTCGGTCGAGACAACGATTCAATATGTCGGTGGTTCGGATCCTTCTTGGAATGCCACGGGTAGGGGAGAAACAACCGAGATGTCCCTTCGCTATACCGTTGAGCTAGACAGCCAGAACAACATCATCGGCGGTGAGTGGAATCAATCCTGGAAACCGGACTTTATCTGGACTCAAGGGCCGGCGTCGTTTGACGGCGAATTGGACGCGTTGGCTGCTATCTACAGAGCTTCCATTGGAGAATAGAGTCACGCCTTAAAGAGGAGCGGATGCTCCTCTTTAAAAGCTTTGTCGCCTCTCCAGAAGGAAACGATTCCAGGAAAATCTTATCAGTAAGCAAGCCCAGGCTTTGCGCCCGATACGTTTATGGATCTTTGCTATTTCGTTCATCCTTTTTGAATCCTCTTGCTTGTTTTCTAGAAAATAGGCAGTCGGGAATAAACGAGTCGTCGCAGATTCTTACTTCCCCAAGGAAAGGTTAAAGAAATGAAACTTTACGATATGCCTGGCAATCCCAACTCTCGAAAAATTCGCGCGGTCGCTAGAGAAGTGGATATGCTTTTAGAGATCGTGCCTATCGATCCATTTAAGGGCGAGCACAAAACAACAGAGTTTTTGCAAATCAATCCTAATGGTAAGTTTCCTGCGTTTGTGGACGGAGATTTTAAACTCTTCGAATCAAATGCCATTCTTTGTTACGTGGCCGCGAAAGGTGGCGCTACAAAGTTGTTGCCAACAGACGCGAAGGGACGAGCCCATGTTGATCAATGGTTGTTTTGGCAAGCGAATCACCTTTCACAAGCATTCGGTAAGATCATGTACGAGCGCTTCTACAAGGAATTTCTAAATCTCGGTATTGCTCCAGATCAGGCTAAAATCGTGGAGGGTGAGGCCGAGGTGGATCGTTTCTGTGCGGTGTTGGACGGTGTGCTCAAGGGATCAGAGTACGTTTGTGGAGACTTGACTGTTGCGGACTTTGCGTTGGCGGGAACTTTTTCACTTCGCACACGAGCGCAGGTAGATCTTTCGAAGTTTAAGAATATTGATCGCTGGCTAAACGTGATGGAATCACGTCCGTCTTGGGTTCATTCCGAAAAAGAATAAAGAAAAAATATGACGTTGACGATTTTGGACGGTTCAGAACTCGCGAAACTGATGTCAGCGTCTATTGCGCCGGTCTTTCTCGTAACCGGTGTGGCGGGAATTCTATCGATCATGTCAACGCGCTATGGGCGTGTGATTGATCGCATTCGTACGCTTTTACGAGAAGGACCGAAGCTTTACCACAAGGAGACGGGCTCTGAATACATGCGTCGAGAGCTGCAAGCGCTTTATCGCCGCGCCCGTATCCTTCGGATAGCCATCATTTTCGAAGTTCTATCCGTGTTCTCGGTGTCTGTCACAATCATGACTTTGTTTTCCTCGATGAGTTACAACATCGACTTCTATTACACGCTTCAGTTCTTTTTTGTTCTGGCGCTAGTCCTGCTGATGTTAGGGCTGGCGCTTTTTATCAAGGACTTTGCGGTATCTCTCCGCTCCATCGAACTTGATATGCAAGAACGCTCCGATGTGGAAATGGGTGAGGTGAAGAGCGAATCGGTGTTTAAGCCATTGAATTAGTGTCGCGATCGTTTCGCCGACGAAGCCTTGTTGCTCGGTTTGTCCGTTAAAGGATATTATTAGAAAAAACCGAATCAACGAGGCAACCGATGCCGTTTAAGCATTTTGATCAAGCTGTCGATTCTTCACAGATCGATAAGGTGGGATATAAGTTCCGTCATCATCTTCTCGACCACCCAGCCATGACCATGAATAATTTGGCTCAGGTCGCGCAGAGGCTGCCAGAAGATCAGGTTTTCTACAGCTCGGGCAAATTGCGCAAAGCGGATGATTTTGATCGCGCTCACATCGAGCATAAGACCGGGCTGACGTTACAGCAAACGGTCGAGGACATGCAGAACTCGGATTCATATGTGATGATTCGTAGTCCCGAGGTTGATCCGAGCTTTAAGGAGCTTTACCGCGAATTGCTGGCGGATGTTGAGCAGGTGATGAGGAAAAATGGCGATCGCAAGCCTGCCATCGATCCGAGACTCTATCTTTTTGTCGCATCCCCCAACAGTCTTACACCCTTTCATTTTGATCGTTATTCGACCTTCTTGATGCAATTTCAGGGAACAAAGAAGGTCTATATTTACCCGCCCTGGGATGAGCGTGTGTTGAAGCGGAATGATTTAGAATCGTTTATCGCCAGGGCTGGAAGTCGTCCTCCTTATCACGAAGACTTTGACAAATATGCGACGGAATTTGATTTTGGACCAGGTGAAACCTTACATATCCCCTTTGTGGCCCCCCACTATGTGAAGAATGGGGCTAAGGAAGTCTCGATATCACTTTCCATTATTTTCAATACGACAAAGACAGATCAGCAAAGCCACGCGCTCTTTTTCAATCATATGCTACGACGTCGTGGTTTTAACCCGAGCGGTGTGGGTCAGTCGGCCATGAAAGATCGATTGAAAGGTGATTTCTATAAAAACTTCGCGCGCCTAAAAAATCTGCTAAAAAAATAGGCTATTCTTTCATATGGAGCTAGGTTTTCCCCCCGCCTATTCGTTCTGAGCCCTCAGCCAACTCAGGAGCGTATGATCAAACGCAGCACTTTCTTCGAGCTGTGGGGTGTGAGAACTCTTGTCGAAAACCTTCAAAGTGAGATCATAAAATTTTTCCCGATAAGGTTCCCAAGAAAAGTAGGGTGCGATCAAGTGATCAGATTTTCCTAAGGCAAGAAAAACTGGCTTTTTTAATGACCCGAGACCTTTGGTGATGTCGATATCGCGAAAAACTTCGCCCCAGAGATAGTCGATCCCCGTCATGTTCACTTGAACATCCTTCCATAGATGACTTGCGTCGAAAGCGTGGTTGAACCAGCTTCGTGCGCCGAACCTGAGGCAAAAAGTAATGAACCGCTTTTCAGGAGCGGCAGCAATCTCATCCGAAAGATGTTGGATGTCTTTTGTAAATTGCTCCTTTCGCGAACTGTCGGCGAATTCTTGCCAGTACTTCTCCGTTGACTCCACATGGTGCTGACTATGACTCGGACCGGTAGCAACTATAACCACATGGGATACGTGCTGTGCGTATTTTTTCGCGTACTCCAGTGCCATGTAGCCATGCCCTGAATGGCCAAGGATGATGATATCGTCATACCCAAGATGTTTCCTGAGGCGGTCGATATCGTCTAATACGATATCTAAATCAAAATCGGATCTATCCACAGTTTCAGATGTGGGAGCAAATCCACGGTGATCGATAAAGGCGAGCTGCAAGTGTTTCCGCAAGTTCTGAGAAAATACTCGCGGGTAGTAGATGGAGCTGCCAATGACGATCGTAGGCTTTCCCGTGCCTTCCACTGTGTAGCCCAGCTCAAACTTTCCAGACTGGACCTTGCCGTGTTTTGTTGAAGAAGTCATAAAAGTGACACCCCAATCTTGTGTTTTCGCATCCCTATATTCTAGAGATGCGATGAAACAAAATCTAGTCAACAGCTTCTCTATGGCAACTTGGATTCGAGACCGAACTGATCGATTATTTCGTCATTAACGTTCTTAAAGTAGCAGCTTGCCTGGCGGGGATTGTTGTTGACGTTAAAATCGCAGAAGAGGGCACCATTCTTCGCGTCCCCTGTCTCTTTCGAATATATTTTTGCCCACCAGCTCTGAGCCAAGTATTGCTTCTCGCGTGATTCACCGCCGAGGCCTGAAACAAAGATAAATGATTGGCCTGGCGATAGTTCCAAAAGATCGTCATGGTTGACAACATCTTGCTTCTCAAAGCTGCCCATGAGGTAGGAGCGAGCATAGGAATGATCATGGCCTGTGGCAACAATGGCGCCGGCTTCACGACATTGTTCGTAAGCAGGCCAACCAACCGCGTCCTCTTTGTCTCCCACCTGCATGGCTGATTGATTCTTGTGCCAAGCGCAAATCTTCCAGATGTGATTTCCGCTGTTGAGTGCCGATTTGATGCGATCACCGTTGTCGTCTCCTAATGTACCGATTCCCGACATGACAAAGAGGATGCCGTTCACAGTGCAGGTTCCTTTGACACCATAATCGCCACTGCATTCTACTTGGGGCATATGTGCGCTCAGCCGACTCTCCCATTGCTTCTGGTAATCGGGCCAGTTCTTCACATCGTGATTTCCGACGACGCCTAGGATGGGAAAATTGGCGCCTAAAGTGTCATCAAGCATCTTCTCCCATCCTTGTGGGTCATGTTGGTAGTCGTAGTCACCGAGGACGAGGAGGAGGTCCGCGTTCTCATTCTTGATAAGTTTCATCGTGGCGTATGAGGTGTCTTTTATTCCCACATCCCCGACGAAAGCGATTTTCATGGGTTTTACTTCTTCTGCCGCAGGCTGAGCGGAGGAGGACATTGTTTCCTGTGGGAGGGACTTTGTCTGACAGGAAAAAGTGCAAAAACAAAGGAGCAGAAGAGGGAGCGAAAGCTTCATGGTGTCTCCGGCATGGTCGAAAAAGCATTCGTTTAATGCATTTTCGATGCCATGCTAGAGGCAACATTTAGTCTCTTCTTGCTCTTTGAGCGTACTCATCGATTGTCTCACCGACAACATAGTCACTGAGAAGGTGAGGAACATCCGGGCCACAAATTTCATAAGCCGCAATCTCGCCAGAGGCGCGCTTCTTATCGAGTTCGTCGGCCGCCATGAACAAATTGGTTTGATCAAAATACAATCGTCCGAGGAGGTGACGAAACTCATGCTGGAAGATAACAGCGGCGAAATCATCGAGGCGCCCTGAGAACTTTTTGCCCTTCCTGTCAAAGGCTTCGAAGTCAATCCATTCGTAGGTCGCTACTTTTCCACGATCCTTGTCGGCTGCACTCAAGCAGCCGTGCCAAAAGCTGACGGTTTCAGGTGAAGCTTCCGTTATGCGAGGGTTTATGAAGACCTGGTAGGGGACATCTGGCATGACAACTTTGTAGCGATCCCCTTTCTTAAATTCATCGATCGGTGGGTGATACTCGATCATGAAAATCTGCAGGGGATGTCCAACCTGATTAGCGGCTAGGCCAATTCCGGCTGCAACCATTTTGGGGCGCATGGAATCAATGAGATCCTGCACTTCTTTGGAAGTGATATTTTCGACATAGGCTGACGGGGTATATAGGATTCTGCTTCCAAGGCTGTCATTGTGTTGCACGAACTTCGGTAACTCATTCATCTTTTGTTCTTCCAGTTCGTTAGGATGACTTTGTGGAGAGATGCAGGCAGCGGACCCAAAGGATGCAGCCGCCCATAGACCGAGGTGCAAAAAAACTTCTGAAGCTCGCATTTCGACCTATCTCTCAAAGAGCTTGCGAATATCGTCTTCCGTTTTTTTCCAGGCGGGAAGAGCAAGAACTCGATCCGCATATTTCTGGATAGCTGGGTACCTGCTGTAATCTAATTTCAGCTGATGAGCCTGCGCCACAACTGGAAGAAAACTAGCGTCCGCAATGGTGAGTTTATGGCCGCAAAGAAAATCCTCGGAATTTTGCAGCCAATGATCGAGCTTTGGCAAAAAGCGTTCTAACTGCATATGTGCTTCTTCAATCCCATTTTGGGATACAGGTCGTTTGAGCATTGGTGCCAAGACCATATTCCAGAAGAGGCTTTGAATCCAGCGAGACACGTGTAGCGTCGTGAAATCCACCATGCGATCCACTTTTACGCGTTCATTTAATTCTTTCGGATAGGCGTCAAATTTTTCAAATTTATGGGCGAGATAACGAAGAATCGTATTGGACTCAGACAAAGTAAAGCCATCATGTTCAATGGCCGGTACAGCCCCAAATGGATTGATCTCCATATAGGTAGGGCTCATTTGCTCCCCTTTGGCGAGATCAACGACTTTGGTGTTGTGGGGTATTTTCGCGTACTCAAGAAAGAAGTGCACTCTGTGCGCATTTGACGAAGCAAGATTTGAATAAAAAGTAAGCATCGTTTCTTCCGATCTTGTTAGTGATAATAACCAATCTAACCAAGCAATACGTCGAAAGCAAATTCCACAGAAATGAATGAACTTACCCTTCATAGGGCTTGATATTTGCAAAGTAAGACCGTGTTGGCGGACTACTTTAAAGAGAGGCGTACTACTATGGAAAACGCAACCGAACTGGACGCGATATGGCCAAGTTTGCCCTACGAGGGATGGGCAGAGACCTGCGAGACTCTACACATGTGGACGCAAATTGTCGGCAAGGTGCGATTGGCTTTAAGCCCTCCCGAAAATCAATGGTGGGGTGTTGCCCTCTACGTTACAACGCGGGGCCTAACGACATCGCCGATGCCTTACGAGGAGCGCACGGTTCAGATTGATTTTGATTTCATTGATCAGGTTCTAATTGTCTCAACAAGTACGGGAGAGGTCCGAGCCATGGCTCTCGCGCCGAAAACAGTCGCAAGTTTTTATCGTGAGTTTATGGGAATACTTGGTTCTCTGAAAATCGATGTGCAAATAAATCAGGTGCCGAGTGAAGTCCCCGATCCCATCCCTTTTGGGCAGGATACGAAGCATGCGGCCTATGATCGAGAGGGTGCCTTTCGTTTTTGGCAGGTGCTAGTTCAAGTGGATCGTCTTATGAAAATATTCCGCTGTGAGTTCATGGGTAAGTGCAGCCCCGTTCACTTCTTCTGGGGAAGCTTCGATATGGCTGTGACCCGATTCTCCGGGCGCAAGGCTCCACCGCGACCGGGAGCCGATGCTATTACACATGAGGGCTATTCCCACGAAGTTAGTAGTTGCGGGTTTTGGCCAGGGAGCCAGTTGTTTAAGCACGCCGCGTTCTATTCCTATATGGCTCCTGAGCCCAACGGGTTTCAGAACGCCGCCGTTCATCCTGATACAGCCTTCTATAATCAAGGGACAAATGGGTTTATCCTGTTATATGAGGATGTCCGCAAGGCCGCTGATCCAGATGCCATGGTGTTGGATTTCTTCCAGTCTACTTACGATGCTGGGGCAGACTTGGCCCGATGGGATCGAGTTGCATTGGAGCGAAATTTTGGGCAACTGAAGGATATAAAGGCGGGATAGGTAATATGAACTATCCCCCTAAGTAGGAGAAGTAGGGTGGCTGGTTCAGATATCAATTTAGATCCTGCTATTGTTCAGCTTCGCAACGACTGGGTTGAGCTGACGATGCAAGAGAAGCTTCAAACCTTTTACGAGTTACCTCGGGGCGACGCGGACGATTTTTTCTTAAGCCTTCGGGCTTCAGAACAGGCGGAGCTCCTCGAGGTTATTCCCGTTCACGAACAGCGCCTTTGGATTCGCCTTCTACCGCCGGACGATCTTACCGACCTTATCCAAGAAGTCTCACCAGATATGCGCGCATCCATCCTAAAGCAATTAGATGCAGCCACTCGTAAAGAAGTGACCGCTCTTCTTGCTTACAAGGAGGATGAAGCTGGGGGCTTGATGAGTCCGCGTTTTGCTCGGGTACGTCCCGATATGCGGGTTGATGAAGCTATCAGTTATCTGCGGAGACAAGCACCTCAAGTAGAAACGACGCGATACCTTTATGTTCTGGATGCCAACCAAAAATTGCTCGGTATCGTTTCGTTGCGAAATCTATTTGCCGCTGAAAACAATGTCTTGGTTAAGGACATCATGCGTACCTCAGTTGTGGTGGCGCGTGAAAATATGTCGCAAGAAGAGATGCGCCATCTTTTTTCCAAGAGTGGCTTGATGGCGATTCCGGTCGTTGATGACGAAGGCCACATGAAGGGTATCGTCACGGTTGACGATATCGTTGATGTTGTCGAAGAAGAGGCAACAGAAGACATCCAAAGGCTCGGTGGTTCGGAAGCTCTCGATGAACCATACTTGAAGATTCGTCTTCATCGTATGATTCGTAAGAGAGCGGGGTGGCTTGTCGTCCTGTTTCTTGGTGAGATGTTAACGGCGACGGCCATGGGATATTTTGAACACGAAATTGCTCGCGCGGTCGTATTAGCCCTGTTTATTCCTCTGATCATTAGTAGTGGTGGTAACTCAGGCTCTCAGGCCTCAACACTCGTTGTTCGTGCCATTGCCCTGCGTGAGGTCAGGCTGAGAGATTGGTGGCGTGTTTTCGCGCGTGAGCTTTTCGTGGGCACGACTCTTGGACTGATACTTGGCTCCATTGGTTTCCTCCGTATTATCGTCTGGCCAACACGCGAGGCTTTGTATGGGCCTCACTATGTGCTGGTAGGTTTAACCGTTGCTGTCAGTCTTATCGGTATTGTGTTGTGGGGTAGTCTTGCCGGTGCCATGCTGCCGTTTATTCTACGTCGAGCTAATATCGACCCAGCGACGGCTTCAGCGCCATTCGTTGCGACACTCGTGGATGTTTCTGGATTGGTGATCTACTTCACGGTCGCGTCTTTGATTCTAAAAGGTGTGTTGCTCTGAATGGTTTCGCACCATGAGGTATGCGCCACACGTACAACATGTCGAGGCACAGACGGGGCATACACAATCGGAACTTAGTTTCCTAAAATAGCTTTGTGAATACACTTTCACCTCAAAACCCAACTTCTCGAGTGTGGGCTTTGAGGTTTTTCCCGGATGATCCCAGGAAATAGCGTAGACAGTCTTACAGCCTTCTTCCGCAAGCCAGCGAAGATGTTGTTGCCCGAGTTCAAGAGCAATGCCCTTTTTTTGCCAGTTGTTTGCAACGCCGGCGGCATGAAAACAGCCAATCGGAGTGGTTTCGTCATGCTTGGTGTCAATGCCGAAGTTAGCAAAAACAGTTTTCATTTCCTGGCGAGTTTTGGTTGACGCTAAAGCAAAACCAACAAGACGGTCGTCGCTTATGCACCCGATGAGGCGGTTCTGCGGCTTTTGAAGAATGTCTATGAGGCCAGGTTGCGAAAAATAATTCTCGCCGAGGAGATCGTCAGCTAAGCTCTTAACCTGAGAGAGTAAAACGGTTTGGTTTGCATCTATCCAAATAATTTTCACGAAGCGGATGACCTCTCATTTTTTATTCCAAGCCTCAGGGCGAGCCGAAGTGGCTTTTCTACCCTTAATCGCCCCCCCTCACGCTTCAAGATAATGTTATAATAAACAAAAATTCAACCTCCCAAAATCGAGTAAGGTGGCATAATGAGAACATTCTGCGTGCGCTTATTAGCGGTATTCTTTTTTTTGCAAGTTTCGAGCGTGGCCCTTGCGCAAGCGATTTCTGTCGTTGTGCCCCTTTCTCCTGCTGGTGAATTCACCATGAAGAGCGACAAGATCGTCGGCAAATTGAAGAAAAAGGGTTCGTCCTATTCCGCGGCAAGCTTGCAGACACCCATTTCTTCCATCAAGACGGGTATCAAGCTAAGAGATAAACACACTCGTGATCGCCTCGGTGCTCCAAAAGAGAAATTTATTACAGTCAAAAATGTTAAGATTAAAGATGGCAAAGGTACGGCGCAAATAACTGTTAATAAGGTTACAAAGCCTCTTTCTTTTGAGGCTGAAGAAGATGGCAGCAACGTGAAAGTGAAGTTCACCTTGAAGCCAAGTGATTTCAGTCTCAAAGATATTCGCTATATGAACGTCGGCGTGGAAGATGAAGTTGAAGCGGAAATTCTGGTTCCTTATGAATAGATTCTTGAGCCGAAAAATTCTTTGGGCCGCTGGCTTTGGAGGGGTATTCGTCTTGGGGTGTGGCCAAGACTACAACTCCAATTCCGGGGATGACGTCTATCAAGAATCAGGGCCTGGACCTGGTGGCGGCTCTCCTGAAGAACAGGCGTTCGCCGCCGCGTTTGCCGTGATTAAAGCGCAATGTATCGGCTGTCACTCAAACTATCATGCGAGCTGGAATAAGATGACCACGGAAGCTGATTGGAAAAGTTCAAGCTACGTGGTTCCTGGGAACAGCACCGGTTCCAATATTATTTCTATTCTGATCAATAACGGTGGAAACATGCCGAAGGACGGTAAAGCTTTGTCCGCGGAGGATTATGCAAAGCTCACCAGCTGGATTGATGGGATGAAATGAAATATTTCGCCACCAAACTTCTGATCATGGCAGCTTTTGTTGGAGTCTTCTGGAACGGAGAACTCAGCGCTTACCCAAATTATATTAGTTTGGGTTATCAATCTTGTATGGGGTGTCATTACAATCCATACGGAGGCGGGCCGCTTACGGACTATGGACGTTCCGTTGGTGCCACTTACGTGGCCAGTCGCATGTTGTGGAGCAAAAAAGCATCTGAAGAACGCATCGCGCGGGCCTCTGGTTTTCTTTGGCGAAAGCCGCTCAATGATTGGATGCGTCCAGGGTTAAGTTACCGCGGCCTCTACTATCAAGTGAAACAGCCAGAAAAAACGGATAGCCGCTTCATACATATGGACGCCAGTGCATCCCTCGCGATGTTATTTGGTGACAAAGATCAGTTCACGGTTGTCGGGAGCGTGAGTTACGCGCCCCCTCCTCAAGCCTTAAAGAATAGCGACGAGAAGATTGAGTCTTATCGTAGTCGTGAACACTATGTGGGCTATCGCATTTCGCGCAGCTTTGGAGTGTATGCTGGCCTCATGGATCGAATTTATGGCCTGCGTATTCCTGATCACACCGCGTTTAGCCGTGTTCTTCCGCAGCAGACCATGAACGACCAGTCTCACGGTGTTTTAGGGCACATCATGCTCAAAGACTGGGAGATTGGTGTGCAGGGTTTTCTAGGAAACCTGACGCAAAAAGATGAGAAGCTTCGGCAAAAGGGGTTTGCGACACAAGTCGAATATTCCCTGTTCAAAAGAACGCGCATTGGCTACTCGCTGCTATCATCCTCATCCGACTATCTATCGCTCATGGCCAATGCCCTTCATGTTCGAACAGGGCTAGGCAGTAAACTAAGCCTGCTCGCGGAAATCGGCGAGGTTGCGAAACGAGCTAAGGAAACGGAGTTTCAACCCAAAGGGCAGTATCTCTTCACGCAAACCCATTGGTTTATGACGCGTGGCTTTTTTAGTCTATTGACGTTCGAATACAATAAACCGGAACTGAGGGGAAAGCTGGTCACCTACCGCTATGGACCGGGCATTCAGTTCTTCCCCAACCACGGTATCGAACTCCGTATTGACGCGCTCAATAGTCAAACAAAAGAGGGCGGAACAAACGTCAATAGCTTTTGGCAATATCTGGCGCAGATTCATCTTTGGATTTAGAAGCCAGTGGCGGGGTTCCGGTTCCATGTGGTTTCGTCTCGCGCCACTCCTTACTGACGATGAGTCGAGAGCCACGCGCATAGAAAAAGTAGGACCAGCACCATTGGATGAGTACGATCAGACGGTTACGAAATCCGATGAGATAGTATATGTGCACAAGCAGCCAAGCAATCCATGCTAGCCATCCTCCGAATATCAGGTCCTTTATCTGCACGACGGCGCGTCGCCGTCCGATTGTCGCTAACTGCCCCTTGTCGAGATAGTTAAAAGGTTCTGTTGGCTTACCTTGTAAGCGTAAAAGAATATTGCGGGCCACCCATCGCCCCTCCTGGATCGCAACGGGGGCGAGTCCGGGGAGTGGTTTTCCATCCGTGCCCACGGCATGAGCTTGATCACCCAAGACAAAAACATCAGGGTAATTTTTAATACTCAAATCCTTTTCGACAATCACTCGGCCCTGACGGTCCAATGGAGTGTCGAGGCAGAGATTTAACTTCGATGGTTTAACACCAGCGGCCCAGAGGACAGTTCTTGCCTTTAGAAATTCCCCACCACCAATAGTGACTCCATTCGCGGAGATTCCGGTCACAAGAGTTGATGTCCACACCGTGACTCCCAATCGCTCTAAATCGCGAGCAGCACGTGCCGACAAATGAGGCTCGAAACTTGGGAGAATGCGTGGCCCGCCCTCAATCAGTATGATGCGTGTGCGCTTTGGATCAATGTGAGCGAAATCACGAGCGAGAGTGTATCGACTGATTTCGCCCAAAGCGCCAGCTAGCTCCACGCCCGTCGGTCCCCCGCCTACCACAACAAACGTAAGCTCCTCTCGCTGGAGCTCTGGATTTGTCTCTCGTTCCGCAACCTCAAAGGCTAGGAGCACACGTCGCCGTATTTCGGTTGCCTGCTCAATCGTTTTCAACCCTGGCGCGAACTCTTCCCACTCATCGTGCCCAAAATAGCTATGGCTCGCACCGCAGGCGAGAATCAAGAAGTCGTAGGAGATGTCTTGGCCACCATCCCATTGCACGGTTTTCTCTTTGAGATCGACGCCGGTGACCTTGCCAAGAAGAACTTCGACGTTCTTATGATGGCGTGCGATAAGTGAGCGAATGGGAACCGCGATTTCCGCAGGACTCAGGCCAGCCATCGCGACTTGATAGAGAAGTGGCTGAAACAGATGGTGATTCTTCTGATCTAAGACGGTGAGATGAATGGATGAGTAGGGTGCTAATTTTTTCGCCGCGGAGAGCCCTGCAAAACCTGCCCCCACGATCACAACTTTGGTCATTCTGTCGCCTTTTCGCTAGAGAACGATGATTGACATCATAAACGGCAACGGCGAAGAAAAAGATAGACTATTCTGTCACCACATTCCGCCGAATATTTTTTGCTTCATAGCATTCCTGGCCGTAGCCTTTTAAAAACGCGCCAAGAAAACTTGTTACCGGCATCAAATGACGCTTTCGCCACTGTGGGTCTTGTTGCGATTGCAAAAAGCTTACCGGTTCCCTGTCAAACTGTCTTCCCTCCTCGTTAATGAAGAAAGCGTTCGATGACGCATCGATTCCCCAGACCTTTGTTTGAGTAAGTGTTGGTATTTCAAAGTCTTTGCTGGTCGCTTGTCCGCCGAGCGTGTGCCAGCGCCATTCCGCGGGCAGAGATTTCATCTGTGGGTCCGCGGCGAGAAGCGCCAGGATCATTTGGGGGACATCGTTAATGGAAGATTGCTTTTGGAGGCCTTCATTGACGCGATTTAGGAGTGCCACAAAACGTTGTTTGTTCTTAACCCCATCTTTGAACGCGGGAGGGAAATAGATGACAAAGGGGATCTTGCGAATCCAGTCTTCATTTTTATGAACCAGCACATCATCCCATAGAGGAGTGTCGCTTGTGGCGTGGTCGGCATGGGCAATGAGAATCGTATCTTTTGCTGATGCGCTTTGCTCAATGTTGTTAATGAACAGGTCCACCACGGAATCAGAATAAGCCACATCAAGGACATGGGCCCAATCTTCCTTGTTGCCGCTGAACTTATTCGTCGCATGCCAGGCTTCCATGCGTTCAGTGACGTCGGCCGGCATGTCTTCAGGCACGCGATAAGGCGTGTGATTGGATAGAGTTAGAAACACGTTGTACTGGCTGCTCGAGGATGCCTCTCGTTCGACTGTGCTCCACGCGTATTTTGCGACGCCTTGATCAGCTAAGCCCCAAACACCCTTAGGCATGGGTTTTGGCATCTGTAGATCTTCATAGGTTTTGAAACCGTGATATTGAAAGAAGATCTTCATATTATCGAAATTTAGGAACGAGCCGTAAAAGAGCCTGTTTTCAAAACCAGCATCGGAGAGAACGTCGGGCATGCATCGAGCTGGAACGGCGCCGAAGTCGCGAGAAAAGCTCGCCAATAAGGGAAGAGCGCCCATTCCGCAGAAAGTACCGGAAATGCCTTGTGATGTACGGAGACCACCTTGTTGCATATTGGTGGCGCGAATAACCGCTTCACGCGAGGACTGATTGTTGGCTTGATAGAGGCGATTCATGGTCGGCGTGATGACTTCTGGAGCATGTTGATTTAAGGCATGGATTTCGTTCGCGCGAAAACTCTCAATCATGAGGTGCCAAATCTGGAGAGGGGCTTTCCGACCTTCAAATATCACTTTCGATAGTTCGGAAAGATCCCGTAGAAGAGCTATGTCATTTTCAACGAGTGGGCGCTTTAGCGGGTGCTCATTGCAGTTAATCTCTTCTTGTTTGAGAACATGCTCGCCATGTTCGCGTGGGAATCCAAGAATTTGAGCTCCCGCTTTGGTTTGTTCGAGGGATTCTTCCGCACTGAGATAGAGTGAGTTGAGTTGCTTTTTCAGAGCATTCGGATCTGTGTGTGTGAGTGAATCCGTTATTTCTTTAAGAGGTGAGGCGATCTCTTCGCGGTTGATATTAAGAGCGAAGGCCTTGGGGCTGTATATATAACATTGGAAAGAAAGCGCTGCAGCGGCCATGGTTAAAAAGGTAAACCCAAGACCTTCCTGCCAGCGTTTCTTAAATTCGGCGGTCAAAACAAGTCGAGCCATCTGTTTCATGAGGAATATTTGTGCACAGAGGCAAATAAGTAACGGAACGAAATAACGGTCCATCCAAAAGGTTGAAATATTCGCTTTGATAAAGCCCCAGTCCCCGTCAGCTAATAGAATGTCGTGAATGACTGGGTAGACGCCGCGTTGAACTTTATATTCAGATGCTGCCACATTGCTTAATGTGAAAAGCACCGTCAAAAGCCACGCGGAGCCTAGGAACATGGCATCTGTGATTCTGTGCAAAATCTTTTTGGCTGGAAAAATTTTATAGATGCGCCGCCACAGAAAATAGGACAGCCCAAGAATGAGAGCGGCGTAAGGGAAGCTGTGGCGGGAATCAATGCTGGCACCAAGTAGTAGGTCCTGCCAGATACTTGTTCCAACGCGCGTCTTCCAATGGGCGAGGCCTATTCGACCGGGTAAGATCATCGTGAGATGCAATAAGAAAAGGTAGCCAACCAATCGAGTGGCTACAAAAGAACGTAGCTGCTTCATCGAGCCCTTACCGTTACCAAAAAGATTCACCGACTGTGGCAATAACTAGAATACCTGTGTGGCAACGACAAGTAAAACCGAATCCCTGAAGGGATTCGGCTGATAAAACCTATTGGAGAGTAGGGGGAGACTCGGATTCAGGCTCTTCATATTCGGTGGTGGTCGCGCCCCCGGACAGAATCTGGATCGCGGATTTAACGTAGTCGCGGTTTTCAACTTCTTGGAATAGGACGGAGATCCTATTCTGAATGGTGGGAACCCCTTCAACTTTCTTAAGAAGGCCCTCTTCCAATTCTTCGAGAACAAGCTCCTCGGGAAGAAAGGCGAACGACAATCCGGCAACGGTCATTTGTTTCATGAACGTAATGTCGTCGGCTTCGCCTATCATCAAAGGCCTATACTGACTTTCTTGAAAGAGAGAATCGATCTCCCATCGTATGGTTGATTCAGTCGTGTAATTGATAAACGGAAAGTTCACTTGAGTGTTTGGGATTTGCCCAGCAATGTCTTGCCATTTAGGGCTGTGCACCAAGGCGTAACGTGGTCGCGATACCAAAACCGTTTTAAGATATTTACTGAATTTCAGGTTCGGCTGACGATCCGATAACAAGAGGTCGAGTTCTTGGTTCAAAAGTTTTTGCACCATATCTTCAAATTGGCCGGTTCTGAACTTCAGATAGGTATCGGGCCTTTCGAATAGGGGTGCCAAGGAGCCCATCGGCATCAAATGCGAGACTGAGGTGCTGCAGCCAATCTCCAGCGTCTGGCGGGCCGACTCGACATTGTTGCGGAACATTTGCATGAGGCGCGTTCCCGCTCCAAAAATCACGTTCGTGAAGCGAAGCACCTGGCGACCGCGATCGTTCAATTGCAAGCCAGTCGGTTTTCGCTCAAATAATCGGGAGTTGAAAAAGGTCTCCAGGCTTTTGAGCTGCTCGCTCAGCGTAGATTGGCTCATCCCCAGCTTCTCTGCCGCCTTCTTGAGGGACCCTTCTGTGGCGATTATATGAAAATAATGCAAGTGGTTGTAATTCAGCCAATCCATTTGACGACCCTCCTTCGCCGAAAACGCAGCAAACCACATGCCAGGCTCAAGAATAGTTACTGAAAGACGTTACGCAAAAATGTGCTAAGATCTAAACATCGCACTTTCTCTTGGTGGATCATGGCAATCAGCGTCTTTGACATGTTTAAGATAGGCATTGGACCCTCTAGTTCTCATACGATGGGACCTATGAAGGCGGCGGTTTATTTTTTGCGCGAGCTGCAATCAGCTGGCCTTGTCAATAAGACTGATAGCGTGGTTGTTGAACTCTTCGGCTCTCTCGCACTCACGGGTGTGGGACACGGAACGGATAAAGCGGTCCTTCTTGGATTAGAGGGTTCTTTGCCGGACGCCATAGATCCCGATACGATTGAACCCCGTCTTGAGAAAATTCTTGGAGCAAAAGAAATCCGCTTGAACGGTGAAAGAACGATCGCGTTCGATCCTCAGAAGCATCTTATTTTTCATCGGCGCAAGGCTCTCCCTTACCATCCAAACGGCATGCGTTTTGCCGCATTCGACAAGACCGCAAAAGAGCTCGCCTCCGGCACTTACTATTCCATTGGAGGAGGTTTTGTTGTTGATGAAAAGACAGCGGCGAAAGATCGTCTGAATAAGGACACGGTCAACGTTGCCTGTCCATTTAAGACAGCCAAAGATCTTCTCGACATCTGTGTCGAGAAAAAACTCAGCATCGCCGAAGTCATGTTGGCCAACGAAAAATCTTGGCGTAGTGAAGAAGAAACATTGGCCGGTTTGGACAAGATTTGGGCCGCCATGGGTGCTTGCATTCACCGCGGTCTACAGATCGAAGGTGTTTTGCCAGGTAAGTTAAAGGTAAAGCGTCGTGCGGCTCGTGTCTTCAAAGAGCTGAATAAGGACCCCGATGGCGCCAAGCGAGACCCGCTCGTTATCATTGATTGGGTGAACTTATTTGCACTTGCGGTGAACGAAGAAAATGCCAGCGGAGCGCGCGTTGTGACGGCTCCCACAAATGGTGCCGCAGGGATCATTCCCGCGGTTATTAAGTATTACGAAAAATTTTGTGATGGCGCCAATCGCCAGGGAATTCATAATTTCTTATTAACTTCCGCTGCAATTGGCGTGCTTTACACAGAAAATGCCTCTATCTCAGGTGCCGAGGTGGGCTGCCAAGGCGAGGTCGGTGTCGCGTGTTCGATGGCTGCTGGCGGATTGGTGGCTGCATTGGGTGGCTCCATGGCGCAGGTGGAGCAGGCTGCGGAAATAGGAATGGAGCATAACTTGGGGCTTACCTGCGATCCCATCGGTGGTCTTGTTCAAATCCCTTGTATTGAACGGAATGCGATGGGCGCCGTTAAAGCGATTAACGCCGCTCGCATTGCCCTGCGCGGAGATGGTAGTCATTACGTTTCGCTTGATTCCGTGATCCGGACCATGCGGCAAACGGGTGCGGACATGAAAGATAAATATAAAGAGACATCCCGCGGCGGACTCGCGGTGAATGTCACTGAATGCTAAACCGCCAAAAGATGTTTTTCGACACGTTCTAAAGTTTGTCTCACTTGTTCCAGACTTTGGTGAATAAGCGCAAGCTCGCGCTGCTGGATACTCACATCTGTTTCGATTTCTTTCTTCAAAGTGCTATGCGCGCCTACCTTTTGCTCCAGGGCACTTACACTTTTCAGCCACTTCTTGAGGCTTTCCTCCAGGCTCTCTTGGAGAGACCCTGTCTTATGAGTGAGTGCGGTTAGTTGCGCCGCAAGCGTATTTTCCCGATCATTTGCCTGGATGCTTGCATTAATCTTTACTCTCGTTTGGAGTTCGTGACCAACCTTACGTGTTGTTTCTCTAAGACGGCGCGACAGAATGGTTGCGGCACCTTTGTAAAAGGCCGCTGCTAAATCAGGAAAAACCTCAAGTTTTTCCTGCAAGCGCTTACCGTGAACCAATATGAGTTGTGTTCCATCTTCGGCGGCACGGATCGTTGCTGAAGCGGTGGCTTTTTCGACAAGAGACATCTCGCCGAAGGTTTCACCCGCATTGATCAGTGTGATGGGCTGCAAGGGGTGACCCGTGTGTACCTTTACCTGTCCCGCGAGAACAACATAGATACCAAGGACTGGCTCTCCTTCGAGGAGAATAACGTCTTGGCTATTTTTCTTAAGAGACGTCGCGCATTCATTGATGATCTGAGCATGCTGTTCGGGAACATGCTGAAATAGAGGGATATCCTGTAGCTTCAAATTCACCACGGTCGACCCTTTCTTTGCTTAGATTTTTTCTTCGATCGCCCCAACCTCGGCTTTCGTGAAAAAATATTGTTTTAGCCACTGTTTTGTCAGTGTGATGGCTCGTTGCTGATAGCGTGGAATTTCGTTGAATAGCTCATGCCGCGCTCCCGTGATGGTTTCAAAGCGCACGGGCATTGGACTGTTTTGCACAGCAAGCTGAGACCAGCGGCTAAAACCCTTCGGGTCAACAACAGTTTCGTTGCTTCCGCCCATCACAAGAACCGGGCAGGTCAAATTTTTTAAGAGACTTTGTTCAAAAATCGTATCCGATGCCTGAAAGGATGCGTTCACCCATGAAAATGTAGGTGACGGAATTTTATAAGGTGCTTGCCGCAGCCTTTCATAAGCCTCCGCGTCATGAGTCAGAGGGTTTTTGGCGAACTTTGTGCGATCGAAATGACCCGCGCCAGTGTGCCAGTGTCGAAAGGGGTTGCGATTCAAAACCTTAGCAATGTTTCGCGCCACGCTTCGCTTGATCACTGTTTCGGGAAGAAGAAAAAGGGGGGCGCTTAACGATAAGCAGTGGGGAGTAATTTTTTGCGTTAAAGTCGCGTAAGTGGAGATAAGCCCACCCATGGAATGAGCCATGACGGCATAAGGCTTTCCGGGGCTTACTTCTTTCAATATAGCGGCCATGTCCTCGGCGAATATGTCATAAGAGTCAATGGATGCTCTTTCTCCGTCGGAAGCTCCCTGACCGCGATGATCCCAAGTGACAAAACCGGTGTCTTCTGGAAGCTCGAGCAGTTCGGGGAGAAAATCATATTTCTCAATCCATTCCGAACGACCGTTTGCGTAGGCGATGACGCGGCTTACTGGCTTCGTTCCCTTATGGTAGAAGCCGTAACGAATGGCCTTGCCATCGAAAGATCGCATCGTTTCGATGGTCCAGTATTTATTAAGTTTTGGGATGACGTTGTTTTTCATGACCACAATTCTCCTGAACCCAACGTGCAAATTCGCGTGGATAGTTGGTGCACAAACCGTCGATCCCCAAGGATGCTAAATAAATCCAAAGGTCTTCACGATTTTTGTCTTCCTCTTTCATGCCCACGTATGGATAGACAATCCAACCGCGTGCCTTGGCTTGATCCATCACCTTGGCATTCAGATACCGCGTCCATGGGTGGAATATCTTCGTGCGGCATCTTTGCATAAAATTCAAAGGCGCGAAGTAGGACGCTTGTCGCCACTTAACATAGTCACCCCACAGACACGCGATCTTTACTTCGGGATGATTGTCCGCGAGATAGATGAGTGGGTCGGCGCGAAAGGAAGAAATGATCACGCGTTCTCGGTAATCGTAGGAGGAAAGCTCCTCCATGACCTTCTCGGAGACTTCCATGCTGTCAGGTTTGATCTCAATATTGACTTCGACGCGGTGTAGAAAACGTTTGAGAAACTCATCAAGAAAGGGAATGGGTTCGCTATTGCGTAGCGTCAACTTCTCTAGACTCGCACGCGTCATTTTCGAGATGTGTCCGTGATGTCCCGTGCAATGCCGCAATGAATCATCATGTAGAATGGCGAGATGTCCATCAGCGGTTATTTGAACGTCAAGTTCGATGCGTTGTGAGCCCGCTTCCACTGCTTTTTCAAACGCAGTCCAGCTATTCTCGAATGCCTCTTTGTTCGCTCCCCGGTGCGCAATCACTAACATAGAGTATCCCGATTGATAGTTAAGAATGATTTTATCAGGTTCAATCTCTCTGCACGACTCCCTTTCTAAGACTTTTTTGTAAAAGCACCACGTGAGCGCCACTGGTGGACGCCGTTTCTTGCGGGGTAAAATGGATGCAGGCCGCCATCAGACCCATTTTCAGGAGTTTTCCATGAACCGCTTTTCACGTTTCATTCTTAGCTTGATCGGCTTCGGTTTTGTCAGCGCACCCGCTGTCGCTAATGACAATTCCTTTGTGTTGACTCTGCCGGTTATTGCCATGAACAACCAAGGCGCTGCCCGTGGAGAATACAACCTGGGTGGAAGGGGTGGACTTGGTGTGGAGGTGCAGTTTGTCCAACAGCACAATCTTTACGGCAAGGACGAGATGAAAGAGAAGAATGATGACTCCATCAACATGTCAGGCGCTGAAGCCTCCATTTTTTATTCCAGCTACAGCAACAGCAAGGCAATGTCAGGCGGATATTGGGCGATGGGTGTTGGCTATAGAAAAGTCGCTGCTGACTGGAAGCGCACGCCGGATGACAAATTTCAAGCAACCTCCGATACCATTCTCGATGAGAACAATCGCGTGACCCATACGTTGCAGTCTTCCGGCGCGACCGCGCACGCTCGTATCGGTTACCGCTATGTTGGTCAATCCTTCCCGATCGTATTGGGCGCCTATATGGGACTTCGTCACTTTCAAAACGAATTCCGTGATGTGGAAAAGGAGAAGTCGACGGAAACTCCCCTGAACGATCGCGAGGCGCTGAGCCGCCGATTGATGAGTGGCTTTGAGCCGGGGATCGAGATCGGGATGAGCTTCTAGTCCCTGTTTTTATTAAGAAAGCTGAGGGAGCGCGGGTGTGAACCCGTGCTCTTTTTTATTGATATTAGATAGTTGCACCTGATATTGATGAAGATTAACCACCGAGATCTCGTCCAGTGCGGTAAAGTCCCCAGGGAGAAACGTTTTGCGGATCGCCATCGATGCAAGGATGATCAAACCTGGGACCATGCACGGGATTGCCCGTTACGTTTTTCATCTGTTGAAAGGACTCTGTACCCGCGGAGTCGAACACAAAATTTTTATCCTAGTGAATGGCAATTCACCGCTGGAAAAATTTTCGTGGCCGGATCACATGGTGCTTGTGCCTGTTCGCGCGGATTGGATCAGTCTTCGGGAACAATGGGAAATTCCTAAAATCTTGCGCCAAGTGCGTGCCGATCTTTTTCATGCCCCATCGTTCGTAACTCCTTTTGTGGTCCCTTGTCGTATGATTATGACCATTCACGACTTGAACCATATGGTGTTGCCGCATTTTTACACGCCGTTTCATCAGTTTTATTACCGTGTCATCGTGCGTGAAAGCATGCGTCGGTCGCAGTTTGTTCTCACAGTGAGTCATTTCAGTAAGCGGGAGATTGTGCGCACGCTCAACGTTCCCGCCGAGAAGATATTTGTCACCTACAACGGTGTGAGTGAGCTTTATCGTCCCATTACCAACGAAAAAGAGCTCTCCTACGTGCGCGACATCTATGGTCTGCCGCAGCGATTTATTCTTTGTGTTTCCAATAACAAGCCGCATAAGAACGTGCATCAATTGGTGCGAGCGTTTTGTTATGCGGACTTGGATCTGCCGCTGGTTCTTGCATGCCCCGTGGATCACAACCTGATTCGCATCGCTGAGAATTACGGCAAAAAACATCTCGTGTTCTTCTCGAAATTTATCGAGGAGGAGCACTTACCAGCGGTCTATGCCAACACTGAATTGTTTGTTTACCCATCGACGTACGAAGGATTTGGTCTTCCACCCTTAGAGGCGCTGGCGTGCGGAACACCGGTAGTTGTCGCCCGTTCATCCAGCTTGCCGGAGGTCGTTGGCGACAACGCTATTTTTACGAATCCTTATGATTTTAAGGCTATCGCCAAGGCCCTCGAATTGGGAGTGTACGACAAGGAACTCCGCAAGCAGTTAGCCGCAAAGGGTATCCAACATGCACAGCGTTTTTCTTGGTCAAACATGACTGACCAGACTTTAGAGATATACAACCGCTGTGCGGGTGAAGGGTCGATTCGTTCCATGGAGGTTACCGTTCCATGAGAATAGGAATTAATGGCCGTTTTCTTATCGCGAAACAAACAGGCGTGCAGCGTGCCGCCTATAACTTGGTAAAAACTTTGGTCGAGGTAGACCGTGAGAACGAATACTTTCTCTTCACGGGCGAAAACCAAATTGATAATCCTGACTGGCAGTATCCTAATGTGAAGGTCATACCATCGAGCTTGCGGGAGGGAGAAAATTTCCGCAATCACTGGTGGGAGCAGTGGACATTGCCGCGTCTAGCGCGTGAGCATCAGGTGGATATTCTTCATTCACCTGCGAACATGGCGCCGCTTTTCTATTACGGTAAATCCATAGTTCACATTCACGACCTTTGTTTCGTGGTGAATCCCCAGTGGTATAGCTACATGTTTCGAACGTTTTATAACCTCGTTATTCCGAGGTTGGCGCGTCGAGCCACACGCGTGATTACCAACAGTAACAATTCACGAAACGATCTTTTTCAATTCTGTAAGGTAAGCGCGGACAAGGTTCATCTTATCTATTGGGCCGTGGATCGCCATTTCGCGGCGCGGTCCCATGACCCCAGCTTGGAAATCGATGCCCCTAAAGAAGATTATATTTTGTACGTGGGTTCTCTCGAACCGCGGAAAAATATCCGCTTGCTCGTGGAAGCCTATGAAAAGTTGCGCTTAGAGAATCCCGCATTAAGAACGAAATTGATTCTGATTGGCGGTGAGAGCCCACTTTTCGCGGAAGTGCGTCTAAATATTAAAGAATTTAAAGAAGATGTGATCTTTAAAGGGTTCGTGGACGATGCGGCGTTGCGTGAGTACTACCGTCGCGCCACGGTGGTGGCCTACCCGAGTCTCTACGAAGGTTTTGGTCTTCCGCCTCTTGAAGCCATGGCCTGCGGCGTTCCCGTTGTAACCTCAAACACTTCTTCGATACCCGAGGTTGTCGGAGACGCGGCTTTGATGGTCAGCCCCTATGACGTGGTTCAGCTTGCTGCTACATTGACGGAAATCCTTAAGGATGCGAATCTGCGCCATCATTTGAGTCGCAAGGGCCTTTCCCAGGTGCAGAAATTCAACTGGTACCGAGTCGCCCGAAACGTTCTCGGTGTTTATTATGAGATTTACAATGAGTCGCGCCGTGGAAGCTCCCCCTATCTACCAGTGGAACTCTGGCGCCGTTTAGTTGAGATTGAGCAAAATTTCTTGGACCGAGTTGCGGTCGAGCATAACTAGGAGGTTCCCTTTGCAGCGTCAAAGAATTCGTTTTCTCCTTCAAAACGGTAAGGATGGTGACGCCATTACAATTCGTGGTTGGGTGAAGTCCAAGCGCGAATCCAAGAACTTTGCCTTCGTGGTTATCAATGATGGCTCGCAGCAAAATGATTTGCAGATGGTTGTTGATGCGGGAAAACCCGCGTTCGGCGAGCTTCCCAAAGTTCACACGGGGTGCGCCGTTGAAGCACAAGGCGTTCTAAAAAGCTCACCCGGCAAGGGACAGGCGTGGGAGGTTCACGTTGATTCCTTGCGTGTGATTGGGGCCGCTGATCCTGAAACATATCCACTGCAGAAAAAAGGTCACACGCTTGAGTTCTTGCGTGAGATTGGTCACTTGCGTGCACGCACCAACACCTTTGGTGCTGTATTCCGTGTGCGTAACGAATTGGCGCAGCTGATCCATGAGTTTTTTCAAAAGAATGGCTTCGTATGGATGCACACACCCATTATCACGGCGAGTGACTGTGAGGGCGCGGGTGAGATGTTTCAAGTCACGACGATGGACTTGGCCAAGATACCGCGCAACGACAAGGGTGAGATCGATTTCTCAAAGGACTTCTTCGGTAAAAAAGCACACCTCACTGTGAGTGGGCAATTGAACGGTGAAGCCATGGCTTTGGCGCTCGGCGATATCTATACCTTTGGTCCAACATTCCGCGCGGAAAACTCCAACACGACGCGTCACCTCTCCGAGTTTTGGATGGTTGAGCCAGAAATGGCTTTTGCGGATCTTAAAGATGATATGGATCTGGCGGAAAGTTTTCTGCGCTACATCTTCAAGCACATCGTGGAGCGCTGCCCCGATGAGATCGCGTTCTTAGAGAAGCAGTATCAAAACAGCTCCATTGAGTTGTTAACAAAATTAGCGAACCAGTCATTTCATCGTATCTCCTACACCGATGCGGTGAAGGAGCTGGAGAAGTCTCCAGCGAAATTTGAATTCCCCGTAAAATGGGGAGTTGATCTCCAAACGGAGCATGAGCGTTATTTGACGGATGAGATCTTTAAGGGTCCGGTCATTGTGTCGGATTACCCAAAGGACATTAAAGCTTTCTATATGAAGCTGAACCCGGATGGTAAAACGGTGGCAGCGATGGACGTGTTGGCTCCCCGCATTGGAGAAATCATCGGCGGATCCCAGCGAGAGGATCGCCTTGATCTGCTCGAAGCCCGTATGGGGGATTTCAAGATCCCACTCGAGGAGCTGGCCTGGTACCGGGACCTCCGTCGCTATGGAGGTGTGCCGCATGCTGGATTTGGCCTTGGCTTTGAGCGTTTGGTTCAATATGTCACTGGCATGACCAACATTCGTGATGTGATTGCCTTCCCGCGGGCGCCTCAATCCATTAGTTTTTAGTGTAATTTCAATAGATTAGGGTGTGGGGTGAAAAAACGGCGGAAAATGAACTCTTGGAATAACAAGCTATTGACCGATTCCAAAAGGTTCATATATAACCCCCCTCTCTACTCGTTAGCAGACAGTGATGCCAGAACTGGCATATTTGGAGTCACAACAGAATGAAAACTTATAGCGTTAAACCCAGCGACATCAAGAAACAGTGGGTTGTTGTCGATGCAGCTGGCCAAACATTGGGCCGATTGGCATCACAAATCGCGTACGTCCTGCGCGGAAAACACAAGCCTACTTTTGTTCCGCACCTCGATTGCGGTGACAATGTTGTAGTCGTTAACGCAGAGAAAATCGTTTTGACTGGCAGCAAACTCCGTCAGAAGATTTACTACTATCACACCAACCACATCGGCGGTATCAAAGCAAACCGCGCCATGGACGTGTTGGCGAACAACCCAGAGCGTTTGATCGAAACGGCTGTGAAAGGCATGTTGCCACACAACCGTCTCGGACGTCAGGTTATTAGCAACCTGAAAGTTTATGCTGGAACTCAGCATCCACATGATTCACAAAAGCCTGTGACGATGCCTGTGCGGACTGCTTCTAAGGAAGGTAAGTAATGGCGACGAAAGCAACTCATTCTGTTGGCAAGCGTAAATCCTCTATTGCTCGCGTTTTCATGAAGCCGGGCAAGGGTAAAATCGAAATCAATAAGCGTACAATGGATGATTACTACATCCGCGCGACGTCTAAGATGATCGTTATGCAACCACTTGAGCTCACCAACAACGTTGGCAAGTTCGACATCGTTGTTAACGTCTGCGGCGGCGGCCTTGTTGGTCAAGCCGGTGCGATCCGTCACGCGATCAGTGGTGCATTGGCTGCAATGGACCCAGAGTACCGCGCAATTTTGAAAGCGAAGGGGCTTATCACCCGTGACGCTCGCAAGAAAGAGCGTAAACTTTACGGTCAACGTTCAGCACGCGCCCGCTTCCAATTCTCTAAACGCTAAGATCCGTTTAAAATTGATTATTGGACTATTCAGGTGCGGCCTCCAAGCCGCATCTGCTGTTTTCAGGGAAGGAGCTGAGTATGGCAGAGAATATTGATGACCTCGGTATCGAGTACACTGAAGAAGATCAGGTCATCGTTAAGCAGCTAGATAAGAATGTGCTCACCCGTGGCAACTGGACAACGATCATGTATCTGTACCAGGAGCTGAATAAAAAGACGAATGAGTACGGTCCCACGAAGGTTTCTATTCGCCGTTACCAAAAAAGAAACGGTGTTTACCGTCAGCAAAGTAAATTCAATATCTCTAGCGCAAAACAAAGCCGTGAGATTATCAAAGTCCTTGAGCGTTGGTATCCAGAAGGCGGTAACGCCGAGGAAGCAGGCGCTGAAGACGACCACGGTGACGATTAACGATTCCGGCAGCGACAGTTTGAATCTTTTTTTCTCCGCTTAAGGCGAAGACGTAAATAGTTCAGCTCTCGCTGCATTTTTTTTCCCATCTCTGTAGCCCACCACTGTTTCGGAAAAATATCGACACATTCCAGATAAGTCAGTGGTTGCTCGCGAGAGAAAATAGCATCCGCACGTAGGCTATATAGCGACTTTCTTTCGCCCCAAGAGAGCATTTCCGCCGTGAGGGGGGAGGTGCTGATAAGCCTCAGCTGGTCAAACTCGCCCATGATAAGGCATGCGCCCAAGCAGAGAGCTAGGGCTTCCTCCTTGCCGTCATCGCACCCGCCGACAAACAAAAATCCCTGAGTAAATGGGCCTTCGAGCTCCTGGAGTTCTGCCCAGGCAAAAATATTTTGTTCTTCGCCTTGGCGATTGAGTGTCCAGCGAGCGACGGTATGTAGGTGCGGCGCTTGCGTTTTTTCAAAGAAATTTTGGCCGTTGAAAATCTGTAGGCATTCAGCGCCGCGATGTTTGGCAAAATGGATAATTTCATCATCACCCCATGAGTTCGGTGCCAACCAACGGTAATGATTGCTGGAAAGTGTTGTAGCCTCAAGGCCATTATTGCTGCTATCATCAATCAAGATATCACCGCCATCAAAGCTGATAGACCCTTAAGGCCATTATAAGGCCGGCTAGCTCTAAGCGATACTGGGTCAGCGCCAAACCAAAATAACGTGGCGTCATAAAGTCATAGCGCACAAACGAGGAGGCTTCCGTGTTCAGCAATCAAAAGAGTCCTGTAGGCGCTACAAAACAAATGAAAAAGCCAGATATGACCCGCGACGCGGCGGTGACCATTCTTACAAGCGGGTGTCATTTTAGCGGCAAACTCTATTGTCGAGGCTCGACACGTATTGGTGGGTGCATAGACGGAGAGATTATCTCCGAGGGGCTGCTCATTATAGAAGAAGAAGCGAAGATTAATGCCAATATCAAGGCTGATGAAGTTGTGATTCAAGGTCGTGTGGAAGGTAAACTCGAGGCTGGAGGGCGCGTTGAGTTAACCGCATCTTCCAAGTTTAGTGGTGATATTCTCACCCCAGTTCTTGTGATTCGCGAGGGGGCACAATTTAACGGCCGTTCGAAGATGATATCTCCGCATCGTGGGGAGCATGCTGTGAACATGGAGCAGACCCCTGAAATCGAAGACAACATGGACGTCGATGTGAATATTAAGGACGTGGCCATGATGGGTGTTCCAGAAATCAGCGCGCAATAAATTGAAAGACATGCTGGAAAAGTAGGCCCGCCGTATGGCGGGCTTTTTCACGTATGGAGCCTTGGCAGCTCACAGCCATTGTTATATAAGGGGCGAGAATAAAAGAAATTATAGCAGGATAAAAATATGCTCCGATGGTTTCTCCTCATGGCGCTCGCTCTTTCTGGCTGTACGCAGGAAACACAAAACCGCATCTCACGCAGTGTGCAAAACTGGACTGGAACAGATGGCATTCTTGATGTGATCAGCGAAGGAAAAGTTCTCTATCGCTTTATTAAGATCGATAAGCTCACCACGGGCCGAGAAACGGGCGGTGGTGGAGAGTCCCGTTCATACCGGTATGGTTACGGAGTGTTCGACAAGAACATGAACTTCCAAGCGGAAGATGGTGAAAAGAAAGTTTATTTTGAAATCAGTGATTACGCCACGAATTACATTTTCTACGAAAATCCCTACTAGGTGGTTTTCACAGAATGAAGAGACGACGCGGAGTGTGACCTGCAAAGGTTAACATTCCGCGTTTTATTGTTTTTACGCGGTTCGTCGAAAGGAGATCAGATGTTTCGTTGGCTTGTTGGACTTCTAGCGTGTTTAAGTATGAGTTGTGCTTCAAATGTTGAGCGCTTTTCTGATTTGGAAGATATCGCACGAACAGATCCAGGCAAATTAAACACTCCAGCAGAAGCCGAACACTATGTGATCGATTACGGTCCCGCGAAGGCAAAAGCAAAAGTTGAATGGTTTGGCTGCCAACTCAATAGCTCTCCCAAAGGAACAGTGCTCGTGATGAATCGCGACCAGGTTGGGTTTGCTAACGACAATTTCTGTCGTGGTTGGATTGCGCAGTCTTTCCTTTCCGAAGGTTGGAATGTTTTGGCCGTGAATCGTCCCGGTTACGGTGAATCAACGGGAACCATGGATCTGGCTGGCCCGGAATCACTGCAGGCTATCGATGTGGCCGTCGCGGATTTTCATAAGCGACATGCAGGGCAAAAGATCTCCGGAGTATGGGGCTATTCGACGGGAGCCATAGCGGCCGCCTTTTTTGCGAAAAAGAACCAGGAAATTTTGTGGCTCATGCTGGGCGGCGCCATTTATGATGCGGAACAAGTCGAAAAGAGTTCGGCTGATCAGTGGTTGAAGACGCAATTGACCCAGCTAAAAACGAAGGACCCCAATGGCGCTTTTGAGAAGCGATCCATTGCTTGGGATTTTGAAGGTGTTCCGAAAACAGTGCTGATCTATCACGGCCAAAACGATACCGCTGTTCCCGTGCAACAGCCATCCTCCTTTCGCGATAGTTTGCTGGCTCAGGAATACAAAGTGCGTTTCATTTCTCTGAGCGGCATGGGGCACGATTTGCCGGCGGATGTGCATGTGGGTGTGATCAAGAAATTGTTGGCCGAGCAGTCGGCTCCGCGAAAGTGAATTAAGCCTGCAAAAACAGGAGCCTAAATATTGAGCTCTTTTTTAGTTTTTTGGGCTATTTCGAGGTGCTTTTTGCGCGGATCCGGGTAAGATTTGCCCGGCTAAAGTGAAATGCTTTGCGATAACATGATACTGACCGAGTTTTTTTAATTTCATTGTAGGTTACCTGAGGATTCGGCTTATGGCATTTGATGTGCGAGTTCCCGTCGTTGGTGAATCGGTACAAGAAGGTGAGATTTACCGTTGGCATAAGAACTCTGGTGATTTTGTGAAACAAGACGACGTCTTGTTAGAACTTGAAACGGACAAAGCCACGGTTGAAATCGTTTCAGAAGCAAGCGGTGTGCTTGAAGTTCTTGTCAAAGACGGTTCTACCGTTAAAGTGGGCGATATCGTTGCTCGCATCGATACAGATGCTAAAGGCCCGTCCGCTCCCAAAGCCGCGGCTAAGGAAGCAAAACCAGCCACTCCCGAAGCTGCTCCTGCTCCAGTCACATCGACAGCGAAAAAATCCGCACCATCCATGCCTCCGAGTCCTGCCGCAAGCCGCATGATCGAGGAAGAGGGTTTGGACTCCGGGAAAATCGCTGCGACAGGAAAAGGCGGTCGTATCACGAAAGAAGACGTGGTCAACTTCAAGGAAGGCAAAGCCGTTCCTCAAGCTCCTGTTGCGAAAAGCGTTCCTGCTGTTCCGGCCACAACTAGTGTGGTTTCAGGTGAACGCAGTTCTCGTCGTGAGAAGATGAGTCGCCTTCGTCAACGGATCGCGGAACGTCTTGTTCAAGCGCAACACGATGCCGCCATGCTTACGACGTTCAATGAAATTGATATGTCTGGCGTCATGGCGACACGCGCGAAATACAAAGACGCATTCAAGGACAAGAATGGCGTTAACCTGGGCTTTATGAGCTTCTTCGTGAAGGCGGCGGTTGAGGCGTTGAAGGCTGTTCCAGGAGTAAACGCATATATCGATGGCACGGATATCGTTTATAACGATTTCTATGACATCGGGATCGCTGTCTCGACCGATAAAGGCCTTATCGTTCCTGTTGTGCGCGACTGCGATAAGTTAAGCTTTGCTGGTGTTGAAAAAGCCATCGGCGACTACGCTGTGAAAGGCCGCGACGGCAAAATCAATCTCGACGATTTGTCTGGTGGTACATTTACCATCACCAACGGTGGCGTATTCGGCTCTCTCCTTTCCACGCCTATTTTGAATCCTCCGCAGAGCGCCATCTTAGGCATGCACAAAATCGAGCAACGTGCGGTTGTCGTGAATAACGAGATCGTTATTCGTCCGATGATGTACGTCGCCCTTTCTTATGATCATCGCATTGTCGATGGCAAAGAAGCGGTCGGCTTCCTTGTTAAAATTAAAGAATTTATCGAAGACCCTGCCCGTCTTCTTCTAGGAGTTTAGTCTTGTCTCAGGAAATGTTCGATGTGGTGGTCGTCGGTGGTGGTCCTGGTGGTTACGTGGCGGCTATTCGTGCCGCCCAACTTGGGTTAAAGACGGCGTGTGTTGAGTTTCGTGGTGCGTTAGGTGGCACATGCCTCAATGTCGGCTGCATTCCCAGTAAAGCTCTTTTGCAATCCAGCGAAGCCTTCGTGCAGATGCAAACAACAGCGCAGGATCTCGGTGTTGTTGCGGAAAAAATTTCGTTCAGTGTTCCGAAGATGCTGGAGCACAAAAACAAGATTGTGAAGCAGCTGACCGGTGGCATCGAAGGTCTCTTTAAGAAGAATAAGGTTACCTATCTCAAAGGGATCGGTAGCTTTGTCGATGCGAACACCATCAAAGTCACCGACGGCAAAGACGAGACAGTTGTCAAAGCAAAAAACACCATCATTGCGACAGGCAGTGAGCCGATTGAATTGCCGATGGCGCCTTTTGATGAAAAGACCGTCGTGAGTTCAACCGGTGCATTGGATTTTACGGAAGTTCCTAAGCATCTTGTTGTGATCGGTGGTGGCGTGATTGGGCTCGAGATGGGCAGCGTTTGGGCACGTCTCGGGGCTAAAGTTTCCGTCGTTGAAGCGATGGAAAGCATTCTCTACGGCAATGACACCGAAGTCGTTCGCCTGATGGAGCGCGTCCTTAAAAAAGAAGGCATGGATATCCATGCGGGCACGAAGTTTAAGTCGATGCAGAAAAAAGGAAAGAGCCTTGTCATAACCTGCGAAAAGGATGGCGAGGAATTTACCATCGAGTGCGACAAGTTATTGGTCGCCGTTGGTCGCCGTGCTTATACAAAAGGTCTCAAGCCTGAGAATATTGGTCTCGTGGTTGAGAAGAACGGCAAAGTTAAGATCGACTCTCATTTCCGCACGAATGTGCCCAACGTCTATGCCATCGGTGACGTGGTTGATGGCCCCATGTTGGCTCACAAGGCGGAAGAAGAAGGAGTCGCCTGCGCGGAAATCATCGCTGGAAAACCAGGTCATGTGAACTACGACGCGATTCCAAGCGTGGTCTATACTTGGCCAGAAGTGGCGACCGTTGGAAAAACGGAACAGCAGTGCAAAGCCGAAGGCATTGATTGTCGAACCGGTAAATTCCCGTTCTCCGCTAACGGCCGTGCCAAGGCGTCTGGCTCAACCGACGGTTTTGTAAAGGTCGTGGCGGATGCTCGTACTGATCGCATTCTAGGGGCGCAAATTATCGGTCCCAATGCTTCCGAATTAATTTCCGAACTTGTTTTGGCGATGGAATACCATGCGAGCAGTGAAGATGTAGCTCGCACAACACACGCTCATCCCACACTCAGCGAAGTCGTCAAGGAAGCCGCTCTCGCCGTGGATAAGCGCTCTCTGCATTCGTAACAAAGGATGTCGTATGACAACGTTGCATGAACCAAAAAAATTCACGTTTGTTAACGGTGCTAACGCAGCATTCATTAACAGTCTGTATGAAGAGTTTCTGAAAAACCCCGATTCAGTTGACGCATCTTGGCGCCATTTTTTCGAGGGCTATGAATTCGCCGCGGCTTATTCTCCAGGCCCTATTGCGGGTGTTGGTAACGCCAACGAGGCTCGCGTTGAGGCTTTCATCAATCTCTACCGCCGCCTTGGCCATTTCAATGCGCACCTAGATCCTCTTTCTCCTGAGCCAATCCTGCGTCCCGACATGGAGCCGCGCGCTCATGGTTTGGAAGGTGTTGATCCCGAAGAAAAATTTCACCCGGCGAATCTTCCCGTGGAAGGACCCATCGCTTTCCAAGAGATCTTTGGTCTTTTGCGCGATACCTACTGCCGAAAAATTGGCGCCGACTTCCGTGAAATAAATTCAGTGGAAGCGGTTGTCTGGTTGCAGAAACAAATGGAAAGCGTTCGCAATCGTCCAGCTCTGGAAAAGAGCGCGAAAATTCGCATTTTGGATAAATTAGTCCGTGCGGAAGGTCTTGAACGTTTTCTCCAAGACCGTTTCCTTGGTCAAAAACGCTTTTCGGTGGAAGGCCTCGACGCGGTTATTCCTTTGGTGGATACGTTGGCCGACGAAGCAGCGAAGGATTCCGTTGAAGAAATTGGCTTAGGTATGGCCCACCGTGGTCGCCTCAACACTCTTGTAAACTTTATGGGTAAGCCCGTAGAGATGCTGTTTAAAGAGTTTGAAGATAGCGATTACAACACCTTCGATATCGACGGTGACGTAAAGTACCACAAAGGGTTTTCTGGGAATATTCAAACTCTTTCCGGGAAAACGGTTCGTGCGTATCTCTCGCCAAACCCGAGTCACCTCGAAGCGGTGAACCCTGTTGTCGAAGGTTTCGCGCGTGCGAGACAGCGCCTTCTGAAAGATACGAATCGTAAAAAGGTTCTACCCATTCTGATGCACGGCGATGCTTCGTTTATTGGCCAAGGTCTTGTGACGGAGACCCTAAACCTTTCCGAACTCGATGCGTACACAACCGGCGGCACCATCCACATCATTACAAACAACCAGGTTGGTTTTACCACCAATCCGGACGAAAGCCGTTCCTGCTCTTACAGCTCCGACGTTGCGAAAGTCGTACGGGCGCCTGTTTTCCATGTTAACGCGGATGATCCTGAAGCCGTGGTTTGGGTGGCAAAGCTCGCGTTGGCTTATCGTCAGAAATTTCAGCGTGACGTTGTGATTGATCTCGTTGGTTACCGTCGTCACGGACACAACGAGACGGACGAGCCGGGATTCACGCAGCCGCAGATGTACAAAGTGATTAAGAGTCATCCCACTGTTTTAGCCTTATATAGCCAGCAATTGATAAAGGAAGATGTGATCACTGAAGGAGCGGTTGACGGTAAAGTTCGTGACTTCCGCGCCTCTCTCCAAGAAGGCTTGGATCGCGTTCGTAAGGGCAATCTCGAGATTCTTACAACGGTCCCTAAAGAACTCGAAGGAAGCCTTAAGATAGTTAAGGCGACACGCGAGGACCTGTTTAAGAAGGTGAAGACCGCGGTCTCTGCGAAAATGCTTCAGGAATTGACGGAGAAAATTACCACGGTTCCAGCGAATTTTACGCCGCACCCGAAGATCGTTAAGCTTCTTCAAGGTCGAGCGAAAATGCTGGAAGGCGACGGCGCGGTTGATTGGGGCATGGCGGAGATTCTCGCCTACGCTTCTTTGGCGAACGAAGGTCGTCATATCCGCTTGACGGGGCAAGATTGCCGTCGCGGTACATTCAGTCATCGTCAAGCGGTGCTTGTGGATTTTGAAGACGGTAAGCGCCTTCATCTCTTGAACCAGCTCGGGGCGAAACAAGGCCTCGTTGATGTCGTGAATAGCCCGCTCTCTGAACAGGGGTGTTTGGGTTTTGAGTTTGGTTACTCCGTCGCGGATCGTGATGCTTTAGTCCTTTGGGAAGCGCAGTTCGGTGACTTCGCAAACGGCGCGCAGATTATCATCGACCAGTTTATTGCCGCATCCGAAGCAAAATGGAAGCAGGCATGCAGCTTGGTCATGCTGCTGCCGCATGGCTACGAAGGCATGGGCCCAGAGCACTCCAGCGCGCGTCCTGAGCGTTTCTTACAGCTTTGCGGTAACCTGAACCTTCAGGTGGCAAACCTGACGACACCGGCTCAGTTATTCCATATCCTTCGTCGTCAAGCTCTGCGCGAATTCAAGAAGCCTCTGATCGTGATGTCGCCGAAGAGTCTTCTTCGTCATCCTAAGGTTATTTCGACAACGAAGGAACTTTCTCAAGGAGCCTTTGTCGAGGTTTTGGATGATGAGGCGATTAAGAACGTGAAGCAGGTTGAGCGCATCATCTTCTGTACCGGTAAGATTTATTACGAACTCGACAAGGCTCGCGAAGAGATGAAAGACGGTCATAACACCGCTATCATTCGCATTGAGCAGCTTTATCCGTTCCCAACGGAAGAAGTTGAAGCGATTATGAAGAAGTACACGAGCGCAAAGAAGGTGTTCTGGGTTCAAGAAGAGCCGATGAACATGGGAGCTTGGACGTTTCTTCGTCATCGCATCGAAGAGATCGTCAACACCCGCGCGACTCTCGAGTATGTCGGTCGTAAGAATGCCGGCACACCTGCCGAAGGCTCTCATTCTTCTCACCATCACGAGCAGGAGAGAATCATCGCGGCGGCTCTCGGAATTTCTCGGACCATCGAAGCGAAAAAAGAATCAAAACTCTAAAAAGAAAGCCCCTCAAACGAGGGGCTTTTTCTTTTAGATGCCGAGTGGTTTTCCGTCACTGCGTGTGTCTGAAACTCCGATCCAGGAATCTCCGTCACGAGCCACCGCCTGAACGTCACCGATTTCTTCCTGTCCAGAGGAAATCGTATACCCCATCTTCTTGAGGCTTTCGAGGACCGCTTCAGAAAAGCCATTGGGTTCAACGTAAAGCAAATCTGGAAGCCACTGTTGATGAATGCGGAAGGCGTGAACGGCATCATCGAGACTCATGCCATAGTCGATGCTGTTGATGATTGTTTGCAGCGTTGCGTTGATGATGCGAGATCCGCCTGGTGAACCAACGACAAGCTTGAGCGTGCCGTCCTTGTCATAGACAAGGGTCGGTGACATGGAAGAGAGCATGGTTTTTCGTGCTTGCACGGCGTTTGCGGCTCCTCCCACTAGTCCAAAAGCATTGGGCGTATCCGGGGCGATGGCAAAATCATCCATCTCATCATTTAGAACAACGCCCGTTCCCGCTGCGACCACGCCCGAACCGAAGGTGTAATTAATGGTTTGAGTGGTGGCGACCGCGTTTCCTTCTTTATCGACGATGGAAATATGGGTCGTCGAAGACGATTCGTATGGAAGGGGATTGCCTGCGCCAATTGTTTTTGAGTCATCTGCTTTATCCGGTCTGATGGATTTAGCGAGTTCATCCGCGTATTTTTTACTGATAAGCCCTTGCACCGGAACGGCCACGAAATCAGGGTCGCCCAGATAGCGGGCCCGATCCGCATAGGCGCGTCGCATGGCTTCGGCCATGCGTTGGATTGAGGAAGGGGAATGATAGCCGAGGTCTTTGAGATTATAGCGCTCCAAGATGTTTAACATCTCGATGATGTGAACCCCACCTGACGAGGGGGGTGGCATCGAAACGATTTTGTGCCCGCGATAAGTTCCCGTCACTGGCGAGCGTTGTTTGACTTCGTAGGTTTTTAAATCCTCGCGTGTGAGAATTCCTTTTCCCTGCTTCATTTCGCGAATCAATCTTTCGGCAACGGCTCCTTGATAAAATCCATCCGCTCCTTTGGTCGCGATTTGTCGCAGCGTCCACGCGAGGTCTTTTTGAATTAACGTGTCACCCTGTTTAAGCGCCTTCCCGTTTGGAAAGAAAATAGTCTTGGTGGAGGGGAATGTTTGGAGAACCTTTGCGCGATGAGCGATCGAATCTTCCAATTCCTGATAAACAGGAAAGCCTTTCTCGGCCAATTCGATGGCTGGCTGCAAAAGATCGCGCCAAGGAAGTCGCCCGTATTTGCGATGCACTTCCGCCAATCCTTTTACAAGACCGGGAGTTCCTACCGCCAAGTGACCGTTGAGGGATGCATTCTCAAGAGTTTGTCCCTGAAAGGTAAAAGGCTTCGGCTTTCCTTGAGCATCGATGAACATATTTTTGGTAGCCGCGCGAGGAGCGCGTTCACGAAAATCAAAGGCCTTCGGTTCTGGGTCCTTTGCTTGGTGATAGAGAAGGAATCCACCCCCGCCAATACCGGTGGACTGAGGGCGCACAACACTGATGGCAAACGATGTGGCAACCGCTGCATCAATGGCATTACCTCCGTTTTTTAGGGCCAATCGACCGGCTTCGCTCGCAAGTTCGTGAGAGGCCGCCACCATCCCATCTTTCCCTTTGGCTACATAACTCTCGCGGTTTCTTCCTTCCGCTGGAGGGAAGGGTTTTACCGGTTCCGACGCCAAGTCTTTTTGAGGTGGCGTTGAGACGCAAGCAAAGGCCAATAATAACGCTGCTAAGGGTCCAAATTTTAGATGCATTCTAGAAGCTCATGTTTTTAAATGGGGGTGGTCTCAGTTACCGACATTATATCTTGGTTTTTTCTTGCGAAAACCTCTTTCATGTTTAACTTGTGAATTAGGACAATTCCTGATACCCATTGGGATCCTTGAGGAGAGATGGCCGAGTGGACGAAGGCGCACGCCTGGAAAGTGTGTAGGTGTAACAGCCTCGGGAGTTCGAATCTCCCTCTCTCCGTATGCTAAAACTTCGCGCAGCGTTTTTTAACGCTCCGTAGAGCGCAAAGTGATAGCTAGATCCCATGTGATGCCGGGCTATGAACCCCGCCAGGACCGGAAGGTAGCAACGGTAGTGGTTACGGCAGGTGCTTGGGTCATCTAGCTATCACTTTGCGCTCTTCGTTTTTAAGGAGGAAAAGGATCATGGCATATGCATCCTTGGCCCGTAAATATCGGCCCGCCACTTTTTCCACCATGTTGGGACAAGGAAGTCTTGTCCAAGCTTTAACAAATGCCATCCGATTAGAGCGGAAACCACAAAGCGTTATCTTCTCCGGGGTTCGCGGTGTTGGTAAGACCACGGCAGCGCGTCTTTATGCGAAGGCTTTAAACTGTCAGACCGAAACCGAAGATCTTCCCTGTAACACCTGTGAAAGCTGCTTAGCGATCAATCAAGGCATCCACGAGGATGTTTTGGAAATCGACGGTGCGAGTCATACGGGTGTGGACGACGTCCGCGCTATTCAGGAATCGATGGGATATGTGCCGCAGCGCTCCCGCTACAAGATCTACATCATCGATGAAGTTCACATGCTGTCTCAGAGTGCGTTCAACGCGCTTCTAAAGACGTTGGAAGAGCCGCCAGCACATGTTGTGTTTCTATTTGCGACCACTGAATTGCGCAAGGTGCCAACAACGATCTTAAGTCGCTGCCAAACCTATCATCTGCAGTTGATTCCTTTTACTGTGGTGGTGGCGCGTATCGAAGAAATCCTTGTTCAGGAAAATATTTCATTCGAGAAGCCAGCGATTGAATTGATTGCGCGTGAAGGCCGTGGCTCAATGCGTGATTCGCTCACTCTCTTGGATCAGGCTATCGCACTAACCGGCGGAAGTCTTACGACGGAGTCAGTGCGTGGAATGCTCGGCATTAGTTCCACGGGAAGCCATCTTCGTTTTCTGCGTGCGCTCGTGACGAAGGATGCGAAGGAAGCAGTTGTTGTTATTGGTGACTGGGATCAGACGGGTATTTCATTGCGCGAAGCGGTGGAAGAAACCTGTCAGTTAGCGCGTCATGCTTTTGTTGTCCGTGATCTCGGCGCGGAAGCATTAGAAACAGCCTTTTTAGGCTTGGATAAGGCCGCACTTAAGGAGTTGGCCGAAATCGCCAGCGCCGCGAAAGATTTTGACCTTAATCGCATTTTTAGAACCCTTGCGAAATGTCGCGGCGATCTTGATGGCGCGAACCTCGATCGTTACATCCTTGAAAATTATGTTTTTGAATGGTGCTTCGACCCAGGATTTCCAGATTTCACGGAAATCTTGCATGGTGGACGCCTCGCATCTTCTCCGTTACCGGCGATAGAACCCGCGGTGAAGAGCGCCCCAGTAAGCACGGCGGCGCCAACTGGTAAGCCGAAAAATTTGCGTGAAGAGTGGCAAAAAACTTTGCAGAAGGACAGTGCGGTGCCAGCACCGGCTCCCGTAACACCTCCCGCTGCAACAGCTCCAAAGCAAGAGGTTGTTGAAAGCGCTTCAGTAGCTCCTCAGTCTTCCGCCAAAGAGGCGCCCATCGAAGCTCCGCTTCCTGAAAAAAACTTTCCCGCGTCATGGCGCGAATTAGTTGATCGTTGGAAAGAGATGAAACCTCTCCAAGGTCGTGTTTTTGAGGAAACCTACGCCTTTGTCTATAATGCCGATAAAATAGATTTAGGTGTGGACCCCACAAGCCTTGCGGGTGGAAAGCTTCTGCAAAAAGAAGTGCAAAGTCGTGTGCTCCGCCAGTTGCAGGAGTTATTTGGCTTTTCGGGTCAATTGGTCATTCGACCGCATCAGCGAGAAGACGTCGTTGCCATTGAGGCGGATCAGTCTCAAGAAACATTGCTCGACGTAAAGCGGCGCGAAAAGGATGAGGCCAGACAAAAATTACGCGAGGAGATAGAGCAAGATCCGATCACGCAGGAGGCTCTTTCAGCTCTTAAGGGGAAAATAGGGAGTATCGAATTTCAATAAGGGCATGTAGGCTTTATTTATGTAGAGAGGGGCTAACATGGCTTTTACCAATTTTGACACCAAAGAAATCAACTGCAAGATCGTCTACTTTGGGGCCAAGGGATCTGGCAAAACATCGAACCTTCGCTCCGTCCTGAGTCTTCTGTCGCAAGAAATTAAACAAGGTCTATTTGAGATTGAAGAAATCGGTGTCACGCCGTACTTCGAATTTTTGCCCATTAGTCTTGGAATGGTTAAAGACTACCATATCAAGATGCACCTCTATACTTTGCCACCATTCACGCTTTACGACTCCGTCCCGAGCACGATTCTGAAAGGGATCGATGGTTGGGTGTACGTGTGTGATAGCCGTATTTCCGTGTTGCAGGAGAATATTGGCGAACTTCAGCGTGTGAAGCGCCTTCTTCAGGACGAGGGGCACAACCTCGGCGATCTCCCCTGTGTCATGCAATTTAATAAAACGGACTTGGCGCAGCGCGTTCCCACCGTTGTGTTGCGCCGGGAGCTCAACACCTTCAATGTTCCTGATATTGAAGCTGTGGCAAACCAGAACATTGGAACCCTTGAAACAATTCAGGCGATGGCGGACTTGATTTTAGATCAGCTCGCACCGCGAAACATCGATGCACAGAAAGAGCGAGGTCTCTATGAGTTCGGGCTCTAAAATGAGGCAGGTTGTGGCGTTGATCGCATGCCGTGACAAAAACGGCTTGGTGCGTGTGCCGACGAATGGAGACAAGCTCGTTCCTGGTTTTCTAATTCAAGGGGCCGAAGAGCTGGCGCTGATTAGGGCAGCAGCCGAGAAGCTTCTTCACCCGGAACTCGCTTCGCACATTAAGATCGAACATGTGATTCCAGATGCCGTTCAGCTCGCGTCCGGTGAAACCTGTGAATTATTGGTGGGTGAGATCGATGCACAGCATTTCACCGCGCCTTTGGAGTGGGCCACCATTCCGAGCCTCATTCGCGAAATGCCCGCAACCCGCAATCGTTTAGCTTATCTGAAAGCCTGGCAGATCCTTACCGGAGCCCATCAAGAGACTCTTGAAGCCGTTGAGCTCACTGAGGAGATGCGACGGCGCCTCAAGGAATCTTTCAAGAACGAACCTAACTAGGCACATTTAGGATGTATTTTGACTCTAATCTTGTAAAATACTCCCTAAGAACAATAAAAAGGTGCCGCCGTGAATAGACTACGCTGTCTTGTTGCGTTGTTGGGTTTTCTTGCCCCTACTTTGGCTTTTGCCTACAAAGTCCGTTGCAACGATGAGCAAACGCAATGTGAGGTTGATACCAAGCGTCTCGCCATGGGTGACCGTGTCGGTATTTTTAGCGACGACGGATTGATCGTTGCCATTGGTACGGTGAAAAAGCTTAAGGGCCGTTTGCGTGTTGTCCATGTGGACAAAAAGTACGGCGACATCAAAAAGTCCCACGAGCTTGTTCTGATTCGCGACGAAGAAGCGCAAAACCCACGCGAATTTTTCAAGTTTTCTAAAGCCGCTCCCGATCGTGCGTTTGGCGCGACCTTAGGCTTTACGAATATGGGTGTTGGTGAAGGCTTTACGGCTATTGATGGCCAATTCTATATGCAGTGGCGTTTCCGTGAAGACACTTACTATCTTGGCCGCGGGATGTTCTTAACAGGCGGTGGAAAAGCAACCCATAACACCACGCAGCTTGACGAACGCGACTTAACCCTCACAGCGATCGGCGCGATGGGTGGTATGGCTTATGTGCTGATGCCCCAACAAGCTCTTAATTTCCGTTTTGAAGGTTCTGCTGGTTTTGCTCAGGTCAATGCGGCGATTTCCGGTGGGGTCGATGCGAAAGAATACGTTAACGGTCGTGTTAAGCCTGGGATGGGTCACGTGATCCGTATTGAAGCCGCGGCTATTTACCATTGGGACGATTGGAAAATCATTGCCGCGGCTGACTATCTACGCCTGCAAAGCTCGAATAACTTCGGCGTGGCTTTTGGTTCGTTGTTTACCTTCTAAGCTTCAAACAATTCCTGATGCAATCGCTGTAGGGTTGCATCAGCGCTTCCATGAACTCCGATTGTAATCACAGAATTGCGGCTATCGAAAAACTGAGGCGTCTCGCCGATGGCCTTAAATATCCGCGCGACTGTTTCAGGGCTTTGCCAAAAGCCGTCACCCACGATCGAAATGGCTGTGATTTCATCAAAGCGTTCTTCTGTTTTCGCTTGTGCGCCGATGCCATCCAGATGGGCCAAAAATCCTTCCACGTGCTTCGTTGAAAGAAGTTGGCTGTAGCGCAATGCGCCGTCCTTGGTGATGTCTTGCTTACAAAACAGAGGCGACTCCCCATTTTGCCACAACCAATCCACGCCTTGGCTTAACCAGGATCCTTGGTTTGGCATATTGAGAGTCAGCAACGTCTGGTGTTTCTTATGTACAAGGCTTGCAAGTAGAACGCTTTCCACTTTTACTTCTCCGTGAATCAGAGTTCCTTGGCGCTCTAAATTGAACGACGAACGGATCTCGAGAGGGATCTTAAACTTCCAGGCAAGGTGGGCGGCCCGTGCATGCACGACAGGTGCGCCGGCCCAGGCCAGCTCCATCAACGTTTTCCAGTGGAGATGGGTGATGGGTCGAGCGTTTTCCACGGTGTTGGGGTCCGCGGTACAAATGCCGTCCACATCTTTATAGATCTGACAAGAATTGGCCTTAAGCGTGTAAGCGACAGCAACCGCTGTAAGATCGGTACCACCACGCCCGAGTGTGGTGATGTCTTTTGTGGCGACACTCATTCCTTGAAAGCCGGCGACAATCACCACATCCTTTTTTTCAAGGCCCTCGCGAATGCGATCACCAAGGACCTTTTGAATGCGGGCGTTGCCGTGACAACTGTCGGTGAGAATGCCGCTCTGTGAACCCGTCAAAGACATACTCGTGAGGCCCAAGTCATTAAGGGCGATCGCGAGTAATGACATGGAGATTCTCTCTCCCACGGAGAGAAGCATATCAAGTTCGCGGTGAGATGGATGCCGGCTCACCTGATGAGCTAAATCAATGAGCTCGTCTGTTTGGTGTCCCATGGCACTCACAACAGCGATCACCTTGTGACCCTGTTTGGATGTGTGCGCAATGTGTTTAGCGATGGCTTTGATATGCGCGATGGAGGCTAAGGAGGTGCCGCCATATTTCTGCACAATCAGACTCACGTTTAATCCCGTCCCATAAAGCTTGCTAAGGAAGAAAGTTTACCAATTCCTTGCAAAAAAAGCTGCGAAAAATAAGGTTTCATCAAAACGTAAATAACGAAGATGTTTAAGGGGAACGCGCACTTTTGTGTTCGGCTAAAAAGTGTCATCCCTGGGCGTCATTTAGGGAGTCTTTCCACCGCCGATACGTGGGGAGGAGGCTTCATGAATCGCCTGTTGCTCGTCATTTTAGTGCTTTGGGCCGCGGATGCGTTCAGCGTGACGCAAGCGCCGCATTGGTTGCTGGAAGCGGCGCCTTTGCAGGGAGCCATGGGACAAGTTGCCTTACGCTATGAAAAGCGCTGGCAGGATAAGTTCTATATTGGCTATGGACTGGAGCAAAAACGCTACTTCGGTCAACGGAGCGACGTGCAAAATGTCAGCTACCGCGCTCAATTTGAACTTGTAGGCCAGCCAAAAATTGAACCATTGCCTGGGGCGTTTTGGTTCGGTGGTTTCGCACTTGAATATGCAAAAATTGGTCGCCGCCAAGAACGTGACTACCTCACGAACATAAAATATTCGGAAGAAGAGCGCTGGGACCTGTGGGAGAACCAAGATGTCTATGCCTCGTTGCCCTTAGGGATGGGTTATCGCTGGCAACTCGGTTCTTTCGTGACGACATCCATTCGTTACATCTACGATAGTCTTTTGTATCAGCACTCCACAAGCCGTGCCGAAGAGATTTACTCACCAAGTGTCGATATGGCAACTCAGGGGCGCCTCGCCCACACGCAGCATTTGATTTTCTATGCTGGAATAAGCTTCGATTGAAGAAACCATAAAATTCCACTAAGCAAATGAGATAGGTACAGGCAGCTCCGTTCCTTTAATGGAGTGTTATCTTGGCTTAGAGGAATGCATGCGAGTCACTTTGCTCGGTACAGGAACTTCTACTGGCGTACCAGTCATTGGCTGCCGCTGCGCGGTTTGTACAAGTGACAGCCCGTATAACAAGCGTACGCGCACCTCACTTGCTCTTAACGTCAATGATAAAAACATCATTTTCGACACGTCACCTGAATTTCGTTTGCAGGTGCTAAGGGCTGACATCCGCACATTGCGCGCGGTGATTTACACGCATATTCATGCGGATCATTGCCACGGATTTGATGATCTGCGTGCTTTTTATTTTCAAGGCAAAGAAGCCGTTCCTTGTTATCTGGGGAGAGAACACGAAAAAGAATTCAAAAGCCGCTTTTCGTATGCCTTCGAAGACACCGGATACCTCGGTGCGAAACCTCAAATCGATCTCAGAATGATTCCGCAACGTAGCCCGTTTCATATTGATGAACTCGAGATTGATTTTCTCCGCCTTCCTCATGGGAATGTGGTTTCCTATGCATACCGCGTGGGGCGTTTTGCGTACGCCACCGATTTTAAGAAATTTGCGCCGGAACAAATCGCGCAGTGGCAAGGAAAGATCGATACCATGGTGGCGAGCGGAATCCACTTTGGTGAGCACGCAACGCATAGCACCATTCCCGAAACCATCGAGCTCTTTCAGAAGTTAAAGGTTCGCGAAGGGATCATCACTCACATTGCTCACGATGTGGATCATGTCCGAGACGAGGCGCGCCTTCCCCCGGGTATCCGCTTCGGTTATGACGGAATGAATTTCACGGTTAATAATCCTTCTTAGATTGCGCTCCTTTTTCATTAAAAAAGACAATAATTTTAAGACGCGTATCAACTGGATCTGATTGACGGATCAGGGTGGCTAACGTATCTCTGAGAATCTAGCTTACAAGCTTTTACAATCGAGGTTTGGCGATGATCATTGGTGTTCCTAAAGAAGTTAAAAACCGCGAGAATCGTGTTGCTATCGTCCCTGGTGGCGTCGATTTATTGGTTCAATCGGGACATAAAGTGCTCGTGCAAAAGGGAGCTGGCTTAGGCGCTGGTATTCCTGACGAGAAGTATGCCGAGGCCGGCGCTCAGATGGTTGAGAAAGCCAAAGATGTCTGGGGCCAGGCGGACATGATCATCAAGGTTAAAGAGCCGATCGCCGAAGAGTTCCCACTCATGCGTGAAGGCCAAATCCTCTACACGTACCTTCACCTTGCTGCGGCCCAAGAACTGGGGCACGAGCTTGTGAAGCGTAAAGTTTCCGCAATCGCTTATGAAACCATTCAGCTTGAAAACGGTGCGCTTCCGCTCCTCACTCCGATGAGTGAAGTTGCTGGCCGTATGGCTGTCCAGGTGGGTGCCCAATGCTTGCAGAAACACCGCGGCGGTAAAGGCCTTCTCTTGGGCGGCGTCCCCGGGGTGAGGCGCGGCCGCGTTGCCATCATCGGTGGCGGTGTTGTGGGCGTGAACGCGGCGAAGATGGCTGTTGGCCTCGGTGCTCGCGTGACGATTCTTGACGTAAGTGCAGCGCGTCTTGCATATCTTGATGATATTTTTGGCAATGTTATCGATACGTTAATGTCGAATCCGGAAAATATCGCGAAGTGCGTTGCCGAGTCCGATCTTGTGATCGGCGCGGTATTGGTTGCTGGAGCGAAAGCACCTTGCTTGGTGAATCGCCAGATGATCCGCACCATGGAAAAAGACTCCGTGATCGTTGACGTTGCTATCGACCAAGGTGGTTGCATCGAGACGATTCGTCCGACAACCCATGACGATCCCGTATTTGTCGCCGAAAACGTTCTTCACTACGGCGTAACGAATATTCCTGGTGATGTGCCCAAAACCAGTACTTATGCTTTAACGAACGTCACCATCAAGTACGCGCTTGAGCTGGCCAATAAAGGTCTTGAGAAGGCCCTTCGGGAATCCAAGCCTCTCGCGCGCGGTCTGAACACCTACAACGGGAAGGTGACTTACGAAGCGGTGGCTGAAGCGTTGGGCTTGCCATTTTCGCCAGCATCTTTTTAAATGAGAGACTCGGGGGATGGAATCTTCCCCCGTTTTTTTCCTGAGTTCCCGTCTTCGAAGGATCAAGAGAATGAATCCCTATATTCCAGTGCTGATACTGATGGGCTTAGGACTCGTCGTTGGCGCGGCCATGAGTGCCCTCGCTAACCTCGCCGGCCCGCGCAAACCCAACCTAGAAAAGTCGGATGTCATCGAGTGCGGTGTACCTCGTGTGACCGGTGCCGATGAGAAAATGAGTGTCCACTTCTACATGACGGCCATTCTTTTCATTCTTTTTGATATCGAAACAGTTTTCCTCTACCTCTGGGCCGTGACCTTCGATTCTCTTGGGGTTCTCGCTTTGGTTGAAGGGTTCATGTTTGTTCTCGTTCTCTTTGTTGGCTACGTTTACGTTTGGAAAAGGGGTGCGTTGGAATGGGTGTAGAGGGCATGCTTTCTGCCGAAATGATCGCAACGATCATCAAAGTCGTTGTGGTTGCTGTTATTGCTTTGCACGTTCCCCCCGTTATGCTTTGGGTTGAGCGTCGCGTACCAGCTTACATGCAGCGTCGCGTAGGTCCAAACCGCGTTGGCCTTCCTGGTTTTCGTTTGTTCGGCTTGCTTCAGCCTTTGGCGGACGCGATTAAGCTTATTTTTAAAGAAGAAGTTGTCCCCACGGGTGCCAACAAGTTTTATTTCCACTTAAGCCCGGTGCTCTTTTTGATTCCCGCGCTGGTGGTCATTGGTGCGATTCCTTTCGGACCACCCATTAAACTTGAAAACATGACGATCCCCTTAAGCATCATCAACGTTGATGTGGGTTTCCTCTTTCTCTTTGCGATTTCATCGATCGGTGTTTACGGCGTAACCATGGCTGGTTGGGCAAGTAACAACAAGTACGGTCTGATGGGTGCCATCCGCGCTTGCGCGCAGATGATCAGCTACGAGATTCCTCTTGGGTTGTCTCTGATTCCGATCGTTCTTATTTATGGAACTTTGGATCTCACACAGATCGCCGACGCGCAGTCGCATGTGTGGGGTATCTTCTTGGCTCCTGTTTCCTTCGTCCTCTTCTTTATCTGTATGTTTGCTGAAACAAACCGCGCTCCTTTCGACTTGTCAGAAGGTGAGAGCGAATTGATTTCGGGTTTCTTTACCGAATACGGCACGATGAAATTCGCGGCGTTCTTCTTTGCTGAATATGTGAACATGTTCACTCTGAGCTGCCTCGTTTCCATCGTATTCTTGGGCGGATGGCAGATCCCATTCGTACCTCACGATACCATCGCCGCCATGGTGGGGCCGATTGCCGCTTCTATCATTGGTGTGGTTGTCCTTCTTCTTAAAGCGGCATTCTTTATGTTTATGTATGTGTGGGTTCGTTGGACATTGCCACGCTTCCGCTACGACCAGCTAATGAACCTTGGTTGGAAATTCATGATGCCTGTTGGTCTTGTGAACGTGGTGATTACAGCGGCGGTTGTCTTTTACCTTCGTCAACCCTCGTAGGAATGGGAGGCTTTCGCCTCCCGAACAACCATGGCTCAGCCTTCCACTTATACTCTGATCGATTCCGGCAACTTTCGTAAGTTGGAGCAAGTAGGCCCGCACCGTATTGTGCGGCCTTCTCCTCAGGCTGTTTGGCGTCCACGTTTAGCGGATGCTGAGTGGCAAAAACACGATGCCGAGTACGTGCGGTTTAGTGGTGGTCAAGGTGAGTGGCGCATAAAGAATAAGCGTTTGCCCAAGCACTGGGATATCTCGGTTTCCGGTGTGCCATTTGCGATCGAGCTTACAGACTTTGGTCATTTAGGAATCTTTCCAGAACAAGCCCCTCATTGGCTGAATCTTCGCTCTCTGGTCGAAGAAGAAACAAAAGCCGGTAAAGAATTTAATGTCCTAAATCTGTTTGCCTATACAGGTGGATCAAGCCTCACGACGGCTATGGGTGGGGCGAAGGTTGTGCACGTTGACGCCTCAAAAAGCAGCGTGGAATGGGCGCGTGAAAATGCGTCCCGTCTTGGGAAAGAATTTCCTATTCGTTGGATCATCGATGATGTGCGCAAATTTGTGACGCGCGAAGTGAAGCGTGGGTCTCACTACCAAGGTATTATTCTTGATCCGCCCAGTTATGGACGCGGTACAAAGAATGAGATCTGGAAGATCGAAGAGCATCTCGTGGAGCTTCTTGGTCAGCTAAAAGAGATCCTGGCCGACGATTATAAGTTTGTCATGTTGAGTTCCCATTCTCAGGGCTATACGCCCATCGCCATGCGTAACCTCTTGGCGGATATGTTCGGCGAAGCGGGCAATGCCTTTGATTCAGGAGAAATGCTGGTTCCTGAAATCGAAGGTAACAGAGAGCTTCCCAGTGGCGCGTTTTGCCTGTTGAAGCGCTCGAAATAATGATGCTGCGTATTACTAGTCCTCAAAATCAACGCATCAAAGATGCGGCTCACCTGCGAGAAAAGTCAGCGCGTAAAGAACGCGGTGTTTTTGTCGTTGAGGGAGCGCGGGAAATTGATCGTGCCATCCTGTCTGGATTTGTGCTTGAGGAGATGTTTGTTGCTCCGGAACAGTTTTCCCCCGAAGCAAAAACTCTTCTTAAAACGCATAAGCTACCCGAGCAAAAACTCATCGAAGTTACGGAAACTGTTTTTGCAAAACTTGCGGTGCGTGAAAACAAGGATGGCTTGTTCGCTGTTTTTAAGAGTCGCAGTCTGACTCTGAAAGATCTTAAACCGCGCAAGGATATGCTGTTGGTGGTCCTTGAAACCGTGGAAAAGCCTGGAAACTTAGGTGCGGTGCTCCGCACGGCGGACGGTGCGGCTGCGGACGCGGTTGTTGTTTTAGATCCGCGTTGTGACGTTTTTAATCCCAACGTTGTTCGTGCGAGTGTGGGCGCGTTGTTTTCTGTCCCGGTGATAGAGTGCGAGCCGAAAGAGTTCTTGGAGTATTGCCGAAAAAATCACGTCAAGCTTGTTGCCACCACGCCGCATACAAACACGTTTCACTACACGGCGAATCTTTCTCAATCCGTGGCGATTCTTCTTGGGAGCGAGGCTTTTGGTCTTTCGCCCGAGTTGATGGATGAGGCGGACATTAAAATAAAAATCCCCATGCGAGGCATTGGGGATTCTTTGAATTTATCCGTAGCGGCCGCTATTGTGGTGTATGAAGCTCTGCGTCAGCGTCAGGCTGAGAATCCCTAGCGCCTTTTTTTCCCGCATAAAGTTCAAACATTAAAAGTTTACAGGGGATACTGCCGTTAAGAATCGGTATTCTGCGCTTTGGCTTCAGTCCGATGAATTTCCATGGAGATTCATCCGCCGCGAGTAAAAACGCATTCCAGCCGGCGTACTTGCGCTTGAGCGTGTTTCCGATGTCTTTATAAAACTCTTTCATCACCTCTTCGTCCTTGTTGCCGATTCGTTCGCCGTAAGGAAGGTTCGTGATGAGAATACCGCTTTCGGCAGGAGCATCGGCTTCGAAGAAGGACGCTGTTTCAAATTGAATGTGCTTTTCAACGCGAGCGCGCAGAGCATTGTTGCGTGCCATATCGAGGTACTGTGAAGAAACATCGCGCGCAAAGATGGGGGAGGGAAGTTCTTCCGTGCGTTCGCTGCGAATCTCATCTTGAACATGACGCCAAAGATCGCGATCGAAATCAACGAAGGACTCAAATCCGAAATCACCTTTTTTACGGTGAATCAAAGGGGCTTTGTTAAGCGCAATGTAGGCTGCTTCAATGGCGATCGTTCCGCTGCCGCACATGGGATCTAAAAGAACTTGGCTGCCGTCATAGCCCGCGATCTGCAGAATTGAAGCGGCAAGTGTTTCTTTAAGCGGAGCGGGATGACCTTCGAGGCGGTAGCCGCGCTTGTGCATGGCTTTGCCGGAGGAAGAGAGGCTTATCGTGACACGACGTTTATAGACGAAAGCGACAACTTCAACGGATGGCTCTTTAAGATCGACTTTTGGCGCCGCCATGTTTTTACGGCGATAATATTCTTCGAGTCCCATACGAACGGCTTTGCTGATCTGATTGGATGTCATGGCATCAGTGCCACGATCGCCGGCAATGCCTTCGACGAGAAACGTAGCGTTCTTAGGTAAATATTGATCCCACGCAATTCTTGCGGCTTGGTCGCGGAGGATGATCTCACTGGTCGCGGCGGCTTCACGTAAGACTTTGAGAATACGACTCGCGCCACGGCTTTTTAAGTGAATGGTGTAAGCGGTTTTAAGATCAGCGGCGAAGTAGACCGCTTTGTAGCTCAGCTTTACATGCTGGGCGCCCAGCTCTTCTAGCTCCTTGGCTAAAGTCGCGGCGGTTTCCTCAGGAGTAATGGCGATATAGTTTTCGAGTTGCATAGACACCCAGCTTGAGATGGTAAAAAACCCGGATGAGGGCATCCGGGTTTAGCCTATTTTGGCGGGACTTTAAAGACTAAGGGCAAGAGTTGCACTGGTTTTGACCGTTCTGACCGTTTTGGCCATTCTGTCCATTTTGGCCGTTTTGACCACCGTTCGGATTCGGATCAATGCGGACGGTAATGGAAGCCTTTTGTGGCGTTTTACCAGTTTCAGTACAGGTACCTTCGATGGGGTAGTTATCAGAACGATCGAAGACGAAAGTACCTTCAGCTCCGGTTTGTTGCATGGTTGGAGCGTTTACCACGACCCAAGTAACCGTACCTGCACAGTTTTTACCGATAACTTTGATGGGCTGCCCCACGATTCCCGTCTTTGGCCCCTCGATCGTAAACGGAGGGGTATTCGCCGGAGGAGGCGTCGGGGTATTTGGTGTTGTATCAACGGGCGGTGTCACAGGACCTGGATCGATCGGACTCGCTGGTGGAGCGATTGGATCAGGTTCTTTCACGATCTCGTAACGAGCCGCCTTACAACCAGCCACTACAAACAGTGCTACTGTTAACAGTCGTTTTGTGAAATTTGCGCGTTTCATAACCGTATCCTTACTTCTGGGCTAAGCCAGATTTTGACGCATGGTAGACTTTGAACTCAACACGGCGGTTTAAGCGACGACCTGATTCTGTCGTGTTGGGCGCGATCGGACGGCTTTCGCCGAAACCTACGGCGATGATCTTGTTAGGATCGACTCCGTACGCTTGCACCATAAAGGCCTTGATCGCATTGGCGCGCTTCACACTGAGTTCATAGTTGTATTGATCAGCACCGATCGAGCAAGTGTGACCCTCAATAATGAGTTTATCGAGTCCTTTCGGGCCGGTAACCAATTTACCAAGATCGTTCAAGCTCTTGTAAGCAGCGGATTGTGAAATCTCCGCGGAGTTGAATTTGAACAACACATCACGAAGGATGATTTGTTGGTCTGGTTGACGAACTTTCGGTTGTTTTACAACAACGACTTTTCGTACCACTTTTACTTTTTCCACCACTTTAGGTTCAGGCGCGGGAGGAGGCGGTGGTGGTGGAAGCGGCTTCTCTTTCTTCACGACTTTCTTTGGCTCTTTCACAGGCATCCAGTTGATACCAGCGTAGACGCGGAAGTCTGGAGAACTAACACTGTGTTGAATTTCGCCACCAACACCGAAGTGTGCGATCCAATCTTTGGCGAATTCTTGCTTTAAACCAATGAGGCTTTCGTAGGTGTTAGCATCGCGAGGAGAAATCTCGGAGATGTCCTCGGCTGGAGAGCTACCGTAAACTTCACCCACAAGGCTTGTTCCCGTTGAGAAACGGTACTTTGCGGCGGCGGAAGCAATCACTTGGTTTTCCACCGGATTAATCGGTGTGTTACCAACAGGATCTTTCAACGCTTCGCCTGTTGAGCGGAAACGATAACCGGCGTTCGCGGCAACGGAGAAGGCCTGAGTAAACTTATGATCGATGACCATTTCACCGTTATAAGAGATTCCAGAACCCTTACCAACGTAGGGGTTGTCTTCCATGCGGTTAACGTTCACCGAACCAACAAGCGCGACACCTGTTGAATCGTTGTGCCAGAGGCGAAGTTTCGCGCCGATTCTGACTTCTGTGTTGCCCGTTTCAGCAAACTGACCATGATAGTCATTCTTGTCAGTAACGTGTTGATGCACAACATAAGGAAGCATGATGCCAAGGTCGAAGTTATCGAAGAGACCGTAACCAATGGCTAGATCCGCTCCGGTAACGGCATCGTTGTAATCCTTGGTTGTATCGTTGTGCCTGTTCTTTTGAAGAAAGTAGGGCAGCGTGTTGACCGCATAGTTAGCGAAAAGACCAAGGCTGTAGTTACCCGCCCCGAGAGTCTGGGACGAATACACAGTCACATAATCATGACCGCTAAATGTGGGGTTGAAGTTTTGCGTGTCTGAGCCGGTGATGTTCGCATGAGCGACGTTTGTCAAACTCATCGACAGACCGAGCAGAGAAATCCCTGCTCCCATACGTACACGGCGAAGATACGCAAGCCACTTAATTTCCTGAAGTAATTCCCGCAACAGCATTTTCAGCTCCAACAACAAGAGGGTCTAAAGTCTTCAGTGGAGTGAAGACTTCACCGCCCATTGAGCAATCCCAATGCCAAGTTGGCCATTAGGGGTTGACAGTAGTCGAACCCCTTGTTTTAACTGCCCGGACGTGACGCAATAGCCTCAACAAACGAAAAGGAACTGACATGGGAAAAGACGGGGTTGAAAAACAAGTCCGTGAGATTGAAGCTGACATCGATTTTTCTAAGAAAAAATACGACGTTGAATTTGATACATCCAAGGGAAAGATTAAGCTGGAACTCTATCCAGACGTGGCTCCTCTCCATTGTAAGAATATTATCGCTCTCTCGAAGGCGGGCTTTTACGATGGTCTAACCTTCCACCGCATCATTGAAGGCTTTGTGATCCAAGGTGGTTGCCCTCATGGAACTGGCACCGGCGGTCCAGGATACAATGTAAAGGCTGAGTTCAACCCGCGCCTGCATGAGGAAGGTGTTCTCTCCATGGCACGCGCTCAGGATCCAAATTCAGCGGGTTCACAATTCTTCCTTTGCTTGGGTCGTTTGCCCAGTCTTGATCGTCAGTACACCGTCTTTGGTAAGACAGCGGATGCGGAAAGCCTCGCTGTGGTGAAAAAGATTGGTGCTTCTGAGACAGATAGACAAGACCGTCCTGTAGAAACCGTGACCATCAACAAAGCCACGGTGACAGAAACCGCTCTTTAGTTAAGAAACTTCTAAGGCCACGTTCGCGTGGCCTTTTTGCTTCTATGTTCCCCCGCGATCGCGTTAAACTGATTTCTCTCGAAAACTCAGAAGGTTGAATCATGCGCTGGCTGATGCTGTTGGGAGCCTGTGTGATCGCGTGTAAGCCACGCGCTGAATCCCTGCGCCAAAAGGCAGGAGAAACGCAGGTTGTTGCCGGTCGTAAGATAGGGGATATCGGCCTCGTTGCTCCTGACGGTAAGGTCGTGGGGTGGGCAGTGAATCCCGGTCAGAGCAAAGAAACTGTCACCGTGCGATTTTTTGAGCGCGCCGACGCCACAAGTTCTATCGGTGAAATAAAAGCCGATCAGGTTGGATTTGCTGACAACCATGAAGGGAATCATGCTTTCACATGGCAGGTTCCAAAAGACCTATGTGATGGAGCGAATCGAGAGCTTTTTGTGCGTGCGGTCGTTGGGGGCAAGGAACAAAACATGGGTGATCGTGCTAGATCCTACACCTGTTTTCAGCCTACTCCCGGTGGGAAGGAGTTTTTCACAACGACCGTGGCTCCGCTGCTAAAGGCGTGTGGTGAATGTCATCAGCACACCTACGAGAAGGCTTGGGGTTATCTTGCGAGTCCTTCTCCCACGGTCGGTGGTAGTGCCACGAACAACGACTTTATCCGTTCTCCCGCCGCCGATGTTCGGCACGGCGGCGGAAAAATGTGTGCGGATATTAACACCAGTCCCTGCAAAGAAATTCAGGAGTGGTGGAAGAAAGAGTTTACGAAAGGCTAGAACGGCTTGTATCGCGCGAGATAAGCGGCGATCACGCCGAGCAGAATCATGCCGAGCCATAAGACGCGCGCCAGTTTTTGCTGACGAAAAGCGAGAGCGCCCCAAAATCCAAATAGAATCCAGATCACGATTTTTCCGCTAACCCATCCAGGAAAACCCACGCCGAGTTTCGCGAGCAGTCCAAAGCCACCCACAAGAGCGATCAACAAGCCGACGCCGTGACCGATGGCGAGAAAGCGTTTGGCCGGATTTTGTTTGGGTTGACCCAACATGGCTGCGATGATTTGGCCGCTTATGGCGGACATAGCGAGAAAAATTCCGAGGAAATGCACGAGTCGATAAAATTCGTAAGACATGCCAACTCTCCAACTTGTTTTTGGGGCCTTTTCATACCACAGGGAGATTAGACCGGGTATGATAAATCAAGGAGGACAGGATATGAAGAACGCGACCCCGGCGCAAACAAAGGAATTTTCTCTGCGTAAGAGAAGTGAGCTTGGATTATCAAGTGACGCTTACGTTGAGTTGGGGCGTACACAGCTTGTTTGTTCTCGAGTTGGTTTTGGGGCTTATCGCGTTGATCAGACGCCTTCTTACTCACAGGCCTTGCGTATGGCGCTGCAGCAGGGTTGTAATTTGATTGATACCTCTACAAATTACACCGATGGAGAAAGTGAAAAAGCCATTGGCACGACCATCGAAAGCCTGCGTCTTTCTGGCGAGTTTGTGTGTGAAGAAGTGATTGTTGTCTCAAAAGTTGGTTACGTGCAGGGGCGTAACTTGCTTGCCGCCCGCCAAAGAGAAATCCCGTGGGCAGATATGGTCGAGTACAGTGAAGACTGTTGGCACTGCATCCATCCCGATTTTATCAGGGAGCAGCTAAAGGCAAGTCTGGCCCGCTTGAATCTGCCAAAAATTGATGTCTACCTCCTTCATAACCCGGAGTATTTTTTCTTAGCTCATAAGCCCAAGGATTCGAGTGTGCTCGATGAATTGCGGCATCATTTTTATCAAAGGATGCGGGCGGCTTTCGCCGCGCTGGAAGAGTGCGTAGCGGAAGGGTTCATTGGTGCATACGGAGTCTCTTCGAATACCTTCGCCATGCCTCTGGATCATAACGAATCCGTTTCTCTCGAAAGATTATGGCGCATCGCTGAGGAACTGGGGGAGCAGCGGAATAAAGATCGCGGCAGTCATCACTTTTCTGTGGTGCAGTTTCCGATGAACCTTCTCGAGCGAGAACCTGTTCTGGTTGAGCAGGGCGGCAGGAGATTCATAGATCTCGTGCGAGAATATAATCTCGGCGCGCTCGTTAATCGCCCGTTGAACGCCTTTTATAAAAATCGGATGTACCGCCTCGTGGATATCGAGATACCAGCGGCTCCACCATTGGCTGAGCATCTCGATGCCCTTGTGGCGTTGGAAAGAGAATATGATGAGCGCCTTGTGCCGGAGTTTAAGAATCCCACTCTTAAAGAAAAGGGAATCTGGCCTTGGGGAGAGCAGCTGCAACTTGTAAAAGGGCTGGGATACCTTCCCGCTGATATTGATGCCATCGAGCATGAAGTGATTCGACCGCAAACGCGCCAGCTCATTCAGCAGATCGATGGGCTGGTGACGGAAGAAGAGATGGAACAATGGGCGTTATGGCGCGCTCGTTATTGGCCGCAGCTGTTGCAAACGTTGGCCGTTCTAAAGCTAAACGTCCAATGGGAGCAGAAAACAGTCATCGATACGATTGCTGAGAAATTTTCCGCTGCTCGAAAAGATGCTTGGGAAAAAACCTCTTTGGCATCTCTCGCCATAGCACTTCCCGCATCTGTTCCAGGGATTAGTTGTGTATTAAATGGGATGCGACAGTCGCGTTATGTTGCGTCGTCTCTCGCCGTTCTACGTCGTGGACTTGTTCCAAATGCGGAGAAGGTTCTAACAACGTCTTAGACCGCTTTCCTTTTAGCGTCGCGCCTTGAAGAAAGTCTTCAGAAGTTGTCCGCATTCTTCGTGAAGGATGCCGCTGGTTGTCGGGAAACGATGATTAAGGCGTTGATCGTCATGAATCTGATAGAGGCTACCGAGGGCGCCGCCTTTGGGGTCGCTGGCGCCAAAATATACATGTCGGATGCGCGCTTGACTGAGAGCGCCCGCACACATCACACAAGGCTCCAGTGTCACATACAAATCACAATCGCTTAACCGCCAGCGATTCATTATTTCGCTGCCTTTGCGAATAGCGATTAGCTCCGCATGAGCGCTCGAATCGTGTTTGGTTTCTCTGAGATTAAAGCCCGTCGCGATGAGCCTATCCTGGCAGACAAGAATGGCCCCCACCGGAACTTCTCCGAACGACGCCGCTGTTTCCGCCAGAGATAAACAAAGTCTCATCCACTCTTCAGGAGACTTCATGGATGCGCGCCTCTGGACTTTTTACGCGGTAATGTGGCCGCGTGCTTAGCGATGTTGCCCATACGCCGAAGTCCAAAATGGTGCATGATTTCTTCAGGAGACCTTCCCAATCCCAACTGAAAGCTTACGGCGTGGTGGCGTAGCAGTTCGGTATTTAAGTGAGCAATCCCCGTCTTTTCTCCAAGTTCATAAAGCATGAACTTTAAGCCATGGCGCGTCATGGTGGGCATGAGGCTCGCTCCATCCTTGCCCTTAAAGGCAATAAACATGGAGCATTCCGCCTTCTTCGCGGCGGGAATAAGGCCCTCGAAACGCTCCTTATAAAGAGCGAGACGCTGAAGCGACTCAGCTTGCAAAACGATGCTACGGTTTCTTTGACCGCGAATTCTTAAGCTTCCCTCGGATCCGGCGTGAATAAAATCGACCCAAGTAAGTTCTATAAGTTCGTTTGCCTTCAGTCCTTCGTAGGCTAAAAGCCCAAGAATAGCTGAATCCCGGCTTTCCTTTAGTTGGCTTGGGCTCTGACAGGCGCCCATAAGCCGAAGAATTTGCTTTTCTTCTAACCCTTGGGGTAATTGCTCAAGACGGCTCGGAATAGGGACGTCGTCGAATGGTGTTGATTGGATCGTGCGCGTATCCGTCAGAAAACGAAAGAATTGTCGGACACCAATCACTTTACGGCGCACGGAGTTCTCATGATCCTCGCCATCGGTGGATAGATGGGCTTGATATGAGACGAGAGTTTGCGGCTCTACCTGAGACTTTGGCAGCCGATTACGTTCCAAATAGGACAAAAATTCTTTTGCATCGCGGCAATAGGATTCCACGGTCGCGGGAAGTTTACCTTTTGCCCGCAGCGCATCGGCGAATTTTTCGACAAGTTCTGTATCGACGTTCATCGGGATTAAACCATCCCATTGTGTTAAGCTAGCCCTCAGCCAAATGAGAAAAAGGCTGAGCATATTGTAACGATAGCCCGAGAAGAGGGAAAGGTGAATTCAGCTCGCGAAGGCGTCCGATTTCGTTTTAAGTCCATGCGCACACCGGAGGAGCGGCGGCGGCTGATTGAAGTCGTGGCGATGCTCTTGGTGACCTTGGCGCTCGTGGCGATTTCTCGGCTAGAGGGAACTTTATTCGAGCTCAGTGAGAGGCTCTCACAACATCCCGACTTTATTTCGACGATCGTATATTTCGGTTTGATTAACCTGAACGTGGTTCTCATCCTCGTTCTAAGTTTTCTTATTTTTCGCAACGTCATTAAGCTTGTTTTGGAACGCCGGCGCGGTGTGATTGGTTCCCGCGTTCGTACGAAACTCGTTTTGGCTTTGGTGTTTTTTGCCCTGGCGCCAACAGCCTTGCTCTTTTACGTGTCGACCCGTTTTTTGACGGAAAGCTTTGAGACGTGGTTCTCGTCAAAGGTGGAAGCCACCATTCACAAAACCCGTGAGGCGGGAGCGCTTGTTTATAAGCGTGATAAACGCAGGATTGAGAGCTTGGCTCGCATCGCACTCCAGCGCGTCGAAGTTCAGCACGTAAAGCCTCTCAAAAATAGTGACGCGACGGTGCTTAGCCCCGCTCGTCTCGAAGGATTCGACGGCGAATATCGTCTCGATGGCGTGATGCTTTACGATGCATCCGGACGTTTGGTGTGGAAAAGCGGTAGTCATGACAAGCGAGTGGAAACAACCGCCGACAATTTGTTTGTGTTGAATGCCATTGATCGGTTTCGTCGTAACCCAGGAATGACTTCGCGAGGGGCCGTGGAAGTTGAGAATGGCAAGGACGTCGTAAAGGGGGTCGCGCCTGTTTGGGATAGCCGACACGATCGTTTGGTGGGAGTGGTTGTTACAGAAGAAAAGTTTGAGACGCAAATCATTCAAAGCGTCGAGGCCATCTTAAGCGAGTTTGCCAACTTGCGCCCCGGTGCTCAGTTGATTCGAATGAGCTACACCATTCTGCTCATCCTTATGGTGCTGATCATCGTATTCTCCGCCACGTGGTTGGGTTTCTATGTTGCCAAGGGCCTTGTCGGTCCCATCCAAAGCTTGGCGGAAGCGACGCGCGAAGTGGCGCTTGGTAACTATGATATCGCCTTAAAAGCGCGTACCGACGACGAGACGGGGCAGTTGATTCAAGCTTTTAACCGCATGATTAAAGACCTCAAAAGCAACCAGGAAAAAGTACAAACTTTTACTTTGCAGTTGGAGCAGAGTAACGAGGAATTGGACCGCAGGCGTCGCTATATGGAGGTTGTCCTTAGGCACATTCATGCGGGAGTTATCTCGATCGATCAGAACGGTCATATCACCTCGTTCAATCATGCCGCGGAAAGGCTTCTTTCTCTCGCCGCGGACCAGGTGATCGGCGCATCCATTCAGCGTGCGTTTGGAGAAACGCTTTATCGTGAATTTTGGTTGCCCATTGCCGATGAAATGGCGGAGAAATCTTCTTTCAACGGCCAAGTGGAAATTAGTCACGCCAACAGTTCATTAACTCTGATGGCCTCCGCGACACCCATCCACGATGAAAATCAAGAGGACCGCGGTATTGTCATCGTTTTTGATGATGCCAGCGAACAGGTGAAAGCGCAGCGGGTGGCTGCTTGGCGCGAAGTCGCTAGACGCATTGCTCATGAAATCAAAAATCCCATCACGCCGATCAAGTTGAATGCACAACGTCTTTTGCGTCGTTATGGGGAAAAATTCGAAGGCGAGGACCGAAAGATTTTCGAATCCAGCCTCGATATGATTGTGAACGAAGTGGATAACCTTCGAGACCTCGTCAACGAATTTTCTAAATTTTCCCGACTTCCCGCTGTTAAGACGAGCCCTGAAAATGTGAACGCCATCATCGCGGAAGTGTCACAGTTTTACAGCCTGAGCTATCCGTCCATTCGTTTTGATACCAGCCGTTTAGGGGGTTCTGTTCCCCTGGTTCCGCTGGATAGAGAGCAGATGAACCGCGTTTTTAGCAATCTCATCACCAATGCGATCGCGGCGATTCGAGAAAAAGACGCGAAGGGCGAGATTCGTTTTTCGAGCCAATTGTTAGAAAACTTCAATACCGTGCGTTTGGAGATTGCCGATAACGGCATTGGCATACCGGAAAAATTGCGTGCGCGGGTTGTTGAGCCCTATTTCTCCACGAAGGCGGAGGGAACGGGTCTTGGCCTAGCGATCGTAAACCAAATTGTCACGGACCATGGTGGGTATCTCCGCATTGCAAGCAATGAGCCGGAAGGAACCGTTGTCATCATTGAATTGCCTCTGGGAGAAAAAGTTGCGGGAGCCGCCCCAGTCGTAGAGAGAGGTCAAGTATGAATCGATCCCATCTCCAAAATGAAACGCCCACCGCGCTTATCATTGATGATGAAAAAAGCATCTGCGAAGCCCTCGGAGGGGTGCTTTCGGATGAAGGTTGGCAGGTTGAGGTGGCTCATAACGGAAAAGATGGAATCCAACAATTCATGCGACTTCGTACCGACATCGTATTTCTTGATGTTTGGATGACGGGGATGGATGGCATCGAAACTCTGCAGCGCCTTAAAGAAATTAATAGCGATGTTCCCGTGGTGATTATGAGCGGGCACAGCACAATTGAAACCGCTGTGAAGGCCACAAAGCTTGGGGCCTTTGAGTTTTTAGAGAAGCCCCTTTCTCTGGATAAGATCCTCCCCATGCTCGAGCATGCCCGCGAGATCAAGCAGGGAAAAATACAAAAACCCACACCTCAGGAAGAAGCCTACCGGCTTATCGGTGAGTCGGATGGGATTGTCCGCATTCGCAGACAGATCGAAATGGTTTCCCCTCGCAATGCATGGGTGCTTATTACTGGCGAAAACGGGACTGGTAAGGAAATCGTTGCTCGCAATATCCATCGTAAAAGTCCGCGAGCCAATAAGCCGTTTATAGCGATGAATTGTGCGGCCATTCCCGAGGAACTGATCGAGAGTGAGTTGTTTGGTCATACCAAGGGGGCGTTCACTAACGCGATTGGCAATAAAAAAGGACGCTTTGAAAGCGCTCATCAGGGCACGCTATTCCTCGATGAGATTGGCGATATGTCTCTTAAGACGCAGGCCAAGATTCTTCGCATACTGCAAGAGCAAAATTTTGAACGTGTAGGCGGAACGGAGACTATCGAAGTGGATGTGCGTGTGATCGCCGCCACGAACAAGGATCTAAAGGAAGAAATCGCGCAAGGAAACTTTCGCGAGGACCTATTTTATCGCCTCAATGTTGTGCCTTTCCATATACCCCCTCTGCGTGACCGGGGAGATGATGTTATTTTGATGGCGGAGCACTTTTTAGATCAGATGGCGCGTGAGTTAGGGGAAAGCCGCAAGCAGCTGACAGAATCAGCGCGCCGCGTTTTTCGCGCGCATAGCTGGCCTGGGAACGTCCGTGAGCTGCGCAACTTGTTGGAGCGGATCTGCATCATACATCCCGAGATGACTATTGAAGCCAATGACGTTGAAAGTCTCATCGGTGACGGTGTCGAGGGGCGGCGTCATCCACAGAAGACTTCCTTCCGCGATACCGCGACCTTAAAGCAGGCAAAAGAGGATTTTGAGAGAGCCTTCATTCTTGATAAGCTAGAAGAAAATCAATGGAATGTTTCAAAAACGGCTGAAGCCATCGGTATTGAGCGCAGCAATCTGCATAAGAAGCTGAAGGCTTACGAGATCGATCCTAAACGCCTCAAGGGTTAATGGGGGATTTTATGACCAACCAGACAAGTGTGCGATTAACCGAAAGTGGTTTAAGTATCGAGGGTGGGCCTTTTGCTTCACTCCCGAACGCACAGTCTCCGGATTGGGATCTGACCCCGCTTTTGGGGAACCGCTGGCTTTTATATCCGCGCAAAAACCAACAGTTCTTCGGTGAACTTGATCAAGCGGCCCTTGTTGCCGACCCAGAGACGCTCTCGGCTACCTTGTTGGGTCTTGTGGATCGCCAATTCAGTGGAACAGTGGGCGTTGATACAGGCCGCGGTATGAAGAAACTTTTTTTTCAACGCGGTGAACTTATTTTTGCCAGCTCAAATCTCATCGATGATCGCCTGGGAGAAGTCATCTTTCGTGCCGGCCTTATTAGCCTTGAGCAAATGACTGATTTCGCGGTGCAGGTTAATCGTGGGACACGATTCGGTAAAGTGTTGCTGAACAATAGGATTTTTTCTTCACTCGATCTCTGGAATGCGCTGAAACTTCAGGTTCTGGAAATCGTCCGATCAATCTTTCTCGCGGATTCCGTATTTTTTCAAATCAGTCGCCAAGGAGCGACAGCTCCCACTTCGGTGTTATTTGACCAAGGTACTGCTGAGCTTTTAGCAGCGAGCGCCGGGTTTGGTACCATGTTTCGCGACTTCCGTCGTCGCGTGAACGACAACAGTCAAGTCACGGTAAATGATAAGAAGGTTGGCTGGATTGAGCCCAGTGCCGATACTTTCGAAGCGGATTTGATCACCATGGCTCGCTCCTATCCGCGACTCGGTGATCTTCTGCAGCAATCAAAACTTGTTGATGTGAATACGCTAGCAGGTCTCTATCACCTAGTGAGTCGCGACATCTGCAGCATTGATACTCTGACGGAAAATAACATTGGCGCCGTGGCGACAAATGATGAGCTTCGTTTGCATGTGAGTCGCTATGAAAACTTACTGCGATTGGCTCGCGAAGGTTTTATCGCCGAAAAGCAAATAATGCCGTTTAAAGAGCTTCAGGTGTTTAACGCGCGAACGGGTGGGGGTTTTCAACCGACGATTTTCCTCACGGACCAGGGAGAAATTTCACGAGAGTGCCTACAAGGTCTTTACGTTAAATGCCGAGAAGGTGAGTCTCAGCGTCGGCGCGTGCTTTCTTCACTGGAAAGCCTGATTCAATTTCTGCTACAGGTGACCTCCGATTATCTGACTCCAGATAAGGCGCGCGAAATTCGCAAGAACTTTATAAACGGGTAATTTTAGGTCATGAAAAAGCCGCAGTCCTTTGGCCGTTCTCCATCAGAACAAACATTTGTCTACAGTTGGTCGGCCATTCAGGAGTACATGCGGCATAAGCCCTCCGCCATTAAAGCCATCGAATGCAAAGATAACTGGCGAGACAAAGTTCTGTCCGCGCTGCATTCTTTTGGACTTTCAGAGAAATTACTGCGCAAAGCATCTCCTTCTGACGACTTTAAAGATAGCCCTGTGCGCGCGCAGATCGCGGCGACGCTTCTGGACGAAGAAGCATTCATGCACGGTCTGGAAAAGAAGCCGGGCTCTCTTATTCTCGCTCTCGATCACATCACCGATCCACGTAATTTAGGCGCTATTATTCGCAGCGCAGCCTTCTTCGGCGTTCGCGGCGTGGTGATTCCCGAGCGGCGGCAGGCGGCTGTGACGGAAGCGGCTCTTAATACGGCTCAAGGTGGCTTTGCTTTAATCGAAGTGACGCAGGTCGTGAACTTGGGGCGCGCGCTCGAAAAATTAAAAGAGCAAGGTTACTGGGTGATTGGCACCGCGATGAACGGTGAAAGCATCGACGAAGTCGCGGGATTTTACGATAAAACAGTTCTCGTTCTAGGCTCAGAAGACAAAGGCATGAGCGAAAAAATCGCAGAAAAATGCGACCGTGTCGTGCGACTCGGGCCTGCAAAACCTCTTCTTGACTCCCTCAATGTTTCCGTCGCGGCGGGCATCGCCATTCATGAATTCTCGAAACAGCGCAAAGTCCCTGAATAGAGGCATTTTATTCCGCTCTTTCCCTTGACACTGAACTAGGCATCAGTGTATCAACAGCAACTATTCACGATCCGTTAATAATTAAACGGTCGGAGATATACCGGTGCTGGTGTAGCTCAATTGGTAGAGCAGCTGATTTGTAATCAGCAGGTTGCGGGTTCGAGTCCCATCACCAGCTCTCGAACCAAGAAGAATGCCCTGGAGGAATGCCCGAGTGGCTAAAGGGGGCGGACTGTAAATCCGCTGGCTCAGCCTACGATGGTTCGAATCCATCTTCCTCCACCATGCTTTGGTTGGTTTGGTTAAAAAAGTAAGCGGGAGTAGCTCAGCTGGCTAGAGCATTAGCCTTCCAAGCTAAGGGTCGCGGGTTCGAATCCCGTTTCCCGCTCCACTTTTTCCCAGCGGGCTGTTGACCGCAAAGCGCCCAGGTAGCTCAGGGGTAGAGCACGTCCTTGGTAAGGACGAGGTCGTGGGTTCAAATCCCATCTTGGGCTCCACCGGAATCTTCCGGTGCTGTGTTTAATTTGTCTTTCAAGTACCTGACTAATGTGTTAACCCACTCAGTCTGCTAGTACCGAAATATTTAACTAAAAGTTTTTTTCATTATCTTTTTGTCGTTGGTGGGAGAAAAAAATGGCAAAAGAAAAGTTTGACAGAACGAAGCCTCACGTGAACGTCGGTACGATCGGCCACGTTGACCACGGCAAAACAACTCTTACTGCAGCCATCACGAAAGTGATGTCTATGAAAACTGGCAGTAAGGCGATGGCTTTCGATGAAATCGATAAAGCTCCGGAAGAAAAAGCGCGCGGTATCACAATCAACACTTCACACGTTGAATATACGTCTGATGAGCGTCACTATGCGCACGTTGACTGCCCAGGTCACGCCGACTACGTGAAGAACATGATCACTGGTGCTGCCCAGATGGACGGCGCGATTCTTGTTGTAAGCGCGGCTGACGGCCCGATGCCACAAACTCGCGAGCACATCCTTCTTGCTCGTCAGGTAGGCGTTCCTTACATCGTCGTGTTCATGAACAAGTGCGACATGGTTGACGACGAAGAGTTGCTTGACCTCGTTGAAATGGAAGTTCGCGAACTTCTCAATACTTACCAATTCCCTGGTGACAACACCCCAATCATCCGCGGCTCAGCTCTCAAGGCTCTTGAGTCAACCAGTGCTGATGATCCTTGGGCGAAAAAAGTTGTTGAATTGATCTCGACAGCGGACAAATACATTCCGTTGCCAGAGCGTCAAATCGACAAGCCTTTCTTGATGCCAGTTGAAGACGTATTCTCTATCTCTGGTCGCGGTACAGTAGTAACTGGCCGTATCGAGCGCGGTATCGTTAAAGTCGGTGACGAACTCGAAATTGTTGGTATCAACCCAACGACTAAGACAACTTGCACGGGCGTTGAGATGTTCCGCAAGTTGCTCGACGAAGGTCGCGCTGGTGATAACGTTGGTGTTCTTCTCCGCGGTACAAAGCGCGAAGAGGTTGTTCGCGGTCAAGTTCTCGCGAAGCCAGGTTCTGTTACGCCACACACCCAGTTCAAAGCTTCTGTATACGTATTGACCAAAGAAGAAGGCGGCCGTCATACTCCGTTCTTCAAAGGTTACCGTCCACAGTTCTACTTCCGTACAACGGACGTAACTGGCGACATCAAATTGCCAGAAAATGTTGAAATGGTTATGCCAGGTGACAACATTTCTTTCGACGTAACTTTGATCCAGCCAATTGCGATGGACAAAGAATTGCGCTTCGCGATCCGCGAAGGCGGCAGAACTGTCGGCGCTGGCGTTGTTGCTGAAATCATTAAGTAATTTCCGTAAGTTGCACTAGCCGCAGGTGGTTCGCTTTTCTAAGTGGGCCACCTGTTTTAACTCCAAAGAAATTCTATAGGCGAGTAGCTCCAACGGTAGAGCAGCGGATTCCAAATCCGCGGGTTGTGGGTTCGAATCCCTCCTCGCCTGCTCGTTTTCCACAGCTGTCCTTTCGAGGCGTTCATGTCAAAAGACGATGCAACCTGGTTAAAGATCTCTTATTTGGTTTTCGCTTTAATCCTTGCTTACACTACGTCCCGCGCAATGGAAACGATTGGTGTCCACACTGGTTGGGTTGAGCGGTTCGATTGGTATCCAACAGCTAGCATCATCGCTTGTATCATTGTTGGTGGTTTGGGGACCTGGGTTCTCGCGGCTAATAAAGAACGAAACGAGTTTTTCTTAGCCTCTATTGGCGAGTTGCGTAAGGTGACCTGGCCAAGTTTCATCGATACCCGCCGCATGACAATTGTAGTGTGTATCGTGGTAGGAATTTTCGCGGCGATTTTGGCTGTATTTGATCTTATTTGGGCGCAAGTCCTTAAGTTGTTGATGGCCTAAGCCCACTCACGTTGTCTTCCTTAAAAGGAACAATCATGGATAACGAAAAGAAATGGTACGTGGTTCACACGTATTCAGGTTTTGAAGAAAAAGCAAAATCCGGTTTGTTGGAGCGCGCTAAGCTTGGCGGTCTGCAAGATAAGCTTGGTGACATTCATATTCCAAAAACGGTTAAAGAAAATACGACTAAGACAGGAAAGAAAAAGAAGGTCTCTAAGACTTCTTTTCCTGGATACATCATTGTGCAGATGATTCTTGATGATTCAACCATGCACCTGGTGAAAGATACGCCGAAAATCACCGGATTTGTCGGCAACGCGAAACGCCCCAAGCCCCTTCCCGATCACGAAGTTTTGGCGATGATTGCTCCAGACCAAGTGCCTGAGAAGCAGGAAGTTGTCGCGGAAGTGAGCTACCGCAAGGGTGACGCTGTTAAAGTTATCGATGGTCCTTTTAGTAACTTTGACGGTGTCATTGATGAAGTGAAGCCCGAAAAGGCAAAAGTTCGTGTGCTTGTAAGTATCTTTGGGCGCGAAACTCCAGTTGAGCTGGAATACCGTCAAATCGAAGTTATCTAAAAAATGAGTTGTGGGGTCGGTCAGCCCATAAAGTGCTTGACTATATTTTTCGGCTGACATAAACCCCGTTTTCCAACTCTAGTTATACATACCTTAAGTTTGTTGGATAGGAGCTTACTTAAAGTGGCTAAGAAGATTGTCGGATACGTAAAGCTGCAAATTCCGGCTGGAAAGGCGAACCCTGCTCCTCCGATTGGCCCTGCATTAGGTCAGCGCGGCGTTAACATCATGGGATTCTGTAAAGAATTCAACGCGAAGACGCAAAAGCAGGTTGGATCAATTTTGCCAACGGTTATCACCGTTTATGCAGATAAATCATTCAGCTTCATCACTAAGAGCCCCCCTGCTTCTGACCTTTTGAAGAAAGCAGCAAAGCTTGAAAGTGGATCACAAAAGCCTGGTTCTGTTGTCGCAGGTTCTGTAACTGAAGCGCAGGTCCGTGAAATTGCGAAAACAAAAATGGCTGACCTCAACGCATATGATGAAGAGGCTGCCATGAAGATTATCGCTGGTTCCGCTCGCAGCATGGGTCTCGAAGTTAAGTAACTCCGAGGTCCGTAACAACATAGTAGGAGAATCCCTCCTGGGGTTCGATCGCACTACGGAGAATATGAATTATGGCGAAACGTGGTAAGAAATATCGCGCGGCGCTGGCCAAAGTAGATCGTAATAAGCTCTACTCAGTGACTGAAGCGATGCAGCTTGTTAAAAGCTGCGCATTCTCAAAAATGGACGAGTCGGTTGATGTATCCATCAACTTGGGTGTGGATCCGCGTCATGCTGATCAAAACATCCGTGGCGCCGTTCTCCTTCCTAATGGCCTCGGTAAATCCGTGCGCATCGTTGTTTTCGCCAAAGGCGAAAAAGCAACAGAAGCTTCCAAACTCGGTTTAGCTGGTGTTGGTGGTGATGATCTCGCTGCTAAGATTCAAGGCGGCTGGCTGGAATTTGATCAAGTTATCGCGACCCCCGACATGATGGGTGTTGTTGGTAAACTTGGTAAAGTTCTCGGTCCTCGCGGCTTAATGCCAAACCCTAAGTTGGGAACAGTTACTTTCGACGTAACAAAAGCTGTTAGCGAATTGCAAGCTGGTCGTGCGGAATACCGCGTAGACAAAGCAGGTATCGTTCACACCTCTATCGGTCGCGTTAAATTCTCTGAAAAGCAATTGGAAGAGAACTTCAACACGCTTGTTGACGCTCTTGTTAAGGCGAAGCCATCTACTGCAAAAGGTACATACCTTAAGAAAATGGCGATTGCTTCCACTCAGGGCCCAGGTGTTCGCGTCGATACAACGCCATTTAAGATGTAAGCGGACGGAGGCTGAAACAGATGGATCGTCAAGGTAAAGCGAAGTTAAGAGAATCCGCGGCAGAGTCTTTCAAAAAGGCGAATGCAGTTATCGTAGCGGAATATCGTGGATTGACCGTTGAAGAAATGACTGCTCTGCGTCGCGAATTGCGCAAAGCAAACGCAACCTTCAACATCATTAAAAACCGAATCGCGAAAAAAGCCATCGAGAGCGATGTGCCAGCGATGAACGTTATTAATGCCAATCTTAAAGGTCCAATTGGTTTGGTTTGCGCCTATGGTGACGCAGCCCAAGCAACGAAGACCATGCTCGAATTCGAAAAAGAGCATCCGAATCTCAAGGTAACAGCCGGTTTCATGGAAGAAGTGAACTATTCCGTGAGTCAGCTGAAGGCGTTGGCAGACCTTCCCAGTAAGGAAGTTCTACTCTCCAAGTTGGTGGGATCACTTGTATCTCCACACCGTGGATTGTTGGGCGTCATGACGGGTGTTCACCGCCAATTATTGACTGTGCTTAATGGTATTAAAGACAAGAAAACCGCGTAAATAACAAATCTACATCTTTCCACCAGACTAGCTGGTGAAAGGGACGAAAGTTTAGGGAGGATCATTAGAATGTCTACGGTCACTAAAGAACAGGTTGTTGAGTTTCTCGAGAATTTGACTCTTCTTCAAGCAGCTGAGTTGGTAAAAGAGCTTGAAGATAAGTTCGGCGTAAGCGCTTCCGCTCCAGTTATGATGGCTGGCGTAATGCCTGCTGCTGGCGGTGCTGCGGCAGCCGCTGAAGAAAAAGACGAATTCACAGTATTCTTGGCTAACGCTGGTGACAAGAAAATCAACGTTATCAAGGAAATTCGTACCTTTACAGGCCTCGGCTTGAAAGAAGCTAAAGACCTCGTCGAAGGCGCTCCAAAGGAAGTCAAAGCTGGTGTTCCCAAGGAAGAAGCCATGAAGATGAAGAAAGCTCTTGAAGAAGCAGGCGCTAAGGTAGAGCTTAAGTAATTCCTAACTCCCTAATTGAAAGTCTTAGAGGTTATTCCTCTGAGTCTTTCCTTTAGGGAGTTTAAATTGTTCTCACGGAATAAATTCTAACAGAACAAAGAAGTGTTGCCCGTAAGGGCGACGCTGTGCTTTTTTTTAATCTAGCAAAACGGGTATCGGTAGTTGCCGTACTCGAAAGACCTAACGGAATCCTCGATAGGAGAGCTATATGACCTCCCTCGCTTCGAGTTTTACGCGTCCCCGCAAAAAATTTGAGAAGCTACCACCAGCGATTGAAATTCCCTATTTGATCGAACTACAAAAGAGCAGCTACGGACAATTCCTTCAGGCTGAAATCGAACCAAGCAAGCGCAAAAACGTTGGCTTGGAATCTGTGTTTCGGTCAGTTTTCCCCATTACAGACTTTTCAGATACTGCTTCTGTTGAATTTGTAAGCTACGCTTTTGAAGAACCCAAATACACTGTCGATGAATGTCGTCAACGAGGCATGAGCTTTGCGGCTCCTCTTAAAGTTGTCATTCGTTTGGTTGTTTGGGACGTTGACAAAGATTCCGGCGTCAAGAGCATTCGCGACGTTAAGGAACAAGAAGTCTATTTCGGCGAAATCCCACTCATGACCGAAGATGGTACTTTCATCATCAACGGTACAGAGCGCGTTGTTGTGTCTCAGCTTCACCGTTCATCCGGTGTATTCTTTGACCACGACAAAGGAAAAAATAGCGCGTCAGGCAAACTCCTCTATACAGCGCGTATCATTCCTTATCGCGGTAGCTGGTTGGATTTTGAATTCGACGCGAAAGACATTTTGTATGTCCGCATCGACCGACGTCGTAAAATGCACGCGACAATTCTGCTCAAAGCTCTTGGCTTTTCTGATGCAGAACTTCTTGATCGTTTCTATCAGAAAGAAACAATCCGCATTAAAGAAGGCAAGTTTGAGAAGAAGTTGAACTACGACATTCTTCGTGGTCAGCGGGCTCTTACAGACTTGATTGATCCAGCAACTGGAAAAGTTCTTGTTAAAAAAGGCCGTCGTATTTCCGTTGGCGCCATCCGTCAGATGGAACAAGCGAAAATCGAATGGGTTGCGATGGAGCAGGCTGAATTGATCGGTAAGATCACAGCTGAAGGCCTCAAAGACAAGAAGGGCGAAGTTGTTGTTCCTCTCAATACAGAAATTGAGAAAGAACACATGAATGCCATCATCAAGGCTGGCATCTCCGAGTTCAAAATTCTCTTCATCGACGGCGTTAACGCGGATGCCTCTTTCCGCAACACGTTGGTTTCCGACAAAATTGAAGGAAAAGATGAGGCGATCCTCGAAATCTATAAACGCATGCGTCCCGGTGATCCCCCAACGATCGAGCCGGCTACGGCGCTTTTCGACAACTTGTTCTTCAACCCAGATCGTTATGATTTGAGTGCTGTAGGTCGTATGAAGCTTAACGAAAAGTTGAGCCTCGATCTTCCTGTAGAAACTCGCACTCTGACGAAGGAAGATATTCTCCGCACAGTTGATTATCTCCTCGGCTTGAAGAACGACAAAGGTGCAATCGACGATATCGATAACCTCGGTAACCGCCGCGTTCGCGCTGTTGGTGAGTTGTTGGAAAACCAATACCGCATTGGCTTGCTCCGTATTGAGCGCGCTATTCGCGAACGTTTGCAATTGGGTGATGTTGAGACTCTTCTTCCGCATGACTTCATCAACAACAAGCCAGCAAGTGCTGTTGTTAAAGAATTCTTCGGTAGCTCACAGCTCAGTCAGTTTATGGATCAGACAAACCCATTGTCAGAAGTAACGCATAAGCGTCGTCTCTCTGCGTTGGGACCTGGTGGTTTGAGCCGCGAACGCGCAGGCTTCGAAGTTCGCGACGTTCACCCAACTCACTACGGTCGTATTTGTCCGATCGAGACTCCAGAAGGTCCGAACATCGGTTTGATGTCATCTTTGGCGACATACGCGAAGGTGAACGAGTATGGCTTCATTGAGACGCCATACAAGAAGATCGCCGAGAAAGATCGTGCGAAAGCAGTTCGCTACTATTCAGCGGCTGAAGAGCATCAAGATCACGTTATCGCTCAAACTCAGAAGCTTCAAGCTGACGACGAACTCGTTTACGCACGTCGTGCGGGTGAAAACGAAATCGTTCGCGCTGATGAAGCTGACTTGATGGACGTATCAACGTCGCAGCTCGTTTCTGTTGCGGCATCCTTGATTCCGTTCCTTCAAAATGACGACGCCAACCGTGCTTTGATGGGTTCAAACATGCAGCGCCAAGCGGTGCCGCTGATGAAGACTCGCGCGCCATTGGTTGGTACAGGCATGGAACGCGTTGTCGCGGGTGACTCCGGTGCTACCGTTGTTGCGAAGCGTGACGGTGTTGTTGTGTCTGTTGATGCGGAACGTATCGTTGTGAAGAGCGAAGGTACTGAAGGTGACGTCACCGACGTAGGTGCCGAGGTAGATATCTACAAGCTTGAGAAATACAAGCGCTCTAACGTTGATACTTGTATCAACCAAAAACCGATCGCCCGCAAAGGCGAGCGCGTGAAGAAAGGCGATATCATCGCTGACGGTTTCGCAACCGAAATGGGTGAGCTCGCATTGGGTCAAAACGTAGTCGTCGCGTTCATGCCATGGTCTGGCTACAACTTCGAAGACTCCATCTTGATCTCTGAGCGCGTGGTTAAAGAAGATCTTTACACCAGTATCCACATCCAAGAATTCGAGTGTATTTCTCGTGACACCAAATTGGGTCAAGAAGAGATCACAGGCGACATTCCAAACGTGGGTGAAGACGCACTTGGTAACTTGGACGAAGCGGGTATCATCCGCATCGGCGCTGAAGTGAAACCAAACGATCTTCTCGTTGGTAAGATTACGCCAAAAGGTGAAACACAGTTAACGCCTGAAGAAAAACTTCTTCGTGCGATCTTCGGTGAAAAAGCTGGCGACGTTCGCGATACATCATTGCGTGTACCACCAGGTGTTGTTGGTACAGTTATCGGCGCGAAAGTTTACGCTCGTGAAGGCGCTGTGAAAGACGCGCGCTCGCTCCAAATCGAGCAGCAAGAAGTTACGCGCTTACGCAAAGACGAATCCGATCGCATTGCGATCATCAAGGATTCCGCTGCGCGTAAAATCGCAAACATTGCTGCGAAAGAAACACTCGCCGCAGACATTAAGTCTCGCGAGGGTGGCGCGATTGCGAAGGCAGGCGCAGTGCTCGATGAGAAATTCTTGAATGGCCTCGACTACATCTACTGGGAACATCTCTCTGTTAAAGACGCAGAGAAGAATAAGCTTCTCAATAAGATCGTTGAGAACCTGCGCGAGAAGATCAACCTGATCCGTTACATGACGGAAGAGCAAATCAAGAAAGTTGCTAAAGGCGACGAGTTGCCTCCAGGCGTGATCAAGATGGTTAAGGTCTATGTCGCGATCAAGCGTAAGCTTCAGGTCGGTGACAAGATGGCCGGTCGCCACGGTAACAAGGGTGTTGTGTCACGTATTCTTCCAGAAGAAGACATGCCATTCCTTGCTGACGGACGTCCCGTTGATATCGTGTTGAACCCACTCGGCGTTCCATCTCGTATGAACGTTGGACAGGTTCTTGAAACTCACTTGGGTTGGGCGGCAAAAGGCATCGGTGAACGCCTTAACGCGATGGTTGAGCAAGAATACAACCGCGCGAAAGTCGAAGAACTCATCAGCAACATTTGGGATTCAGAAGAAATCCGCAAATTCGCGAAGTCCGGTTCTGACGAAGATATCAAAACATTCGTCCGCAAATACAAAGAAGGTGTTCACTTAGCGAACCCTGTGTTTGACGGCGCATTGGAAGAAGATATCCGTCGTTACTTGAACCTTGCCGGTCTAGGTGAAGATGGTCAGTGTGATCTCTTCGACGGCCGTACAGGTAACAAGTTCGATAAACGCGTAACTGTTGGTGTGATGTACGTATTGAAGTTGCACCATTTGGTTGACGAAAAAATCCACGCCCGTTCAATTGGTCCTTACTCTCTCGTGACACAGCAGCCTCTCGGCGGTAAAGCGCAGTTCGGTGGTCAGCGTCTTGGTGAGATGGAAGTGTGGGCGATGGAAGCATACGGTGCAGCCAACACCTTGCAGGAATTCTTGACTGTGAAGTCTGACGACGTTTTGGGTCGTACACGCATGTACGAATCAATCGTTAAGGGCCAAAACCACATGATGCCAGGTCTGCCAGAGAGCTTTAACGTTCTTGTAAAAGAACTTCAGAGCTTGGGCTTAGACGTCAACTTGATCAAAGACGATCAAGAAATGGGTGTCGAAGGTTTGAGCAACTAGGAATAGCCTGAGTTTGGCAGAAACACTAGCAAAGCGAGGAGTCTCCTTTGAACGATTTATTGAACTTTTTCGATAAGCCGACTGATCCTTTGAGCTTCAGCGCGATTAAGATTTCTCTCGCTTCACCAGAAAAGATCCGTAGCTGGTCTTTCGGTGAGGTGAAGAAGCCTGAGACCATTAACTATCGTACGTTCAAGCCTGAGCGTGATGGTCTCTTCTGTGCGAAGATCTTCGGACCAGTTCGTGACTTCGAATGTATCTGCGGTAAGTACAAGCGCATGAAGCACCGCGGCATCGTGTGTGACAAGTGCGGCGTGGAAGTTATTCACTCTAAAGTGCGTCGTGAGCGTCTTGGTCACATCAACTTGGCGACTCCCGTAGCACACATTTGGTTCTTGAAGTCGTTGCCTTCTCGTATCGGTACGATTTTGGATATCCCTCTAAAGGATGTTGAACGCATCCTTTACAGCGAATCTTACGTTGTTCTTGATCCGGGTAACGCGGACGCGACAGGCTTGGCGGTTGGTCAAGTTATCAGCGAAGAAGAGTATGATAGCCTTCTTCAAGAACACGGCAACGGCGCGTTCCGTGTTGGCGTCGGTGCCGAAGCGATTCAAGAGCTTTTGACAAATCTTCGTATCGAAGATTTGGCTGACGATCTTCGCAAAGAGTTGTTGGAAACAACATCTGAAGCGGGTCGTAAGAAAATTCAGAAGCGTTTGAAAATCGTTGAAGCATTCAACAACTCTGACTCTAAGCCAGAGTGGATGATGCTCACGGTAATCCCAGTGTTGCCACCGGACCTCCGTCCATTGGTACCACTTGACGGCGGTCGCTTCGCGACTTCCGACTTGAACGATCTTTATCGTCGCGTCATCAACCGTAACAACCGTCTCTTGCGCTTGATCGAACTCAACGCGCCAGAAATTATCATCCGTAACGAGAAGCGCATGCTTCAAGAAGCGGTGGATGCGTTGTTCGACAACGGCCGTCGCGGTAAAGTCTTTACAGGTCCAAACAAGCGCGCTCTTCGCTCACTCTCAGACATGCTCAAGGGTAAGCAAGGCCGTTTCCGTCAAAACCTTCTTGGTAAGCGTGTTGACTACTCTGGTCGTTCTGTAATCGTTGTTGGTCCGCAGCTGAAATTGCACCAATGCGGTTTGCCAAAGAAAATGGCGATCGAGTTGTTTAAACCGTTTATCTACAACAAGCTTGAAGAGCATGGCATCGTTTCTACGATCAAGAGTGCGAAGAAACTTGTTGAGAAGGAACGTCCGGAAGTTTGGGACATCCTCGAAGAAGTAACCAAAGAACATCCGATTCTTTTGAACCGCGCACCAACACTTCACCGTCTTGGTATCCAAGCGTTTGAACCAGTGTTGATCGAAGGTAAAGCAATCCA
>CAYOJQ010000009.1:0-1902 GCA_964404325.1 uncultured Oligoflexales bacterium
ATTCTTGATTTTCATGTGTGAGGTGTGGGGCGATTAAAGCGAGGGATGTCAGTGTCACTTGCTGCGTGCGGAGCATTTCGAGAACATCGGGGAATCTACTGGCGATGCGTGTCACCGCAACACGGCGTGAAGCTGTTGCTTCGGAACACTTGAGAAACTTAAAGATAAACTCAAATAGGGATCGATAGGCTTTCTTTAAGTGAAGGCTGCGCTGATTCACCGCCACCAGATACGCAATGATCTCACACTCCGCTTCCGCTTGGTTTTTAGAAAGAGCTGCGAGACGAGAAAGAATTTCGTTATCCGTCATCATAGAATCCTCCAGCATCAACGTGATGACGGAGTTATACACCCTGTTTTTTCGGCTGACGCATTGGTGCTTTGTTGCGATCTTTTTGGAGAAATGCGGATTTTTTGCGGTAGAAGAAAACGCGGAATGCCGCTGGCCAAATAAGTGACTTTGGCGTGGAATTTAACGTATATCCAGACGACTCAAACATTTTCGCTCAAAATCCTGTCAATAGAAAATCGCGCAGTAAAAAAAATTAACAAAGGCCGCGTCCCTTCTTGGGGAACGCGACCTCTTTGTTTTCTTTGGCTCTGGAAACTTCGGCGAACAAGGCTATGACGCTAACCGAATGACATGGGTCGTTAGGCGCCTTTTTTTCTTTTTGTGTCTTTCTTGTGTTTCTCAACCTGGTCCTTGAGAATCGCTAAACCCTTTAGGTAAAGCAGCATCGATTGTTCCGAGTTTTCATCAATGAGAACCTGTCGTAAAAGCTGATTGATGTAAGTTTGATACTTGGAGCCTTCAGCCTTCGCGCGCTCTTTGGCCTTCACCAGAACATCGCCATCTAAAAAAATGGAAATACGGACCTTCACATTCTCTGGAGAGAAAGCGTCGTCCGGCAGCTCTTTATTTTTATTCTTGGCCATGGATTTCCTCCCATGCGTTAAATAATTCTTCCTGATTTTCGTGAAACGCATTCAATATGATCCGCATTTCTCGCGGGCTCCAATGGTCGCGAGAGACTGGAGCTCTGCCATCGAAAAATAGTATGAGTTCTTTCCCCGACCACTTAACCGTCACATGCGGCGAATTATGGCCGCTCTCTTTGGTGTAGATACCGAAGGTCGCGCCGTACTTGGAGCGAATGATAATCGGCATAAAGCTCTCCAAATATATATGTTAGGCATATATAAAAAGAAAGCCCTTCGAATGTGGCGTTTAGGAGGTAACTCAAATTTGTGAATTTATGGGAGCCTTGTCCAGCGACATCGGATTCAAATCCTAATACCGCCGTGAAACCCAACGCCCTAACCCGACAAACAATCCGCCGACAACCCAATAGCCGACGTGGCGAAGGCCCATCGCAGGAACACCAGCGCCGATGCCGTAGAGAGCCCAAGGTAAATTGCGGGATTTGATTCCTGACCAGGTCAGCACAAAACTGATGAGGGAGAGGAGGATGAGAAGGATCGTTAAGAAGGGGCTATCAAAAACGTCCATATTTCACCCTCATGATCGTTATTCGTTGCTTGAGGATCCGGAGCTGTCACTCTTCTTCGAAGATGAGTATCCCTCAGCATACCAGCCGCCGCCATTGAGAACAAAAGCGGATTGCGAAACTTTTTTCTGCATGGGGCCTTTGTGGCACTTCGGGCACTCCTCTGGAGTGGGATCCGAAATTTTCATCCAAAACTCAGATACTTCGGAACAAGCGTCACAGCGGTATTCGTAGATCGGCATGATGCGCCAAACTCCTCACAATCGACTTATAATGGACCTCACTAAATTGTGTTTTTTTACTGTTGTGTCAAGGTCCTTCGCTGCGCTCAGGATGACGGCGGCGGCGGCTGCGCTCAGGATGACGGCGGCGGCGGCTGCGCTCAGGATGACGG
>CAYOJQ010000009.1:2002-19770 GCA_964404325.1 uncultured Oligoflexales bacterium
GCGGCGGCGGCTGCGCTCAGGATGACGGCGGCGGCGGCTGCGCTCAGGATGACGGCGGCGGCGGCTGCGCTCAGGATGACGGTGGCGGTGGCTGCGCTCAGGATGATGGTGGCGGCGGCTGCGCTCAGGACGGTGGCGGCGGCGGCGGCGGCTACGCTCAGGATGATGGTGGCGGCGGCTGCGCTCAGGATGATGGTGGCGGCGGCTACGCTCAGGATGATGGTGGCGGCGGCTACGCTCAGGATGATGGTGGAAGCAGTCGTCATCCTGAGCGCAGCGAAGGATCCAAATAAAAAATCCCGCCTCCGATGAAGCGGGATCTTTTCGAAGTGATAAAGAAGACCGGAGGTTAGCAGCCTAACCTAAAAAAGTTAGCGGCGGCCTTGTTGCTGCGCAAGGAACGCAGAATCCACGCGCTGCTTTAACTCTTGTCCGGTTTTCCAGAAGGGCAACCGCTTCGGTGGAACGGTGATTTTGTCACCTGTTTTAGGGTTGCGACCTTTATAAGACTTATATTCACGAACGGTAAACGCGCCAAATCCCCGGATTTCTACGCGATCACCTTGGCAAAGTGTTTCAATGACGGCGTTGAAAAATAGATCAACGACCTCTTCTGCTTTTGCGAGGGTGATATCGGCTCGTTCAGCGAGGCACTCGATTAACTCAGACTTGACCATTGAACTCCCCTTTGCATGTCTTTATCACTCTTTTATTTTATCAAAGCTCTTTAATATTGCCAACTTATTACCCGAAATTCGATTGCTTGGCTACTCGACCTCAGGTAATACCTTTTCGCGCTGATCAGGGAGTTCACCGGGGCTATTTTCCGTTGACACTTTAGGCCGGCGCATGAATAACACGTTAACGCCTTAGAAAATAACCACTTGGGGATAGTTTAATGGATTATATACCGCTTGAGAAGCCGATCGCGGATCTGGAGATGAAAATCGCAGAACTTAAGCGACTCGCTGCTAGCCAAGCTATTAATCTAGACGACGAAATTATGGATCTTGAGGCGAAAGCCAAAAAGTTGCGTGATGAGTTGTTTACCAATCTAACGCCCCACGAAGAGTGTCAGTTGTCACGTCATCCCAAGCGTCCCACCACGCTCGACGTGATTAATAAAATCTGTGACTCCTTCATCGAACTTCATGGTGACCGAAACTTTCTCGACGACCAATCACTTGTAACAGGTGTGGCGCGATTGAATGGAATGTCTGTCGCCATCATGGGACATCAAAAAGGTCGCTCCACAAAAGAAAATATTTTGCGCAACTTCGGTATGTCCCGCCCAGAAGGCTACCGTAAAGCACTTCGCATCATGTCGATGGCTGAACGTTTTCACCTTCCCATTGTTACTCTCGTTGATACTCCGGGAGCGTATCCGGGTGTAGGCGCGGAAGAGCGCGGTCAATCTGAAGCGATCGCGAAAAACATTATGGTGATGTCGCGCTTGAAAGTGCCCATCGTCACGATTGTTCTCGGTGAGGGTGGAAGCGGTGGCGCGCTTGCGATCGCCGTGGCGAATAAAGTGCATATGCTTGAGCACTCCGTTTATTCCGTGATCACGCCAGAAGGTTGCGCATCGATTTTGATGAAAGACGCGGGGCGTGCGCCCGAAGCGGCGAAGGCACTGAAGTTAACCGCGTCTTACGCATTGAAGCTGGGTGTTGTTGATACTGTTATTAAAGAACCGAAAGGTGGCGCGCACCGCGATCTCGATATGACGGCGCAGGCGATTAAGAGTCAGATTGTCGCTGATCTCAACGAGCTCGTGACATGGAAGCCAGAGAAATTGCGGGAGCACCGCCAACAGCGGTACCTCAACATGGGAACCTACAATTAATCTCTGAGCGAGTAGGGCGTGGCTACAAAAGTAACGATACAACCGGGGCCAGTGTCGGCGGATCAAACTTTGATTTGCGCCTCGGATAAGTCTCTCACTCATCGAGCTCTGATCTTTGCCGCGATGGCGGCAGGGCGCAGTCAGGTGGAGCGCCCTCTTGGTGGCGAGGACTGTCTGGCGACGCGTGAAATTTTCGCGGCCTTGGGCGTCACCATCTCCGGCGATCCGGAAGGTCCATGGGACATCGATTCTCCTGGAATTGCTCGCTGGCAATCTCCCAAACACACCCTTGATTGTAAAAATAGTGGCACCACGGCGCGTCTTCTAAGCGGTCTTTTCGCGGCCGTTCCAGGTCTGTCCGTGACGTTGATGGGTGACGGAAGTCTTTCGCGTCGCCCCATGGGCCGCGTCGTGCGCCCGTTACGTGAGATGGGAGCTGATATCTCTCACACCGCGACGGATATCACCTTGCCCCTCACCATTCGCGGCACGAAGCCGCGAGGCGGACATTTTCACATTGATAAAGCGAGTGCTCAGGTAAAGTCGGCACTCCTTCTCGCGGCGACGCAGGGGACGGAAGAGGTTCAGGTGCGTCTGCCTTTGGGTGCGCGCGATCATACGGAGCAGATTCTGCGTCGGATGGGGGCTCGCATCTCCGTACAAAAGACGGCGTCCGAGGAAATAATTTCCTTTCAAGGACCTTTTGCCGCCAAGCCCTTCCAGTGGACAATCCCGGTTGATCCGTCCTCTGCCGCTTTCTTTGCGGTTCTGGGACTTATCCAACCTCTTGGAACGGCTATCAGTTTGCCTGAGGTACTCCAAAATGATACAAGACTCGGGTTTGTGAAAGTCCTGCAAAGAATGACGTCCCAAACCCGTTGGCTTGCTCAAGCGGAACATGCACATTTTGTGGAACCTGTCGGGACGTTAAAAGTACGCGGTGGAATTGAACTTAATCCCGTTGAAGTATTGGCGACGGAAGTGCCAACACTTGTAGACGAGGTGCCTGTGTTAGCAGTGGCGGCTGCCTTTGCTAAGGGCACATCGCGGTTCAATGGCTTGGCGGAACTTCGTGTGAAAGAAAGCGATCGCCTCGCCAAAACGATTGAATTGCTGACGTTAGCCGGTGTGAAAGCTCACGCGGAAGGCGACGATCTCGTTGTTTTGGGTGGCGCCGATAAAGTTCGCGCGTTTACCTATGATCCGGCGGGGGATCACCGTTTGGCGATGGCGGCCTGTGTGTTGGCGCGTCGCGCGGATGGTCCTTGTTACATTCAAGATCCCGAGTGCGTGGCTGTGAGCTTTCCAAACTTCTTTGAATTATTGGATCGATGCCGCTAGGCGTGGATTTGTTCATCGTGCGAAAGGGATAAACTGGTGGAACGCAATAAACCATTCGTGGTGGCCGTAGACGGACCTGCTGGTTCCGGCAAAAGTAGCGTTTGCGCCAAAGCCGCTCAGATGCTGCGGTGGACTTACGTAAACACGGGTTTCTTATACCGCGCCGTCGGTGTGGTGGCTCGTAAGCGCCATCTTGATATGGAGAGTGAAGCCCAGTTGGTGCCGGTGGCCGCGACTCTCGCGGAATCAATGCGCTGGGATCCCAATACCCGCGAAGTCTGGTTTGAAGGTGAAAATCTCACGCCACTTCTTTCCACTGTCGAAGCGGGCAACGACGCCAGTGACGTGGCGAAAATGCCTCTCGTTCGTGAGGCTCTCTTACCTCTGCAACGAAAACTCACGCTTCTTGCTGAGCGCGGCGCCATCGTGGACGGTCGCGATATCGGCACCGTTGTGTTTCCGGATGCGGATCTTAAAGTTTATCTCACGGCTTCTCTGCAAAGCCGCGCGGAGCGTCGTTTCAATCAGCTTATGGAAAAAGCCACTCCCTACTCCACACCTGATGTGAACCTTGAAGAGATTAAACGAGATATCGCTCAGCGTGATGCGCAAGATGGCGGACGCGCGGCGGCTCCTTTGAAGCGGGCCGATGATGCTGTATTACTCGATACGAGTGATTTGGATGTCGTGGGATCGGTTCAGGCGCTTGTGGATTTGATCCAGCAAAAAGTACTGTCTTAAAGATCCTTCGCGTTGCTCAGGATGACGGAGCTCTTCCGCGTCGGCGCAGGGCCATCGGGATAGCGCGGCGCGGTCTTCTTACCGGCATTTCTTTCTCTTCGACTGATACGGTTTTTCTTTCACGCAATTCTTCCATCGTTTCCTGTAGCTGCACGTGCGCGCGCTGGCAGAAATCAAACATTTCAGTTTGACGACGCTCAACATGCTCGGAAAGACTTTTTAACTGCGTGCCAAGATTGTGTAACAGGTGTTCTTGCTTGAGCTGCTGTTCATGAAAGTGACCAAACACATCCTGCAGGCTCGTTAACTTCAAGCCGAGTTCTTCCATGGCTTGAAGCTGCTCGTTGGCTCCTTGTTGCAGCTGATCCACGCGGCGCATTTCTCGCTGCAGCCGCTGTTCACCATTCAATGCGGCCTTGGCCAGCATCTCTTCCAGTTTTTGAAACTGATCGAGAAAAAGACGGGCTTGGGACTTGAGCTCAACGCGCCACTCTTGGGCGGATTCTTCCTGAAAGTTCTGGGAGAATTCTTCCAAGAGCTGAAGAAGGGTCTCGCGCTGCTCATCCATTTTCTTTGCCGCGAGCTCGATCGCTTGGGACGATTTCTGATGCGATACAGAGGCTCGCGTCCACTGCAAATAGTTCTGAATGTCGATGGCGCGGTAAACCGGACGAATGTAACGATCGATGCGGATTTTGCCGACGCGGAGTTCGCGGCCGGAAATTTGTGTAAGACGAGAGCGCTTGATGCCGAGCATCTGCATGGCGGTGTCCGCGTCGACGGTGAACTCGTCGCAGATAGCTTCGTCACCACGTAGCCATAATACCAAAGGAAGATCTTCTTCCTCAAACTCACGGGTGGCAAGGCTTGCGCCCTCGCGAATCAAGTTTTGTGAATTAAGCTCTTCCATGCCTTTTGCCTACGCCTACGGTGTTTGGCCCATTATAGCCGGGTCATGTCAAAATTCCAGTCAGACAAGCGACGGAAGTTCTCCAGAGCGGCCTCGTCCCGTTTGTTATCGAAAAATAACTTAAAGGACATATTGTGCTCACCTTTGCCAAACTTGGTGAGATCGAAATAGAGGGCCACGTTAACAGGGCTTTTTTCAATGGGAAGCACCTGATTGTTATCAATTCCCGCGAGATCTTTCGCCGGCACGCTGCGCTTGTAAAAATAGGGGATGTTCTCATCCTTACGCATCTGCTCTGACGGCTCAATCTCGGCGTAGAACATCACATCTTTACCGAGAACGTTGAGCCAATACTTACTCTCGGTTTTAGGTTTGTTGCCAAAGAAATCCAGCAGGGACTTCTGTGATTTGTACTGCGGCATGTTGGTGTTTATTTGGAAATTGTCGGGATTATCAAACAGCGAGAAGCCGTAGTAAAAACCGCTGCCGCGATTGAGGCTGTCCTTGCCGTTAATGGGATTGTAAATGATGGTTGGTGTGTAGACGGCGTTGGAGAAAAAGCTGATCTCCGTGTACATGCCCACTTCAAAATTCAGTTTCAAAATTGAATAGAAAAAGGTGACGCGCGTGATGGTGCGCACGGGGCCCGCCTTATAGGCGTCCAGCTTGCTATTGATGGAACGATGATTCGCCGTGAGCGTGAGAAAGTATTTCATATCGGCCTTCAGATAGAAGGTCGATGAATCGATCATTGGCGTGTTTTTTTGTTCGCCCGTCACCAGATTGGCGTTCAGCATGTCCACGTTGTTGAGAATCAAATAATTTTGCTTGTCGAAATCATATTGATAACGAGACGTGGTGATGCGACCGCGCACGGGATCGAAGATGGCATATTTTCGCGCCACGAGAGGCGGTGGATTGCGAAAGAAGACACCGAGATAAACCGCGCCTTCCGGCGGTTGGTTGTTTTGCAGGCGGTTATTTTTGAATTTTATTTCAAAAAGGATGGCCGGTTTTCCTTCTGGCCAGGAGGTTGGGCGCTGTATTGGCCCGACATCATCGCCCATAAAAGCGAGCTCATCCTGCAGATCAAAGATGCCATTGGATTCTTTTTGGTTGGGATTTGGTCCCTGATCCAAAATGTAGTCGCCCCACTCGTTAAATTCATCGATCTGAAAGGGGACCGACACTGCTTCACCATTCTTTCCCGTTCGGAAAAGGCGGTAGTTAGCGACAGGGAAGCGGATGGCCTGAGATATGCGGAGCCCTTGAATGACAATGGGGGCGGTGTGAATGCCCGCGCGCGCCTTCGGCATGTCCCAATGGATAAGGAACAGCGCTAAAAGACAAAACCATGGGGTGCGCGAAACCTGCAATGTCGCTCCTATGACATGGTCGCATTATAGCATAAGGGAATTAATGTAATTTAACACAGGGGCTTAGGGAGCAAAATCTCTATGTGATGAGAGGTGGGATGCGGTATCATGGGAAAATGGCTGCAGCCGTTGAGGGAAGGAGCGTTCGGATGAAAATTAGGTTTTTAGCGTGCTTCGTCATGGGGCTCCTCGGTGCCGGCATTATTTTAGGACAAGAGGAAGCAAATCCTCGTGTCATCAAGCGTTCTCTTGATATTCCCGTGTCGATTTCCTGGGAGCTGACACGCTCCGATTTCGGCAAGGAAAGCATGGCGACACAGACGGAACACTTTCGTGAAACGTGGACCGTGGAGACGCGTGGCGCCGAACTTTATATCGTTTCGCCACGAGCGCGCGTTTCCGTCGATGCGATGGGTTACACGCGGCCAGAAAGTGAATTGCCGCGTTACGTGGTGATCTCTCAGACTGATTTTCTACAGCTATTCGGTGTTCCTTCCGCGCCGGCTCCCGATGCGGATGTCGGGCCAGATCCTCTCATTACGCTGCAGCTGCTTGAGGCGCCGGCGAAAGGCGAGGACTTCACTTTCAATCTCGCCCGGGAAGAATACATCACGATTCATGTCGATCTTGATCTATAGCCTCGCGGATCAACTCATTCGCTTTCCGCGCCACATGCTCCAGTGACGGGGCGTCGGCGATACTGACGCGACGAAAATGTTTCGCGCAGACCCGGGCGGTTGTCTCGCCGATAGCCACCGCATGAACCGCGGGTAACAGCTCACCCACCGATGCAAACAAAGAAACAAAGCCGCGCACGGCCGAAGGGCTCGCAAAACAAACAAAGTTGTTGTGACCCGTGAGAGTTCGTAACGCACGCTCCTCGGGCCATGCCGTGGGAGTTGTCGTGGAGTACACGGGAACATGCGTGGCTGTGAATCCCTGAGCCGCGAGATGCCCGACAATGTCGTAGGCCGGCTCCTGCGCACCACAGAAAACCACGCGTGTTTTCGGATCAAGGTTGGTGGCCATCCAGTTTGCGAGTGCCAAGCCGTCTGGAACGTCAACCCGCTCGACGGGAAGGCGGAGCTGTTGAAGAGCGGCCGCGGTTTTTTCGCCAAAGGTGTAGATCTTTTTCTGTCGGGCGAGATGTTGGCGCAGCCCGAGATCGGCCAAGGAGCAATCAACCGTGGTACGGCTGGCGATGGCAACGACATCGCTTCCTTCTTCAGGCCAGGTCCATGTCTGTGGTTTTGTCGCTAAGCAGGGGATGTGAATCCAGGGGCACGGCGTGCCATCCAAGAGAGGCTTATCCGCTTCAATGTCTTCCGCAGCGCGTGTCCAAATCAGCTGATAATCCACAGAACCTCCTTCTTACTTTTAACAGTCGAGACGCGGGCTTAAAACAGGTAAACTAATTCTTGCGGGGACGCAACCACACGAACCGCCTCCTTGCCTCATTCGCCGTTTAGAGCCAAAGGGTGCTACCCATGAGCATGATTTCGCTTCGGCACGTCAAAAAAAACTTCGGCCTCGTCAACCTTCTGAAGGATATTTCCTTCGATGTGAACGAAGGCGAAAAAATCAGTCTTCTGGGGCCCGGCGCCTGCGGAAAAAGCACGATCCTTAAACTTATTCTCGGCATTCTGCCGCCTGACGGCGGCGAGGTTTCTCTTCTGGGCTGTGACATGGCGCGAGCCAGCGAGGATCAGAAGCAGGATACATTACGCCACCTTGGCATGGCTTTCCAGCAAGGGGCACTGTTCGATTATATGACCGTGGCGGAGAATCTTTTCTTCGCGATGGAGAACATGACGGATCTGCCGCGTGAGGAGATGGAACAAAGGATCACGAATCTTTTAAAGACCGTGAAACTGCCGCGAACGCGCAATATGTTTCCTTACGAGCTCTCGGGTGGGATGCAGCGGCGCGTGGGCGTGGCGCGCGCCCTATCGACCTCTCCGGATGTTGCCATATTCGATGAGCCCACCTCGGGCCTCGATCCCGTAACGTCCACGATCATTTTAAACATGATTAACGAGCTTATGCCCCTGTCTGCGGGAAAAGCGATGATTGTATCCACCTCGTCCGTGGAAATTGCCATCCGTTTCGCCGATCGTGTGGTTATGATAAATGATGGTCGCGTGGTAGCCGACGGCTCCTGGCGGGATCTTATCGTGGACGGTCCTGAGTGGGTGCGCCATTTCTTGTCGGTTCGCTTGATCGGTCTTGATATCGATTACGCACGGGAATTGGGTCTGCCGCCGCGATTTATTGAACAGCACTGGTAGGAAAGCTTCCTTGTACAATTTTATGCAGTGGTTATCGGCGCGGATACGGAAGCTGAAACCTGAAACGTTATCGCGAATGGCAACGGTGCTCACGTGGATTGCCTTCGATCTTCTGCGCCTGCGACGCGGGCTAGTGCTTAATAACCTAACCATTGCCTTCGGCGATACGTTGAGCCCGCAAGAAAAAATCCAGCTGGCGCGCAAATCTTATTATCATTTCTCCCTTACCGTCTTGGAGGTTCTTGCCACCACCGGTTCAGAAATTGCGCAGAACTGCACCATCGTGGGTGAAGAATACCTGCAAGATGCTTTGGCGCAGGGAAAGGGAGCTCTTATTCTGTGCGGTCACCTCGGCAATTGGGAATGCCTGGCGGGAGCTTTGCATCGCAACTTTACGCAGGTTCATGTGGTCGTTAAAAAAGTAGGTGGCGACGGCATGAATCGATTCGTTGATGAGCGACGTGCGGCTATCGGCATGCAGTCGGTGCCGCGTAACACCAATATGGGCGCGATGCGTGCGATTATTCGCAGACTGCAGGAGAATCATATCGTGGGCTTTGTGATGGATCAAAGCCGCCCGGGCGAACCGCGCTTGCCATTCTTCGGTAAACCGGCAAAAACAAATACCGGCTTAGCCACGATCTGGCGACGCACTCAGGCGCCCGTGCTTCCCGCTTTTATCCGGCGCGTGGGCGTGAATAAACACGTTGTCACCATTCTTCCGCCTATTTCCGAAAAGTACCGTGAAGAATCGCAGGATGAAGGGTTGGAGGCATCGACCCAGTTTAATGAAATGATGGAACATATGATTCGGCAGGCGCCGGAACAGTACTTTTGGTTACACAATCGTTGGAAGTGAGGGTTATGCGTTACCGACTTCTTGTATGCGATATCGATAACACGGTCTTTGACTGGGTGACTTATTACGTTCATGCCTTAGAGGCATTGTTTAAGAAACTCACCGAGGTTATTCCCGTCACGCAGGAACAACTGCTTCAGGAAGCCAAAAAAGTTTTTGAACATCATTCGTCCATCGAATATCCCTTTTTGGCTCAAGAACTCCCTTCCGTGCGAAAGCATTACGGCGAGGACGTGGATCGTATGCTGGCGGAAGCGGTGCAGCCGGCGCGAGATGCTTTCATGCAACAAGCCGCGTTGTACTTAAAATCCTATGACGATGTGATTGCGACCTTTGATGAAATTCGCCGGCAGTTTCCACAATTGCCGATTATTGCTCTCACCGACGCCCCCCGTTACGTCGCGATGTGGAAGCTCAACAAGCTTGGGATTCTCCATGAGTTTAGCGCGGTTTATGGTTTGTCTGATCCGATTCTTCCGACGGCACCCGATCTAGGCCGTGTTCTTGTCGAGCAGGAAATCCTCTTAAAGCATGTCAGTAAAAGTAATTTTGGCTTTAAAGGAAAAATTCGCATTCTCCCCGAAGATTATGAAAAACCAGGGACAAAAGGGCTTAAGACCGTCCTGATGGATTATGGTTTGGATGAGGATAAGACGACCCGTCACCAGGTTCTTTGGATCGGTGACAATCTGAAGAAGGATGTGGGTTTAGGGCGTGAGCTCGGCGTCTGCACGATTTGGGCTCGCTACGGCACGCAGATCCAACCGGCATTAAAACAACGACTTGTGGCGTTTAGTCCCATGGATAAGGTGACGAAAAACGTCGCTCTTGATCCGGCGGATCAAAACACGCCAAAACCTGATTATGTGATAGATGCATTTGCTGGTCTCCTGCCGATTTTAGCCTCTCCCTAACGTCATCCTGAGTGAAGCGAAGGATCTCAAAAATAGGTGTCAAATCCTTAGACACCCCTTTGTTTCCATCTCATGCGGGAAGTTCAAATGTCTTCGTCTGTTAGCGCGTGCATGTGTTGGCATGAATTGTGAACTTAGCGATCCGCGAGAATGCGCCACCTTGGTTGGCTGGTCAGATCTTCTCAAATGGAAATTTTTCATTATGATGCGCAGAAGAACCGTCCTGGTTCTTTTTCCTAGCTCCCTTTGATTGTCCTTTTTTTACCTCTCGTCTTGTTTAGGAGTCCCTGTATGAAGTTCGTTGTGTCTCTCCTCTGTGCGGGCGTCGCGCTCGTAGCTTGTCAGAAGAATAATGAAGCATCCGCCGTTAAATCCGCCGAAGAAGTTACCTACAAAAAGACATTGAAAGCCAATGATGAAAACTCTCTTCAAGGCCAGCTTTACGATGCCATGAATCGTTACATGATGACGCCAGCGGGCGCTTCTTCAAGTGCTCTGAGAATGGAAGACGGCAAGATCATCTTGCAAGCTGGTGACGAAGCGATTTCTTGCAAAAGCGAACCCTATGCTTCTACACAGTATTCTTGTGACCTCGCTCTGAAAGCGGAAGAGATGAGCTACGAGAAAGACAAGAACTCCATTCAAGCGGTTCTTTTCAATATGATCGCTTCCGCGACAAACCAAATGGGTGCTGAGTACGTCGGTTTGAGTGATTCTATGAATAACTCCATCGTTTGCTACAAACAAAGTTATGGATATTCTTGCACTGTTCAACTTCCAAGCGCCGTTGATAACTCCGCTATCGAAGTGAAGCCAGGCACAACAGAAGAGCCAGGCACTGTTGGTGGTATCCCCGTTTTCCAATAGCCTATCTTGGACGACTTACCTTCGTCCTTCGGTTATAAAAAAACCCCGACCCAAATTGAGGTCGGGGTTTTTTTGTTTTTAGATCCTTCGCTTCACTCAGGATGACGACTTAACTCAGGTCAGGACGACGACTTAAGAGTCAAGCCGTGGGTTTAATAGTCGCACGTTATCGCCAACGGCGATGGGAGCAAAGCGTGATTCTTCTTTGTGAGGGCGAAGCTTCACGAATTTTTCCTGTCCTTGATCCCACTCAAGAACATCCAGCGTGCCAACATCGTAGTACCAAGCGTAGATCGACAACTCACCTTTCTTGTAACGCTCCCAAAGAGTGGGGTAGGTGAGAAGATTTTCAACCTGTCGCAGAACGTTAATTTTACCCGCCTCGTCATGAGTTAAGTTCTGACAAGCGTGATCTTTCTCAAGGCCAATGCTGTTCAACCAATCATTTAAGTGAGGCGTATCGTTGTGATGCACGCCTTCGCGGCAGGCTTTCACGGCACCGCAGGAGCTGTGACCGCAGATCACGATGTTGGAAATACTTAAGTGAGTGATACCAAATTCAATGGCCGCGCCTTCCGGAGAACGGGTTGTGGGTTCGTAACGAGGCACGATATTGCCGACGTTTCGCACGACAAGGAGCTCGCCCAGGTCGGTGGATGTGATGAGGTTTGGACTCACACGGCTATCAACGCAGGAGATAAATAATGTGTGTGGCTGTTGGCCTCGCGCTAGCTGCTCATAGAGACCGAGATGGTCTTGGCGATTCTCTGATTTGAAATTTTCAACACCATGAACCAGACGGCTGCGCACAAGCTTATCCATCGGCATGGGCATGCGTTGGCTTACTTCACTTTCAGCGATCGCAAGGCCAGCAAAGAAACCGTCTTCGTCGGCCGCTGCGAGTGTGTCGTAGAACTGTTGCGCAACACCCTTAAGAACAACATCGTTTGTTTTACCGCGAATCGTTTTCACAAAATCAGCTAACAAAGCGGCGCCGGAAGAATCCAAGCTGGTGACACCGCTCATATCGATAATCACACCGCGGCTGCAGTCGGATTTCTCGATTTGTTTTTCGAGCGCTTCAATCTTGGCAAACGACAAGAAGGTCAGTGGTCCGCTGATGGCGAGACGCACGGGAGCTTCCGCAATGTTGTTGGTTAGGAATGTTTTGGTTTGGCTAATGCGCAGCAAGCAGATCACCGCCATCGCCACGATACCCACTTGGATACCCGCGATTAGGTCAGCGAAAATAATGACCGCGAATGTAAGGGCGTAAACAAAACCTTCTTGTTTCGAAACCTTCCAAAGGCTTTTGAATTCTTTCCAATCCAACATGGAGAAAGCGGTGGAAAGAAGAATACCAGCCAATGCCGCGACGGGAATGGCGCCAATAATCGGCGCAATCGCGAAGACCGCAACTAAGAGGGTTAAGGAATGAATGATGGAAGAACGGCGTGTTTTACCGCCTGCTTTGACGTTAACCGCGGAACGCGCGATCACGCCGGTTGTGGGAATACCACCGAAAGCCGCAACGGCGACGTTACCAAGACCTTGGCCGATCAGTTCTTGGTCGGGGTTGTGACGCGTGGTGCGAGTCATTTTATCAACAGCGCTTGATGAGAGCAGTGTCTCAACGGAGGCGAGGAAGAACACCACAAAGCCCGCGGTGAACAAGTCAGCGAAGCCAGACGTGGGTAGTTCGGGAAGAGATGGCATGGGGAGCGTGCGGGGCAGCTCACCCACAACGGGAACATCCTGTAAGCCCAAGAGAGCAACAAGAACCGTTGGAATAATAACGGCGAATAGCGGCGCTGGAAGCTGTGGTTTCCACTTTGGGAGCGCGCGCATGATGAAGATGCTTAAGAGGGTGACGACAAAAACTTCGGGGTGCATTTGATGAATGAGGCTACTGATGTGCGGAATGACATCAAAGATGTGAGACTGGTCGGGCGCTGGTAGGCCAAGCGCCCGAGGCAGCTGGCCGATGATGATAATCGCTCCGATACCGGCGGTAAAACCCGCGATCACAGGAGCCGGGACAAATTTTGCGAGGCGACCAAGGCGGAATACGCCCGAGATTACTTGCAACAGACCGCAAACAAGACCCACAATCAGAAGGCCGGAAAGGCCGAATTTCTCCACTTGGGTGGCGATGAGGATAGACATGGCTGCAGCTGGGCCACTGACGGCGAGGGGGGTGCCTCCGAAGAAGGCGCAGACGATACCGGCAATGATGGCTGAAATAAGGCCGACCGCCGGGCTAACACCGGAAGCTAATGCAATGGCAAGAGAGAGGGGGATAGCGATACAGGCAACGGTTAGGCCCGCAAAAGTATCTTCTTTCAAATAACGACGTGAAAATAAGTCTTTCCATTCTGGCCAGAGTTTCTTAATCCCTAGATCGAAGTTACCGGCGAATAATGCGGTCGTGCGGCGCAGCCGTCGACCGCGTTGCAGCTTTCCTTGTTGCATTAGGATCCCTTTAAAAAATTTAAACAGGCTCATTAAAATAATGAGTCGATTAATTTAATGAGCCGAAAGTTATAGTTTCCTAAGACTTCCCTTTTCCCAAACGCAGATTTTAGCGATGTATGTGCAGATAACTAACGAAAAACAAAAGAATTTTAATCCCTACGCAACTTTTTCTTGGACCACGGAATTTTGGCAGACAGTCAAAATAGCCGTCCCCATGTGCCTCGCCTTCGTGGGGAACATGGCTATGGGGATTGTAGATACGCTCGTCGTGGGGCGAGTGAGTCCTGTCGAATTGGCGGGTGTGGCCGCGGGTAATACGGTTTTTTGGGCCATTGTTGTCATTTCCTTTGGCGCTTTAGGGGGCATGGAAACGCTGATCTCACAGGCTCATGGTGCTAACGATTTGCAGCGGGCCGACCGTGCTTTGGGGCAAGGGTTTTGGTTAAGTGTCGTCATTATGCTGGTGGCGCTGCCCGTTCTTCTGCTGATGACTTATTTCTACGAGTATACGGGGGCGAAGCCAGAAGTCGTTGCGGTGACCAAACCATTTCTGCGTAACATCGCTTACAGTTTTCCTTTCTTGATCGCGTTTAACGTGCTGCAGCGTTACTGGCAGTCTCTTGAAATTGTGATGCCTGTCACCGTGATTGTCATCGTCGCGAACGTTTTGAATTACTTCGCCGACGTTGCTTTTGTTGAGGGGCGATGGGGATTTGCGCCGATGGGGGCTGTGGGAGCCGCGTACGCGACGCTCTCCTGCCGTATCGTTATGACCATCGCTTTGATTGGTGTTTCCATCTACTACTGGCGACGACGCAATCGCACCGTGAACGATGCGAGGAAGTTTTCTTGGGCGCATCTCTTTCGTATTGACGGCTCTGTTTTTCGGCAGCTGTTCCGACTGGGATTGCCGGTGAGTGGGCAGGTCGCCATCGAGGCGGGCACGTTTTCCATCGCAACCACTCTTGTGGCGGGATTGGGAGCCTTGGAGCTCGCCGCACATCACATCGTTCTCACCATAGCGAGTTTCACATTTATGTTTCCGCTAGGACTCGCCTCCGCCTCGGCAGTGCGTGTGGGTGTGCATGTTGGTGCCGGTGATCTTGATGCCGCACGCCGCACAGGTTGGCTAACGATCGGTGTGGGGGCTGCATTTATGGGATTGTGTGGACTTTCCTTGATCTTATTTCCCGAAGCTCTTGTCGGTGCTTTCACCAAAGATCGAACCGTGGTGGAACTTGGTCTCAAGATCATTCTGTTCGCCGCGTTGTTTCAGGTGTTTGATGGCATTCAGGCGGTGGGTGCTGGCGCGCTGCGCGGTATCGGCAACACCAAAGAATCCCTGTGGGCCAACCTGGTGGGGCATTATGGTGTGAGTCTTCCTCTGGGTCTTTTGTTGTGTTTTTCGCTCCAGTGGGGGTTGAGTGGTTTGTGGGTGGGTCTGATGTCGGGCCTGATTGTCACAGCATTTATGATCGTATTTTTCTGGCGACGACTGACGGTGCGTTATGGTGTTTAAAGAATTGATCCTCACCACAACTCCAGGGCTCGAAGAATTTCTTGTTCAAGAACTTGCTGCATTTGGCATGGAAGCCAAGCCCTACGCTTTTGGTGCCGTTGCCTGCGCGAACCGTAGTGCCGAAGATATTCTGTTTCTAAATTATGCCAGCCGACTCACCCATGCGGTTTACATTGGTTTGGGTTCCACGCGCATTGAGAGCGATGATGTCCAGGTTTTAGCGGAACAGATTGTAGGCGGCGCTGAATTTCCGTTTTGGGATGCGGATATTTTGTATTGCGTGCGCGCTTATCGGCGTGGCACGCATGCGTTCACATCCGTTGAGTTGGAACGAGCCGTGGCGGGTGCGGTAAATCGTCGTCGTAAAACGATAACGGGTGGCACCTGGCGCGCGAACTTAAAAGACCCAACCTTCCTGTTCGACGTTTTTGTACACGAAAACAATGTGTGGTTTGGCTTCAATACCACGGGTTCGGATCTGCGGAATCGCATCCAACTTCCGTTTGTGCATTACGCGCCTCTTGATCGGGTGCTTGGTGCCGCGCTTTTGCGAGCGGGCCAGTTGAAAGACGATGATACGTTGCTGGATCCCATGTGCGGTGGCGGCAATGTTTTGCTCGAAGCCATTGATCTCATGCGTGGTGACGCACCGCAGCGACGTCGTGCTGATTTTGCGTTCTTACGTCATCCCTATTTTCGCGATGAAGATTGGGAGGCGGCGGAAAAACGATATGAACGTAAAACCATGCGCCTTCAGCTTATGGCGGCCGATCGTTTTGGTGGAAAGATTGCGGGACTGCAAGAAAATCTGCGAGCTTATGACGCGATTGAGCTTGTAAAAACGCATGTCGGAAGCGCGGCGCACATGGACTACTTGGACGTCGGCGCGGTTGATAAAATCGTGGTGAATCCACCTTACGGCGTGCGCATCTCGAGCACCAAGGAGGTGTCCAGTCTCTACACAGGGTTTGCTCAAGGTTGCGCTGCGAAAAAAGTGCGGCAGGTGGTGGCCATCACGCCGCGACACAAAACGTGGGAAGAAGCCTTTCACGCGGCAGGTTACGAACGTTCGCTTTACCTTCCCGTTGTCTACGGTGATATGCCAGCCTTTGTGACCAAACACACACTGGTGTAATGGTTAAATAGATCGATGTTAATTGAGGTAAGGTTGCATGGTTGGCGCAATTACCATGGGATTGACGCCAATCATGGCCATGGCCGCGTTCCACATTTCATGCCACGGTGTATTGAAAACAAGGTGATTGGAGAAAGGGAGTTGAATCCATGTTCCCAAGCGGATTTCATCTTCCAATTGACCCGCGCCCCATCCTGAATACCCGATCAAGAAGCGATAAGGATAAAGCATGGGCGGGCGTGGTGGTCGCGAGGGATCACCCTGTCGCGCTTCGTAATCATCCGCCATCGTGATAAGGCCGCGGAGAGCATCCGCGGATGAACTGACTGTGAACTGATCTGAAAACACGGCATTCGCCGAGCTCTCAATTTGATTATGCAAAACAAGCCCGTTGTCAGAACCAACCGGACCACCGATCCAAGCGGGCACCGACGATGGAATATCAAGATCCTGCTCAACCATAATTTCGCGCACAGGCATAGTGGATGGTCTATTGATGATGAAACCCATGGCGCCGTCTTCATTGTGATCAGCGACGAGGATAACGGATTTCTGGAAGTTTTGGTCTTGCAACTGCGGCAACGCCACCAGCACAAAAGGCGCCTCAAGTGTGTTCATATCCCAGCTCCGAATGACTCATTCTGTGGCGAATAGGCTGAGGGTACTGCTCTGGGATCTGGAAGTCAATTTATGAGAATCAATGGAGAGAATTCGTTGGCAGGCGATGAAGCTTGCGTGCTTCAAGGCGCGGAAGCGAACGTCGTGCGCTATCAACCGCCATCCACGTGCAGCTTGCTGCCGCGGAACTTTGTCCTTGCACGTAGTGAACGGACTCAAATTCTTTTGAGGTGAAATCGTAGCTCACGGCTTTGCCAACTTTGCGCAATGGCTTCGCGCGGTCGATCGCCACGGGAACGCCGGCGTTTGGGACCCGTGTTGTGCCGAGAGCATGTGGCATTTCACAAGAAGGAAGTGAGCAGCCGCAGTGAGGTTGTTTGGGTTCAAGCACGACAATCTCATCACCCGGTGTGGCGTCGCCACGAGTGATATAGAACACAACTTTGTCTTTGATTTTTTGGTAACCGAGTTGGTCGAGGTAGCTTACGAGATCCCATGTTTGCGTCAGCGTGAGTTGTTCTTCGCTACAGATCACCTGATGCTCATCTTGGAACTTTGATTTGCTGCTAAGTTGATACTCACGCACAAAAATTTCGTCTTGAACCACACTGCACTGCCAGCCAAGCAAACCTGATTGCACATAGCGGCGCAGTCCTTCCTTCGTCCAACAAATCCATTTTTCGCCTAACGACGCATCTGTCTGCCGAAGCCATCCCGTTACGGGCATAGGACGACGTCGTGATCCCGTCTGCGTGCACAGACGTTTCACGAGGTGATCCATGACTTCTGAATTGGGGCCGTAAAGGCGGTAAACCAACATGCGATCGTTATCCTTAAGTCATCCACCGACGTGGACGCTCTTTTTACCGTTGCTAGGCA
>CAYOJQ010000009.1:19870-88139 GCA_964404325.1 uncultured Oligoflexales bacterium
AAGACGCCAGCGGCGCCCATGCCGGTGCCGATACACATCGTCACCATGCCGTACTTCTGCTTATCTCTCTTCATACCGTGTAAAAGAGTAGCCGTAAGCTTCGCGCCCGTCGCACCAAGGGGGTGACCGAGAGCGATCGCGCCGCCGGTTGGGTTGACGATCTTTGGATCAAGTTTCAGGGTGCGGATGACCGCGAGCGACTGCGAAGCAAACGCCTCGTTGAGCTCGATGCGCTCGATCGCATCTTGTTTGATTCCAGCCTGCTTGAGGGCGCGAGGGATTGCTTCAATCGGACCGATGCCCATCACGCGCGGCGGTACGCCGGCGACGGAAAAGCCACAAAAACGAGCCATCGGCTTAAGGTTGTGGCGTTTCACAAATTCTTCCGACACCACAAGGCACATGCCGGCGCCATCAGACATCTGGGAGGAGTTACCCGCGGTGACGCAGCCGCCTTCTTGAAAGGCCGCGCGCAATTTTCCGAGAGCTTCCACTGTCGTGTCACCTCGCGGACCTTCGTCCTCTTTAAAGGTAACTTTTTTTACGTCTACTTTTCCGCCCGGAGCCGGAGTCCGGAACTCAACATCGATCGGAATGATCTCTTCCTTGAACAGGCCATTTTTTATGGCTGCCGCGGCTTTTTGATTTGATTCCATCGCGAACTGATCTTGATCCTGACGGCTGATCTTGTAATCAACGGCGACGTTTTCCGCCGTGAGACCCATACCCATGTAGTAGTCCTCGCGTCCATCTTTCATAATGGCGCGGCTTCCCACCACACGGTGTCCCATCATGGGGATCAGCGACATGGACTCGGTTCCGCCCGCAAGAATGCAGTCGGCGGCGCCGCTTTGAATCTGCGCGGCTGCCATGGCGATGGTTTGCAGACCGGAGCTGCAGAAACGGTTCACGGTAACACCGGGAACATTTTCCGGCAGATCCGCTAACAGCAGAGTCAAGCGGGCGACGTTCATCCCTTGTTCCGCTTCTGGCATCGCGCAACCAAGAATGACGTCATCGATCTCACTGTAATCAAACTTTGGCGTTTTCTCTAACACCCCCTTGATCAGGGCTGCACAGAAATCATCGGGACGGGCATTGCGTAATGTACCGCGTTTGGCTTTGCCAACGGCAGTACGAAACGGCGATACGATATATGCGGTTTTCATATGCGTGGCTCCTTAGTTTCTTAACGGTTTTCCGGTTTTTAGCATCGCTTCGATACGTTCGCGTGTTTTTGGATGCTGACACAGCTCCACAAAACCGTTGCGCTCAAGGTCGAGCAAGTACGCTTCACTGACGGTCTCGCCGCCATCCACTTCGCCACCACACAGTACGGTCACAATTTTTTCCGCGATCAACGCGTCGTGAGCGGAAATGCGGCGGCCTTCACGCATGTTGTAAAGCGCCATGTTGAAAGTCTGAATGCCCGGATCGCCCAATACCTTCAGAGCGAGCTTCGGTGTTGGCGGCGCATAACCGCGATTCAGCATTTCGAGCACGATGCCCTTGGCGCGATCAACCAAATAGTCGCGGGCAATCGTCATGGTTGCTGACTGAGAGTACAAGCCCATCTCAATGGCTTCCAATCCGGACGTGGAAACTTTTGCCATTCCCACAAGGCTGAATGCGCGCTGAAGGAACGGCATCGCGTCGCCACTATCGCCGAGTTCAGCCAATTGATAAGCGCGTAGCGCCAATTCTTTTAGACCGCCACCGGCAGGAATCACGCCCACGCCCATTTCAACGAGGCCGCAATAGGCTTCGCCCGCAAGAAGCTGTCGGGATGTCTGCAGCGAAAATTCGCAGCCGCCGCCAAGAGCCATGCCGTGAACCGCGGCAACACTTGGAAACGGAGCGTACTTCAGCAGTGTCATCGCTCCTTGGAACGATTTAATGTACTGCTCAAGCTTCGACCATTCTTTCGCGTCGATCATTTGCAGAACTTCTTTTAAGTCCGCGCCCGCCGAGAAATGCTCACCGTCATTGGCGACGACCAAACCATCGAAGTCTTTATTGACCTTCTCAATCGATTTCATGGTCATTTCGAGAATCGCGCTGTTTAGGGCGTTGGCTTTGGAGTGGAAGACCAAGGCCGCGACACCGTGTCCGATGTCCACCAAACTCGCGCTTGGGTTTGAGAGAACAACACGCGTATCCGCTTTATTTTCAGAACGAGGCAAATGATAAAGATGCGCTTTCTGAGGAATGGCGCGGTAGCGCTGCGTGCTTGGTTCAAGCTGTTCTTTCGTGCCACCCATTTGCCAGGCTGCGTCCGTAGGACCTGGTTTGAAAAATTGCAGATCTTTTTTAGCCCAAGCAGGAAGAGGAACTTTATCCTTCTGCATGCGCTCAAGAACTGTGTTGTAACCAATTCCTTGCCAAAGAGCCATCGGACCGGCGTCCCAATTGAAGCCCCAGCGCACGGCGTTATCGATGGCCATGAGGTCATCATTGGCGATTGCTTTTAAGAGGAGGGCGCAATAAGCAAATGTATCCCGCAGAACGCGCCAGATAAATTCAGCGCCCTTGTCATTCTGAGAAAAAATAAAGCCGAGGCGCTTATAGATATCTCGTTCTTTCGCCGCCTTTTCCGCCCACGGAAAAGATTCCGGTGCCTGCTCGACGTAAGTGTCGCTGTCAGGGCGATACACGAGAATCTTTGTTTTTCCGCCTTCGCGTGTCTTCTTGTAAAAACCAACATCGCCGGATTTCTGTCCGCAATGTCCTTTTTCCACGAGCTTCTTAATAACTTTGTTAGGCTTGTAGATTTCGCGGAAAGGATCTTCCGGCTCGTTTTCGTAGACGTTCTTGCCGACGTGGATAAACGTATCAAGACCCACAACATCCACGGTGCGATACGTTGCGGACGATGGGCGACCCACAAGGGTTCCGGTCAATGCGTCAACCGTTTCGATATTCAACCCAAGCTCTTCCGCGTGGTGGAATGTCGCGAGCACGTTAAACACGCCAATACGGTTGGCGATAAAGTTCGTGGTGTCGTTGGTGTAAACAATCCCCTTGCCGAGGTTGCGCTCGATCCAGTCGGCGACCTCAGTTACCAACTGTTTGTCGTTGTTGGCATGTGGGACGATTTCCAACAGCTTCATGTAGCGTGGTGGATTGAAAAAGTGCGTGCCGAAAAAGCGCTTCTGAAAAAACTCATCCTCGTCTTCGCATAGTTTTTTTAATGGGAGACCAGATGTGTTTGTGGAGATGGGAATGTGTTGCGGCGCATTTTGAGCAATCTGACGGATGATTTTCTTCTTGATCGGCAGATTTTCAATAACCGCTTCGATGACCCAATCCACTTCACTCAGAACCGACATGTCGTCATCGAAGTTGCCTGGGATCAAATTGGCGAGAACGGAATCCGAAAGAAGCGGTGAGGGTTTTAAGCGCTTGAGATTTTCAATCGCTTTTAGTGCCGCCGTGTTGCGAAAATTTTTTCCCACTAACTTTTGCAATGCCGGATCTTCGGGCGGCTTTTCCGATGCGAGATCCAGAAGGTAGGTCCGCACACCGCGTGCCGCTAAGTAAGCGGCAATTTGGGCGCCCATGACACCCGCGCCAAGCACGGCTGCTCTTCGCACTTTAAAAGCCATAATTTCTCCCTGCGAGGCCGTTAATATTAACGGCCCCATGTTTAGCATTAAAACTGATGCTCCCTAATGCGCTTAACTACGGCGTCGGGAGTAAATCCGTACTCTTCCGCCAGAGCCTCCGCTGGGGCACTATCACCAAATCGATCAAAGCCGATATTGAGTCCGTTTGAGAGTGTGTAACGTTGCCAGCCCGACGTGACGCCCGCCTCGATGGATACACGCTTGTGGCAGTCTGGATTCAAGACTTTCGCCTTATAAGCCGTGTCTTGTTCATCAAAAAGTTCCCAGCACGGCATGGATACCACTTTCACCGCGCCACTGAGTTTCGCCGCCGCTTCAAGAGCGAGTGACACTTCACTTCCCGTCGCGATGATGATCATGTCGGGCTTCGCCGCGTCTTTAACCACATAAGCACCACGTGCCGCATCCGCGATCGTTTTCGCATCCACTGGAAGAATGGGAAGCTTTTGACGCGATAAACAAATCGCTGTTCCCGTTTTCAATGTCAGCGCTTTGCGCATCAGCATTTCGGTTTCGAAAGCATCCGCGGGACGCATCACGTAAAACTGCGGAATCAAGCGGAGCGACATGATTTGTTCAACTGGTTGATGCGTCGGACCGTCTTCGCCCAAATAGAATGAGTCATGTGTGAATTCATGAATCACGCGCGCGTTTTGAATAGCGCCGAGGCGCAGGGCGGGGCGTGAATAGTCTGAGAACGAAAGGAATGTCGCATCAAACGGAATCAAACCGCCGTATAAAGAAATACCATTCGCGATCGCGGACATGGGAAATTCCCGCACGCCGAACGCGAAGTTTCTGCCTGCGCGATCTTCCGCGGTGAAGTCCCGCACTTTTTTCGCAAATGGCCCCGTCATGTTCGATGGTTCAAGGTCAGCGCTTCCGCCGACGAGATTGGGAAGAGCATCTGCCCATTTTTCAATGATGTCGCCAAACGCGTTTCGTGTTGCCACGGCTTTGTCACGCGGCCACTCCACGGATGGTAACGACGAAAAATCTTCTTTTTCGAAGAATTGTTTGAAGAGGCGCGCGAAAGTTTTGTCCTGCTCCAATTTCAGAGCAAGGCAACGTTTCCATGTGGCGACTTCTTCGCTGCGCTCCGCGAAGTTGCGACGGAAATGATTGATGGCTTCTTCGGGAACATAAAAATCTTTGTCCGCGGGAAGGCCCCAGTTTTGTTTTGACTTGATGCGCTCTTCCGCTGGCAGCGGCTCGCCGTGTGTCTTATGGCTGCCTTCAAGACTGTGGGCGCCTTTCGCCATGGTGGTGTCGCCGATGATCAAAAAAGGCTTCGTGCGCAAGCTCGTGGCCTGGTTCATGGCCTTACGCAGTTCTCTATGGTCGTGGCCGTTGATTTCGACAACTTCCCAACCCAGTCCTTCGAAAACTTTTTTCGTATCGTCAGAGTAACTGCGTTCGATTTTGCCGGAAATCTGCGCTCTGTTTTTATCGTAGAACCAGATGAGGTTATTAAGCTTCCAGTGGCCAGCGAGTGAAGCCGCGCCCATGGTGACGTCTTCTTGAATGCAACCATCGCCCACAAGACACCAGGTGCGATTTTGGAAGAGCTCTTCATCGAGCGTCGCCGCCAAATGAGCCGCAGCCACCGCAAAACCAACAGACATCGCCGCGCCCTGACCAAGAGGACCCGTGGTGCACTCAACGCCGTCGGTTAGAAAGTTTTCCGGATGACCGGGGGTTTTTGAATGCAGCTGACGAAAACGTTTTAGTTCATCTAGAGGCAGAAAACCCTGCATGTGAAGAAGCGTGTAAATCAGCATCGACTCATGGCCGGCGCTTAAAATGAAACGGTCGCGACCAAGCCATTTTGTGCTGTTAGGATCGAAGCGGAGATATTCAGTAAAGAGAAGGTATGCGAAATCCATGCTCGACATCGCGCCACCGGGGTGACCGGACTTGGCTTTATTGACGCCGTCGACCACGAGGCCCTTCATCACATTGATCGTCTGTAAATCGTTCATCAACTGTTGCCCCAATATTCGGACGAGAATAGTAGGAAATGATGGCCGAGTATAACGGGGTTTGATGGCTTAAAAAAGGTCTTTCTCCTGCGGCAATTCCTGCGTTTTTGGCACAACGCTCAAGTCTACATTCATCGTAAGGAAGCCGCGTCCGCGGCGATACACTTTAAGACGCACTTTGTCCGTGGGCTTGCGGCGTGTCAGTAGCCTTTGCAGCATATTGGTGTCGAATACCTTATCTTGGTCGATGGCCATCACGAGGTCACCGATTTGAAGACCCGCTGTATGCGCGGGCGCGTCCACCACCAGATTTTCGACAAGAACACCATAAACGCCCATGGACTCAGCACCCTCGGCGATCTCATCGGCGGAAATAATGTTACGGCCGACAATTCCCAGCCAAGGGCGATTCACTTTGCCGAATTTTTTGAGATCGGCGACGACCTCTTTCACCATGTTGATGGGAATGGCAAAGCCGATGCCGGCTCCCTCGGCGCTAACGGCGGTATTAATACCGATCACGCGGCCGCGAATATCAATGAGGGGGCCACCGGAATTCCCTGGATGGATCGCGGCGTCGGTTTGGAGAAAGCTATCGTAAGGACCCGCGCCAATCACGCGCCCCTTGGCGGAAATGATGCCGCTCGTCACCGTGTGCGAAAAGCCAAAAGGGTTACCAATCGCAAGGACGATGTCACCCACGCGCAATTTTTCGCTATCACCAAGATCCAGGGGCTGCATGTTTGGTTGGGGCGCGATTTTTAAGAGCGCCACATCTGTCTTGCGATCGCTACCGATCACTTTTGCCAGCACCTTCTTTTTATTTTCCGCGAAAAGAATCTGAATTTCGCTGGCGCCGCTGACCACGTGAAAGTTCGTGACGATGTAGCCTTGGTTGTCGAGCAAGACACCACTGCCGAGCGAGTGGTTTTTTTGAGGGCGTGGCACGCCACCTTTAAGAAAGAACTGATAAGGATCGACAAATCCTTCGCGATTCATCACGTATTGCGTGGTGCGAATGTTGACAACGCCTGGAATGGCGCGCCCGGCGACGTCGGCAAAACTTTCGTAAAAACGGGCTTCCGCGCTCGCGCCAAAACTTAAAAATGAAAGGCCGAGCATGAGACGAGCCCATCCGTGTGCTAACCGTTGCATGGTCGGCTCCTTTTTTTAATGGATCATTGGGAAATTATTTTAGCGTTACTTTTGGCGTTGAAGCAAGGCGGCGGTGAGGGCTGATAGAGGGGCGGCACGGTCGCCAAATTCCTTTAAAATATCTTCCGCCTCACGTGTGAGGCGCGTGGCGGCAGCCGCGGCATCGTTTCGGGACTGGAAACGCAGGTAGGTGAGCTTCCCTTGGCTTTCGTCCTTGCCCTGACTTTTTCCCGTGCCTTCGGCGTTGTCGAGCAGGTCGTCACAGATTTGAAACGCCAAGCCAATTTTTTCACCAAACAGCCAAAGCTTCTCCGCTTGATGCTCAGGGCCTTCAGCGGCTCGCACACCCATCGCGCACGCGGCGGCGATAAGATATCCCGTTTTGTGTCGATGAATGTGGTCAAGGTTCGTGCTTTGAGCACCTTCTCGGGCTGTCCAGTGCATATCAAGCGATTGACCAAGTACCATGCCGTGACCACCCGCGGCCTTCGCGAGCAGGGCCGCTTGAGCCAGGCGTGCCTGCGCGCTGGGATGTGTCGGAAAAATACTTGCCAAGGATTCTGGGGCCGTGATGACGTGAAAGGCATCCGTAAGAAGCGCGTCGCCCGCGAGCAGCGCGGTCGCATCGCCATAAACTTTATGAAGAGTGGGTCGCCCACGGCGGAGGTCGTCATCATCCATGCAAGGGAGATCGTCATGAACGAGGCTATAGGTGTGAATCATCTCCACGGCCACCGCCGCTGGTAAGGCGCGCGCGCCATCACCGCCACACATTTCGGCGGTCAGAATCGTTAGCAGAGGTCGTATATGTTTCCCTTCACCCGCAAGCGCGTAGCGACAGGCCTCGTGAAGATCGATGGATTCGGAATAAGCAACCTCGGAAAATCGGCTCAATGTTGTCGCAAATTGGTCGCGCCACTTCTTAAGAAGAGTCTCTTGCATATTTCGTCCTCGAAAAACCTTGCCTTCTCAAATCATATTTACCCCCTGAAAGTCAACCGCGAGAAGAGATAAGCCGGGAAAAACAAAAAACATTTGCGGCTTTTCGGAATGTTCGATACTTTGGCGATATCGAATTCTAAACATCGCAAAAGTTTCAGTTGTTTTTGAAAGGAGTTCTTTCATGAATCGTGCTGAGTTGGTTGAAGCTCTAGCTAATGCGACGGAATCTTCGAAAGCGGAATCAGAGCGCTGGTTAACAGCTTTCCTCACCACTGTTGAAAAAAACATTGGTAAAAAAGACGGCATTAAATTGGTTGGCTTTGGCACCTTTACCACAGCAAAGCGCAAGGCCCGCACTGGCCGTAACCCACAGACTGGTAAAACAATCAAAATCCCCGCGCGTACAGTTCCTGTATTCCGCGCTGGTGCGATGTTGAAAGACTCTGTCGGTTAATGAGAAGAGGCGGAGAAATCCGCCTTATCCTCCTCCCCAACTAGGCCGTCGGCCTTTATTCTTGCTAGACATCCACCCAAAATCTCAGTGATAATTCCCTAAATTAAAACGGGAGGTCGTGCCCCTTGCGCATTCCGAATTTGCCGCAATTCCCTCAGTTCAAAGACAGTCGCTGGACCTTTTTGATGGTTGGCGCGGGAATCGCTGCCATTACGCTAGGTATTTCGACGGTTGTTGTGTCTCAAGTTTTTTGGGGCGATGATTCTGAACTCAAAAAATCCACCATCATGGCGCGGATTAATGAAGAGACGACTATCTACACGCTGGATGAGCAGACGCGTATTGGTAGTTTCTTTGATGACGCGCACCGCAGCTACGTTGATATCGACCAGATTCCTGCTCATATGATTCGAGCCATGGTCGCTTCGGAAGACAAGAATTTTTACAATCACGCCGGTATTGACCCTGTCGCCATCAGTCAGGCGGGGATTGAAGGGCTTTTTAGCGGTTTCCGCTTTCGTCGCGGTGGCTCCACCATCACGCAGCAGACGGTTAAGAACATCATGGACCGTCGCGAGCACACCTTTAAACGTAAGTTTAAGGAAATGATTCGCGCCCTGCAGCTCGAGCGGATGTACTCAAAAAATCAGATCCTCGAGTTTTATCTTAATCAGTTTCACGTTACGGCGAACGGCCGTGGCGTCGGCATTGCCGCGCAGTATTACTTTAATAAAGATGTTCGCGATCTCACTCTTGTGGAAGCGGCGTTTATCGCGGGTAGCGTGAAAGCCCCCAGTAAGTACAACCCATTCTTGAAATACACGGAAGAAGCGAAAGAGAGCGCGAAGAAGGAAGCGGACGCGCGTAAAAACTACGTTCTTCGCCGCATGTATGAGCAGGGTTGGATCACCGAAGCGGAACTGAAGGAAGCCTGGGATCAGCGCGTACCTTTCCGTCAGGGTAAGTTCCGCAATAGTGAAGTGGCCTTGGTTTCACTTATTCGGGGTCAGGTGAATAAGCCTGAGATTCTTGAAGCCCTCCAGATGGAGAACATCAGCGATCTTGATAACGCGGGTCTGAAAATCTACACGACGATTGACGCGCCGTTGCAAGATCAAGCACAGCTTATGCTGCGTCGTAACCTTTCCCGTCTTGAATCGATCCTTCAAGGATTCAAAGCGGAGAAACCAGAAGCGTTCAAACCTCTCCGTGATGTTGAACCAAACCAGTTCTATTACGCGAAGGTTATTAAAGCGCAGACGGTGAACGGGAAGCCGCAGATCGATTTGGATTTTGGTTTGCCAAAGGGCGTTATTCCAGCCGATGCGATTGAGCGTCATGCCCGTATTCTCGACCTTCCAAACTTCAAGGGCTATCAGGTCTACATGAAAGAAATCATGGCGTCGGTGAAACCGGGCGACGTCATTTTTGTGGAAGTGAAAGAATACAACCCGGAGACTCACCAGGCAGTCGCTGAGCTCAAGCAAAAACCTATTATCAACGGTGGATTGATCGCTGTTGATAAGGGTGAGGTGCGGGCCGTTGTGGCCGGTTTTGATCCCATTGGGTACAACCGCGCGATGTTCGCGACACGCCAGCCGGGTTCGACCTTTAAATCCGTTGTTTATTTCGCTGGTCTAACATTGGGTTGGACGATTAATGATCGTCTCGACAACCAGCGCCGCGTGTTTCCTTTCCAAGGAAAGTTCTACTACCCGCGACCAGACCACTTGAGTCCTTACAAAGAGACCTCAATGTTATGGTCGGGTGTGAAATCCGAAAACTTGGCGTCTGTTTATTTGACGGATCACCTCCTCGATAAGCTTAACTTTGGCCAGTTCAAGCATTTGATGGGGACGATGGATCTTCTGCCTTACCAGGGTGAGAATCCCCGTGATTATCACTACCGCGTCGCGAAAGAGACCGGCGTGCAGCTCGATAACATCGGTATCCGTGAACATTTGTTGACGCGAACCGTGGATGAGTTGCGCCCCGATTTTATTTTCTCGGGCCGTTCGGATCTAATGGATCAGATCGCCGGCATGTGGTGGGGGCGTGGTTATGTGGCTGAGCTTCAGAACCTTTACACTTTCAATGACAGCGACTTTACGGACAAAGAACGCAACGTTCGTATCAACCTCATTAAGAACAACTACGAACGCTTGAGCGTTCTCGCAACGGAACTCACTCAAGACTGGGAAGTTCTGCAGCAGATCGTGGGCAAAAGTGGTGCGGAAGGAATCTTTAATGACGAGCGTGGCAAGACCATCGTCACACGCTTTAGAGTTCTCACCTCCGCCGGCAATAGACCGGAATTGGGTTATATTCGTTCCCTTCCAGAAGAGACGCAGGCGTTAGCGAATGCTCGGCGTAAGGAAGCGGTGTTGGATCCAGCGCCAGGACGTGCGCTGAACGCTCTTGATGTGCAGGCAATCTGGGGCGACGTGGGGGCTTTTGGGGAGCGTGCGAACCTCTCCGTCAATGACGTCAAATTGTCGGGGTATCTCCCTCTAAGCGCGTTCAACCGCGTGCGTCAGGGCCTGGAAGAGCGCGTTGAATCCGTCATGGGCCGCGAAGATAAATACAACCTCTACAGATATTTTAATCATCACGACTTTAGGATCATTCTTGGTCTGAAATACCTCGTCGATCTCAGTAAATCCATGGGCGTGTACTCCAAGCTGGAGCCGGTGCTCTCGTTCCCGCTTGGCACAAACGTCGTCAGTGTTGCTGAGGTTGCGAAAATCTACCAGACCTTCACAGACGGAAAAATTTATCGTTTTTACAAAGATGGTCCACCAAACCAGCTCAACTTCATCCGAAGGATAGAGGATCGTGATGGCAATGTTTTATTTGAACCAAAGCGTGAAGAATTTCAGCTCGCGGATGCGTGCGTTGCGTCCCAAATGGGAGAGATTCTGTCAAAGGTTGTTACCCATGGTACCGGTTCCCGTGCCCGTGGCGAGCTCCACATCTCCCTCGACGAGGGGGAAGGCAGCGGTAAGACATCGGCGGTAAAAATTCGCGTCCCGGCCTTTGGTAAAACAGGAACAACCAACGACTATACGACGGCTTACTTTGCTGGTTGGGTGCCTTATCCCGCGAAGGAAAAGGCTCCTCTTGAATCAGACAACGCGTACACCATCGCTTCTTATGTTGGTTACGACTTTAACAAGACAATGCGTCGCGGCGGCTACCGCATTTCTGGTGCCTACGGCGCGCTTCCTGTTTGGACAGACTTCGCCAAAGCTCTGATCAAAGAAAAGAAGTATGCCGATTCCGTGGACCGTTTGGATATCAACCTGATCTCTCGCCAAGTTTGGCCGATGAAATATAACAACTGCACCACGCTGGTGAGCATGGACCTGCCACAGGGCGCGGTTATTTCCGGTGATTCAGGCGCGGGCTCCGAGGTTTTCCAATACACCGACTTTGAAAAAGAAGGTGAAGTCTACATCAACGAATTTGAGCAAGGTGTTGTGCGCTCAACCGTTCATTTGGCGACAACATTCCGTAACGGTCAGCGCTCCATCATGCGGGAATACAAGCCATTTACGCGTGAGAAAAAAGAGAACGCGAAGCCATTTGAAGAGACATCCGACCCATCTTTGGATAATAACACTGATGGTGGTCAGGCCACGGGCAAGGGAGCTCCCGCGCTTCAGCCGATTCCGGTGACAGAAGAACCAAAACCTTTACCCGCTGAAGCAAGCAAGCCACAAGAGCCTGCGAAGCCAGAGCCAAAAGGTGAGGATCTGAATCCATTGGAACGTTCCATTAAGAAGCTTAATGAACTTTTCCAACCGGGCGCGAAGAAAGAGGAGAAGCCTGCCGAGACGGACAACGCTCGTCGTCGCGCGAGCCCGCCTCCGCCTCCGCCACCACCACAGCCGACGGTGAATCCAACTCCGACGCGCGCTCCGGCGCCCGCACAGGGTGGCATGATCCCGAAGGAAGAGGATGATCCAGGTTATACGGAAGAAGATCTTTGGTAAGACGTTTAAACGAAGATCTTTAAGACTTTAGAGAAGAAGGCTCATGCAGACCACACGCACACACGTTCAATCGCATCGTTTATTTCAAGAAGCAAAAAAAAGGATACCGGGCGGGGTTAACTCGCCCGTTCGCGCTTTTGGTTCCGTAGGGGGGGAGCCTCTTTTCATCACCCGCGGACAGGGAGCCTATATTTGGGACGCGGATGGTCATCGCTACACCGACTACATCAATAGTTGGGGCCCAACGATTTTGGGGCACACGCATCCTCAGGTCGTTGCCAAAATGAAAGAGACGATTGATCTTGGTATTTCTTTCGGCGCACCCACGGAGCGAGAAACTCTTCTCGCGGAAAAGGTGATGGAGTTGATGCCGAATATCGAAATGATTCGTTTCGTTTCGAGCGGCACGGAAGCCTGCATGTCTGTGTTGCGTCTTGCCCGTGCTTTTACGGGACGCGATAAAATCGTGAAGTTCCAAGGCTGCTATCATGGGCATGCGGATATGCTGCTGGTGAAAGCGGGATCCGGTATGGCCACCTTAGGCATTCCAGGAACACCCGGGGTTCCACAGGGAACAACAGAACACACCCTCACTGTTCCTTTCAATGACGTGAATGCTCTCGTTGAGCTATTCGAAAAAAATTCCAAGTCCATTGCCGCGTTGATTTTAGAGCCGATCGTTGGCAACGCCGGATTTATCCGCCCGTCTTCTGAATTTTTGCAGGCGATGCAGGATCTTTGCAAAACGCACGGCACGCTGTTGATTTTCGATGAGGTGATGACGGGGTTTCGCGTGGCTCTTGGTGGCGCGCAGCAGCTTTTTGGCATCAAACCCGACCTCACCACACTGGGTAAAGTCATCGGCGGTGGAATGCCCGTCGCCGCTTACGGCGGGCGGCGCGACATAATGGAGCGCGTTGCGCCCAGTGGAGATGTGTATCAAGCGGGTACGCTTTCTGGTAACCCGGTTGCGGTGGCTTGTGGCCTTGAAACGCTTGAGGTGCTGCAGCGTGACTGTGATTTCAATGTTCTCGCCGCGCGCACGCGTCGCATGATGGACGGTTTACTCAATGCGGCTCGTGATCACGAGATTCCCATGAGCGTGGATTGCGAAGGGGGCATGTTCGGTTTCAATTTCATTGATAAGCCGATTCGCAATTTTGCGGACGCCGGTCGCGCCGACAATAAACTGTTTAATAAATTTTTCTGGGGCATGCTGGATGAGGGCATTTATTTAGCGCCATCCGCATTCGAAGCTGGATTCGTCTCATTCGCTCATTCAGACGAAGACATTGCCAACTTTATTTCCGCGAGCCATAAAATTTTAGGTAGGTTGCGCGGATGAATGAACCTTCCGAGAAGATTGCCTGTCTAGCAGACTGGGCGTTGTTGCCATTTCGTCGTGAATGGCAACGCGGCGATAGCGCCATGAGTTTAGAGTGCGGTGAGAGTCCGCGTGACATGCGCCGCCAACTAGAGCGTCTAAGTTATCGTATGGCATGTTGTTCACCCGCGTGCTTGTTGCGTCATCTCCCTTTTGAACTGGCCGTGCCGCAAGGACTCTCCGTTAATGGCGCTTCTGGTATCTGCTACATCGGGTTTGATGAATCGCAGCTTTCCATCAAAGCTTCTCTCGAAGCGCGCCTGACATCCATGTACGAAATCAGCCGTAGTCTTCTTCAAGATTTTGGTGAAAATATCACGGCGCATGCGTCAACTTTGGTGCAGCGATTGCGACGTCAGTCGGCGGAGATGTTGCCGTGGGTTGGACCACTGCCGATTTCAACGCACACGGATTCTTCGACGCAACTCGTGCGGTTTCTCGCGTGGTTGGTTTTTGGAGAGGATGAATTTCGCAACCAAGAGATTCGTCAAAACGCTCGCAACAGCGGCACATTGCCTGTTGTACTCGAAGGCAATGAGGCTTTGGTGCGGCGAAAACAGTTTGTGGGCATCATCGATCTAGGTGATGTGTGGCAGAAGCTGACGGGATTGCCGTTTGTATTACAAGTCTGGCAACGACACAGCAAACATCCTTGCGGGCAGAAGGCTTCCAAGATTGTGAAGGTCGCGGAGCTTGCGGAAGCACGCATGAAGGTTGAACCTTCCTCTTATTTTCCCGACATATTGCCGTCCGACCAACAAGGTGGAGAGATTGATCTCGCAAAGTTATGGCGGAATGTACACTACAGGCTCGGCGCCCCTGAGATAAAAAGCATTCTTCTTTTTCTGCATTTTATGATGTCCATGGGGCAGCCCCAAGAAACGGCGGATGCGCTGACAGCCAAAATGATTCGTTGGCAAGAACGCGATCGCTCCATCATCTGACATGTCCGTCGCCCATTAAAAAAAAATTCGGCATGGTCTCTCTTCTGATGGAGAGGCTTATGCCCGAAATTTTTATATCTCTGCTCGTTATCCTTTGGCTTTATGCGCCGCGGTGGTTCTTCAAACCTTTGGAGAGCGATAGTTCCACGTGGGAGCGAGAAGGCGAAATGCGCGGCATCGCGGATCATCATGGCCAGCGCTTGAGTCGGCACATTTACACGGATCACAAAAACATCATGCGCCGCTCTCTCTTCTTGTGGCGGCTGTGGCTTGGACGAATCACGATCCTCGCGGGTATGTGCGGATGGGCGCGGTTCTTCTTGCGCGCGGAAAAAGGGTCGAGCACGGACACCTTTCTCGTGGTGGTCGGCATTCTATTCGTGGCGTCCACGTCGTGGATACTTTTGCGGCTACTTTGTTTCGACGCATTCGCAAAGGATGTTTCTGCATGGATGAAATGCGTTTGGCTGCGCGAAGACGACGGACTCCCTTCGGTCTTGCATGAAAAACTGCGCGCGCTCCAGGAGCTGGAAGGGGAGAAGGGGAGGGAGCAGACCGAACAGCGCTGGGAGCTGCTGACTTCCGCCTGGCGGGAAAAGATTGAGGCCCTCCAGCAACGTCAGGGGCTCATGGAAGAGTGGCTCCCCGGGCTTGAGATGCTGGCGGGCGGGGCTCTGACTGTAACTTGGTTGGGTCTGCCGATCGTTCAATTTATTGATTTTGTTGGGTAATATTTGCAATGTGGGCCCCGACACTCCTTAATATTTTTAATGTTCTTATTAAAATAACAGGTTGCTTCTATTAGTCTCCCTGGATATAAATCCCGGTTTACCTCAGACCGGGACCCCCCTTTTGGAGACAATGGACCATGGTGAACCGTTTATCGGATGAAGCTGTAAGCGCCTCCTTGGATGCAGGGCACACCAGTCTCGCTTGGAAAGTTCCGAAGCCGTCTGGTTTTCTCGCGGGCATCGACTTTCAACAAGTTCTTGAGAGTCCTCATCCGACTGAAATCATTCAAGCCATGCCTGCGCAACCCTTGCTTTATGCCATTAAGCAAAAAGGGATTGCCGAGTGTCTCGACATATTGCCGTTGCTCTCGGAAGAGCAGGTCACGCGCATTCTTGATTATGATTGCTGGAAAGATAACCGCCTCGACATTCGTCAGATATTTCAATGGATGCGTGCTTTCGGTCAAGTGAGCTCGCAACAACTCTATGAGCGTTTCTCTGAGTTGGATGAAGAGTATCAGCTGGCGACGCTCTCGGGCCTATTCCGTGTTTACACGGAAGAAGAGTTTGAAAAACTACCACAAGAGCTACAAGACCGATTATTCGCGATGCCGTGTAACACGGTGTTTTATGAAATTCTCGCGGACACGCCCGATGATGTGGAGTTTATTCATCAGCTCGTGCAGGCGGCCGCCGAACATAACCTCCGTTATGCTTATGCGTTGATTAGCTACAGTTCTCACGTGCCACCCAATGAACAAGAAGACCTCATGCGTCAATTCCGTAACGCACGCATGGAAGAAGATGGCTTTGTCACCATCAATGAGGCCGCCACTTTGTTTCAGCCGACGGTGGCGCCCGGAGTACTTTCTAACAAGTGGGCCGCGGCAAAAGAAGAAACCACCGCGTTGGCTGTTGAAGCCGGCGAAAATGAGATCTTCTTGGACACAGTGCTGCGTCAGGCGTTCCAATCCGGTTGGGATCTCGATCAGCAGTTCGCTGTTCACCAAGGATTACTTTACGTCGCCAACAGCCTTTGCGTCGTGTCACGGGTTGAGCCAGATGATGTGACCGGTCTCAATCGTATCTTGGAGCAAGTGCGCGCACTTGTGGGATTGGCGCTCGATAAACTCAGCGGTCACAACCCTGTTTTGGCCCTTAAGATTCTTGAGAAAGAACATGCTAAAGGATTGTTCCAATTTGCATTGAGCATGATCCATGAAGTGCGTTTGGAATTCCTCGCGCGTCTAGCGGTAGCGTTTCCAGAACAAGCGACACTCATGACGAAGCTTCTCAAGAGCCAGCGTTTTGGTGCATTGGTTTGGCAGGTGGATCGTCTTTTCACGGATCGTTTTAGTTTTGAAATGATCGAGGTTCTGAAAGGGCTCTTTAACCGCTATCCGATGCGTCCGGAGTCTCTCCTTCAGGAAAAAGATAAGATTACGTTCGAACCCATCGCTTCACTGCGCCAATTTGAGATTTTATATCACTATGTGAATGGCATGGCGGCGTGGTTGCGCATTGCTGAAAAAGCGGACGCACTTGCGGCCGGTAGCCTCGAGAAAGGGCTAACCACGGCATTGGTTCGAGCGTTGGTAGGCGAGTCATTCGCCTTTGCGCCGCTGACAAAAGAGGAAAAAGAATCCTTTGCTCAATTGAGCGTGGATGCAGTGAAAGAGCGCATGGATGCATTCCAGGCGGATCTTGCCCGTGAGCTTGTGATCGAGCGCGATACTTGGGTCGTAAGCGCCGAACAAGGTGTTTGGGAAAAGGGTATCGAATACGCAATGTTCTTTATGAAGGATTACGTGCTTGGCTTGATGCAGGCTAAAAAATCCTTTACTGGTGATATCAGTGCTCTTGTGGTGAGTGCTGAAACGGAGGAGTCGCATGACGGATCTAAACACTAAGTTTTTGTCGCAAGCAGAATGCAACGATCTTGCGGACATGATGCAACAAAAATACGGTCTCTATTTGGATGGGCGTACCTTTGACGTGTCTGTCGAGATGCAGCCAGGGGACGTTGTTTTTGCGCGAATTTTACTTCGCAATGAGGATGACTCCTTTCATTACCCGGTCGAAGCACGCATGAAGTACAAGACCGAAGAAATGAGCCCGCGCGAAGCGGCTCTTTTCTTGATCGATTACGTTGACGTCTATCTTGAAGAGTATTTCGAAGACCAAGGTGGTCTGTTCCTACCCATTGATTGGGCGGATCACGAATACTGCGGCACTGAGTTTCAGGTGCGCGGCCAGATTTTCAATTTGAAAGTGGAGAAGATGGCTGACGAGATCTTGAAGAAGAACGAGAAGTACGACGGACCAAATATGATTATTTAGTCTGTGGGTACGCTACAATATGGTCGCCATCGTGGAGTTGAACCCGATTGCGGCCATTTTCTTTTGCGGAATAGAGCGCCGTATCCGCGCGCTTGATGGTTTCCACATAGGCTTCCTGCGGAAGGCGAATTTCAGCGACACCGCAGCTAATCGAAACCGGAATTGTTTGGCCTTCGAAAACAACCTTTTCATCCTTAACAGCCGCTCGCAACTTCTCTGCCGCAAGAGCCGCACCCACCAGTGGTGTGTGGGGAAGAATGATTAAGAACTCCTCACCGCCGTAGCGGCAGGGGATGTCTGACTTTCGCACGACTTTCTTCATCAGCTTGCCTACGGCCTGAAGCACCATATCACCGGCCTGGTGACCAAAGCCGTCATTGGTCTTCTTGAAGAAGTCGATATCCACCATGATGATGCTCATTTCGTTATAAGCACCAGTCTCTTTCATGTAACGAATTTCTTTATCGAGATATCCCTCGAAATAACCACGAGTGAAAAGTCCCGTCAAAGGATCGGTGATCGATTTGATGGCGGTGGTTTTGTACTTGTCCTGCAGCGCTTTCTCAGCCGTTACGTCGCGCACGAGAATAAAGGCACCCAATGAGCGGTTGTTCGTCGTGTCAATCATCGGATAGACACCGACGATTAAATTGAGATCGCTGGCTGATTGTGTTTGTCCCTTTACTTCGTCGATACGAGTTGGGGCTTCATAAGAGAGAATTTTGTTCGCTGTGAGTTTCTCATCATTGATGGCCATGGTGAGCATGTCATCGATGGAGTTCTCTTTGAGGATCTCTTTGGTCTTCTTGCCGACGAGTGTGGCGAAAAGCTGATTGCACTTCACCACACGTCCTGTCTCATCGATCAGAACGTACGCATCCAACATGACGCGCGCGAAATGCTCATACGGCTTGAACGCGTCAATAACGCTGGTTGGATTGAGCTGAAGGGCCTCAGCCATAAATTCGTCGAACCTCTACTCTAAAGAAACTTTGCGAACACGGATTACGCCGCGTCCACAAAGGCAAAAAACTCGTCTTCCATCTCTTCCATTTCCATTCCGGAGCCGCACTTCGGACATTTTTGTTCGTTAATGTCGTCGTCGCTGGCTTTGGGAAGGTTCCTGTCTTTTTCAAACAACACACCTTGTTGGTGTGAGCAGTTTTCGCAACGATAAGATGCGTAAACGGATTTTACTTTCGCCGAGCCACGGAAGCTTGGGATCATATTGATCTGCATCACGGTCTCGGGAGTGCATTCTTCAAATACGATCTCGCGACCCTTGCCCACTTCACGCATAAAATTGATCCAGCCACGAACGCCGCAGCTGTTGATAAACGCAACTTGGCGGAAGTTGATGATGAGCTTGTTACTTAAACGAGGGAGAATCTGCGCAAGATGAACTTCCGCTTCCTCGTTGATAGGGCCGACGTAGTGCATCACGTCCCAGCCTTGTTTCTGCTCAATCTGGATTACGACATCCATGTTCCGTGCTCCGAACTCTTAGGGGTTACTCGCACTTATCTGAAATGATGGATCGGCGGACGAAAAAAAACCTTGAGTGAAAGTCGTAACTTTGACTCAAGGCGTAAGGAAGTTATTACTAAATTTACTTTTCTGTGAGGTAGGGGCCGCAACTTAGGTAATCTTTTAGGCGGGTTATGATCTGACCCTTTTCATCCTCTGTGATCCCCTCTTGAGCATGCACTGCATCCAGTTGGCGAGCGAACGCTTGGTTGATCTCTTCTATATCGTAATTGCGCGTCGTGAGGAGCTCCTCGATGGGATCTCCTTTGGTCAATTTGTTAATTTCCCACGAACCGTCTGGGCTTACGAAGACTTCTGCTTCGTTGATGGCGCCGAACAAGTTGTGTTCGTTTGCCAAGCTCTCCTGGTAGGCGCCCACGAGGAAGAAGCCAAGGTAATAAGGTTCGTCTTCTTGAGGCGTGTGCAAGTCGAGAACGTTACGAACGTCTTCACGGTCAACAAAACGCTCGAGGCAGCCGTCGGAGTCACAGGTGATGTCAACGATGGTCGCTTTCAGCGTCGGCTTCTGGTCATGATGCGACAAAGGCATCACTGGGAACAATTGGTCGATGGACCATGAATCCGGAATAGACTGAAAGATTGAGAAGTTCGCGAGGTACTTACTCACCATGCGCTGCTGCAAGTTCTCAAATTCTTCAAGCTGGTGCTTGCCGAAGGATGAGCAGAACAGGGCTTTTTGAGAAATACGGGCAAACATCTGCTCGGCAATCGCGCGCTCTTTAAGAGTGATGTAGCCGAGGTTGAAAAGTGTGAACATCTCTTCGTAGTATTCCAACGCATCGTGGTAATACTCGACGTAGTTCTTACGGTTGATGTTATCGAGAAGGTACTTCAGCTCTTTTAAGCTTTTGTGAAGGGCTTCTTCATCGATATCAAGGCCGAGATCTTCAAGGGGGCGAATCTCTTCTTCACCCTGAATCTCGCGGATGTTTGTGACGACGACGGAGTGATACGCGGCGATAACGCGACCGCTTTCCGTAACGATGTTTGGAGACGGAACATTCTCGTTCTTACAAACTTCGCCAATCTCATAGATGACGTTGTTGGCGAATTCTTTGAGTGAGTAGTTAGCGCTGGATTCGTAAGACGTTTTGCTGCCGTCGTAGTCAACGCCAATGCCACCACCAATGTTAAGGTGCTTTGGTTTAAAGCCCATCTTAACGACTTTGGAGTATACACGCGCCGCTTCTTTGATGGCGTTCTTCACGCGCTTGATTTCAGTGATCTGCGAACCAATGTGGAAATGCAGCATGCTGAATTTGTGCTGCAAGTTTTCGCGCGTGATCATGTCGAGGCAGTTCAATGCTTCGATCGTGCTCAAGCCGAATTTAGAACGCTCGCCAGAAGACTTCGCCCATTTACCGGAGCCGACGCTATAAAGCTTCATGCGGATACCGATTTCCGGGCAATGACGACTCTTCTTGGCTTGATCGATGATCATTTGCAATTCATCGGGGCCTTCAACAACCATGATGACGTTTTTGCCCATGGCGGTTGCTAGGAAACCGAGCTCGATGAATTCACGGTCTTTGAAACCGTTGCAAACAAGAAGCGCGTCTTTACCAAGATCATAACTGAGAGCGGCGATGAACTCCGGCTTACTACCAACTTCAAGGCCGTAGTTATGACGGTTACCGCATTTCACGATGTGATCGATGAACTCGCGGCGTTGGTTTACCTTGAACGGAAACACGCCGTGATGTTGACCGGAATAGCTATACTCCCAGATCGCTTCTTTAAAGGAGCTATGGAGGCGTTCCATTTGGCTGTCGATGATTTGCGGGAAACGCAGGATCATCGGCGCGCTAAGACCCATTTCCTTAACCGCTTCGATGGCCTTAGGCATATCGATGGCTAGGTGCTCTTCACCACTCGGATGGCAGGCTACATGTCCCACTTCATTAATACTGAAGTAGCCGTTACCCCAGCTATCAATGCCGAAAAGCTCACGCGCTTCTTGAATTTGTCTAATGTTCATAGCTATTTCCCGGAAAGGCGTAGGGTCGAATAAAAGTAGCCTAATGTATTAACCTAGCCATAAAATACAAGTGTTAATTTTATGAAATGTCGCTAAAAACGTTCGGTCTGAACCAAGCGTCATCCTGAACGAAGCGAAGGATCTCTTAGCTCGGGTCTCTGAAGTCCTTCGCTTCGCTCAGAATGACGATGTTTTTGCTCAGGGATGATGATGTTTTGCTAGGATGAAGTCTCATGGCGCTGAGAATTACCACAGGGATATTAAAGGGAATGGCGGTGGCGGGCCCCAAAGGGGAGCTCACGCGTCCCACAACCGCGCGCGTGCGCCAGGCGGTGATGAACACGCTGGCCCCTTATTTTGCAGAGGCGCGCCTCGCTGATCTTTTCGCGGGATCGGGTTCCATCGCGCTGGAGGCGCTGAGCCGCGGAGCGAGTGGGGCGGTGCTGGTGGAGAACGGACGACACGCTCTCGGCGTGCTTGAACAGAATCTCGAAGAAGCGCGCCGACGCATCGAAAAAGCAGGTGAAAAGGCTGACATACGTTTACTGAAGCGCTCAGTGGAGAAGTCCTGGGGGGAGCTTGCGGCTCACGGGCCCTATGACATTATCTGGGCGGATCCTCCCTATGCCGACGTCCCACGCTGGGCTCCCGAATTGCTTCATCGGGGCTCTGAGGTGGCGAAGCCGGAAGCGGTGTTGGTGATTGAATCCGATGAAGCGGGGCGCGACGCGCTCCTTCAAGCCGCTCGTGAAACGCCGCGGTGGGAGATCTGGAAAGAAAAAGAATACGGTGACACCTTCATCACCATGTTCCTTTTAAAGAGTGGAGAAGAGATATCTCCTTGATGTCCGATTAAAGTGATACCATTGAGCACAATGGCTTCTTCGGGAGGAACGGAACATGGCGGAAAAAGTTGTTGTTTTTGCTGGAAGCTTCGATCCCTTTACGCGAGGTCATGAAGAAGTGGTGCGCCAGGCAATGGCTCTCTTTGATCGCGTGATTATCGGCGTTGGTTACAGCCTCGATAAAAAATCCGTTTTTACGCCCGAAGAACGCGTGCAGATGATTCGCGAGGTTTTCCCGCAAAAAAGCATTGATGTAAAAAGCTTCACGGGACTTGTGGTGAAGTTTGCGAAAACGGAAGGGGCGATGGCTCTTGTGCGCGGCCTGCGCACTGAAAACGATTTTTCTTATGAAATGCCGATGGCGATGACGAATCGCCAACTTGAGAAGTCGCTGCAAACCGTTTTCCTACCGACGGGTGCTGATAGCCAATACATATCTTCTTCTCTGGTGCGTGAAGTCGCGCATCACGGTGGTGACGTTTCTGGATTCGTGCCGCCGGCGATTTTGAAGTGGGTGAAGAAGAAGTACCCGTAGAACTCTTTAGATCATGTCCCGATTTTTTGGCATCAAGCTTTCCATTTTAAATGTCGAATAGTCCTCTGCGCATGGGCGCGGGAGGGCGTCATGAAGTTGACTTATGACTTTAAGGAATTTTTTCAGAGAGTGAAGACGATATCGGACTATTATCGTCTTTGGGATATGGGATTCAGAACGCAGAGCATCGCTGGCATGTTTTTTCCAACGGATGTGCCCGAACTCCTGGCATTCTGCGAAGAAGACCCGCGCTATCATCTGACCAGCGCGCTACCGGGTGGAATTATCGTCAATCGCTACGACACGAGAGGAGGTTGTCACAAATTGGCTGAAGGGGATAACGATCCCGATTACACATTAAATTCGATCTATGCATTGCAAATGGTCTTGCCCATGTTTCTGCATAAGAAGTGAAGATGTGGAGTTTTTCTCCTTCTAAAGTTTTTGTGGAGAAGAGATTGGCCGTATTTGAATCCCGCAAATGCAGAAGAAATCCCTCGTCGTTCCTTAATTGTTTCTATCTCCTTTTGCCCCAATTTTTCTGTTATATAGTGCTCTACAGCTCCAATCGATTCGAGCCAAATGAAGTCGCATGATCTCCGTCTGATCTCTTGCATATGAATCGCTTCTGTTGCGAGCAGCGCGTCTAGAAGTTCATCGTTGGAGAATCCCTTGAAGGTCTTCACGACTGACAGCTCTTTCCACCCATGCGTGTCGACAAAAATATCCTTCCCAGATGTAGTTAACCCAATAGAACAGTACATGACTTAGACCTCCTTTTGAGGAGGTCTAATCAAGAGAACTCGTTGTTTCCAACGACATCAAGTGCCTTGAGGAAATGTCAAAGTAAGACTCGTTCTATTGGCTAATGCAGTACAAATGAAGGGTGGAGTCAGCGCAGTTCCACGTCGTGGCATAATACAGCCATGTACCGCTGGTGGATTGCGTGATGGCATAGGCGACTGTGCCGGAGGTGTTTGTCCAATCGCCGCACATGTAGCCCGTTTGTTTTAGGCCTGTGGTTGTAGAGCCTGTGACGGCGTAGTAGTTATTGGTAGCGCCGGCCTCCGTATAGAGGTTGGGATTCGCGACGGTACCGTCCCATAGGTCTGTCGCGTCGTTCGCCATAAGTTGATTCGCGCGGTTGTAAACCGGGGCCGTGATGGCAATGCGATCTTTGACGTTCGTGGTCGAGGTGGAAAGCATTGCTTTGTATGTTCCTGGCAGGTTCGCGTTGGTCGCGGCTGTTTGACATTTCGCATCCGCTCCCGCAATACCACCGAGAGCACCGGCTGCATACATGGTTGATGTATGGAACATAAGGTGCTTGGCGATACTAGACGTGACGTTTTCATATTTATAAGCGCGAATCACAGTGTTTGAAGCGTTCTTGACGCACGCTGTGTAAGAGTACACGGTGGAAGCGGACCCGATATCCGAGCGGGTTCGTTTGCTGTTTGCTGTGAAAGGGCCGGTCCATGTATGAACGAGAGTTCCCGCATTGCAAGCGGGAGCCGTTGTGCCGGCCGCACGTTTAACCTCAATGGTGTTGTAGCCAGTAACATTTGGCGGCAGGTTAAAGGTAAGATCAACCGCGGAGCCAATCGCGAATGAAGTACCGGCCATAAAAATACCCTGGCTGCTGGCGGTATCCTGGAGGCAATAGAGTTCGGACTCATAGTTGCAATAGTATTCATAGGAGCCACCGAACCAGAAGTTACTGGTTGTGTCAGTATAGCCTTGATTTGCGAAGCTTGATGAAACGCCATCGGTCCAATCGGCACACGTTTTTCCGCTGACATAAACCCCGACGTTATTACTACCCGTCCACGGCCGTGCGCTCGACTTCGGAGTTCCAGACTCTGTGATGGAGGGTTTGACTGACGGGCCGTCCCAGAAATCGGCGGAGCCTGTGGCTACGGTTGTTCCATCCTTCTGAACAACGGCACTCGTGATGGTAACGCGATCCTTGGCATTCGTGGTTGATGTACTGACAAGCGCTTTATAGTTTCCGGTTAATCCACCCGCAGTCGCGCGGGCGTTACATTTTGCGTCGGCTCCGGAAAGGCCACCGAGGTTACCGGTATAGGTTGTTGATGTAACGAATAACACGTGGTTACCCAAGCCTGCTAACCAGTACAAATAGAGTTCGTCGTATGCGCTGTTGCCGCTCGCCGTGCTTGCGGTCAGGCGCAACACATATTCGCCGCCCGCGGATGCCGAAACTGTTGTTGTCGCCGCTGTGGGCGATCCGAAAGAGATATTTGCAGCCGTACCGCTGGTCACGCTCCATTGATAGGTCGTGGCGCCACTGACTGAAGGTGTGATGGTGAAAGAGGAGTCTCGTCCCACGTCAAAGCCAACGTTCACTGTCGGTACTGTTGTGTCAACGGTGAAATTCGAAGAGCTTCCGTATGTGTAGTTAAGCGCGGCATCGCCAAGACGAACACACACTTTGCGAAGGCCCGCGCTCAACCCACCTGCTAGCGGTAACGATGTGGAGCTGTATGATTCGGTGCTGCATGTCCCCGAGCTTAGGGCAACAACATAGTGCGCCGTGGTGAAATTCGATCCCGATACAGCCGAGACGATTGCATTGTTTGACGTGATATCAGCGATGTTAACGGTACCGTCTGACGCCTGATTCGCAAGGGCTAATGACGTGAATGTCGGTGGCGTTACGTCCCGCACAATCGATCCTGACTTCCCATACGTTACGTTGCCAGCCGCATCACTCAATTTCACACAGACGGCATAGGTATCATCCGCTGCTGGCATCGTGTTGATTTTGGGTATGCTTGTGCTTAGGTACGACTTCGAGTTATCGCATGTGATGGACGGGGTGTTATCCAGAATCCCACTGTATTCCGCCAAGGTATAGTCGCTCGCCGTGAGTGTGACGATATCATTTGTAGAAGAGGTCTCGCTGGCATTGATGTAGCCATCACTGGCTGCATTCGCTGCAACAAGTGAAGTGAACGTGGGTGGTGTTATGTCCCAAATTAACGTCATTTCATCATTGGCTGAGTTGTTTGCGATATCCGTCACGGTTAGGCGAAGGACATGGGTGCCGGCGGCACTCGCAGTAACTGTGGTGTCCTCTGCGCTGGGGGCGCCAAATGTTACTGTTCCAGGACCAGACGTGCGTGTCCAAGAGAATGTTGTGGCGCCACCTGTGGTGGCATCGATAGTGAATAGAGCGCCTTTGGTCAAGTCAGCGCCGACGTTTACTGTGGGTGGCGTTGTATCGCGTACAACTGTTTGCGACTTGCCGTAGGTATTGTTGCCTGCTGCATCCGTGAGACGAACGCATACCGCATAGGAGTCATCGGTTATCGGCATGGTATTGATGGCCGGAATGGATGTGTTGCCGTAGGTCTTGGCGGGATCACAAGTAATCGATGGAGTGTTATCAAGAATTATCGTGTACTTGACGACCGTATAGTCGCTTGCGGATAGAATCGCGATCGCCCCTGTCGCTGCTGTTTCACTGGCATTGATGTATCCATCACTGGCTTGGTTAGCAGCCAGCAAAGACGTAAATACGGGAGCAGTCAAATCAAGAACGATGACTTGTGATTTTCCATATGTGATGTTGCCCGCAGTGTCGGCAAGCTTGACGCAAACTGCATACGAATCGTCTGCAAGTGGGATCGTGTTAATCAAAGGCGGAGTGCCGTTTGAATAGGCCTTGGCAACGTCGCATGTAACGGACGGAGTGTTGTCCAGAATAGCCGTGTATGTAGCTGTGTCGTAGTTAGATGCCGATAAGGTGACGATCGCGGAGTTGTCGGATGCCTCACTGGCGTTCAGATAGCCGTCAACGGCCGCGCCAGCGCCTTCCAACAAGGTGAATACTGGTGGCGCGATGTCACGCACGATGGTGGATGATTTGCCGTAAGTGATATTGCCAGCCGTATCTGTGAGACGCACGCAGACGGCGTAGGAATCATCCGCTGCTGGCATGCTATTGATCGCGGGTACCGACGCGGGATAGGACTTGGAAGCGTCGCAGGTGATGGATGGCGTGTTGTCAAGAATCGTCGAAAATTCGGCGACGCTGTAGTTACTCGCTGTCAATGCGACGATGGGGTTCGTAGAATTTTTTTCGCTATTGTTAATGTACCCATCCGCAGCTTCGTTGGCACCTACAAGAAATGTGAAGACGGGTGGTGTGGTGTCAAAAACATAAGTCATTTCATCAAATGCGGTGTTGCCGGCAATGTCGGTGACGGTAAGTCTTAGAACATAGGTGCCATCTGTGCTTGCTGAGGCTGATGTGTCTTCCGCGGTGGAAGTGCCAAAGGTGATTGTCCCGCCGCCAGATTGTTTCGCCCAAGCGAAAGATGCTGCGCCGGATGTGGTGGCGTCGATGCTGATGGAGTTGTTAGAAGTGATATCACTGCCAACGCTAACTGTTGGGAGCGTGGTCATGCGCACGATCGATGGCGATTTTCCATAGGTTATGTTGCCAGCGGCGTCTCTCAATCGAACGCATACTGCATAAGTGTCATCGACCGCAGGCATCGTGTTGATGGCTGGGATGGTTGATCCAACGTATGTTTTAGACGCATCACAGACGGTACTGGGTGTGTCATCGAGGATGGCCGTGTAATCGACGACGGTATAGTTGGATGCTGAGAGAGTAACAACTGCTGAGGCGCTTCCCACCTCGCTGGCATTGATATAACCATTGCTCGCTTGGTTCGCGCCTAACAATGAAGAGAAAATTGGTGCAGCGGTATCACGTGTGATGACGGCAGACTTGCCGTAAGTCACGTTTCCAGCGGCATCGCTCAGTTTTACGCATACCACATAGTCGTCATCAGCAGCCGGCATGGTATTGATCGCGGGAATGCTTGTACCAACATAGGTTTTTCCCGCGTTGCAAGTGACGGAAGGTGTGTTGTCCAAAATAGCCGTGTATTCCGCGGTTGTGTAATCGGATGCGGAAAGAGCGACGATGGCACTCGTCGATGAAGCTTCACTAGCATTAATATAGTTATCGCTCGCCGCGTTCGCACCCACAAGCGAAGTGAATGTCGGTGCAACGGTATCCTTGACATAAGTCAGCTCATCATAAGCACTGTTGCCAGCTGCATCCAGCACCGTCAGTCGTAAAACATAGGTCCCATCGAGGGAGGCGCCGGCGCCGGTGTCTTCCGAGCTGGGGTTACCGAATGTAACCACGCCTGGGCCGGATTGCTGCGTCCATGTGAATGACGCGGCATCGACTGTTGTGGCGTTAATGGATATAGCGCCGCTGGTATTGAAGTCACCGCCTACATTGACACTTGGGGCGAGGGTGTCGCGCACAATGGATTGCGACTTTCCGTAGGTCGTGTTGCCGGCTGTATCCACGAGTCTAACGCAAACTGCATAGCTGTCATCTGCCGCGGTCATTGAGTTGATAGCAGGTATGCTAGAGTTTGAATATGTTTTGCCAGCATCGCAGGTGATGCTTGGTGTATTGTCGAGAATGGCTGTGTAGTTAGCTGTCGTGTAGTTCGATGCGACAAGACTGACAATGGCGCTTACACTCGACGTTTCGGATGCATTGATAAAACCATTGCTTGCTTCATTGGCGCCAAGAAGAGAAGTGAAGGTTGGTGCCTGTGTGTCGCGAATGAAGGTCAATTCATCAAAGGCACTGTTTCCCGCCACATCAGCGACAGTCAGTCTCAGAACGTAGGTGTCATCCGCGTCTGCGGATGCTGATGTGTCTTCCGCAGTGGAAGTGCCAAAGGTGATTGTCCCGCTACCAGATTGTTTCGTCCAAGCGAAAGATGCTGCGCCGGATGTGGTGGCGTCGATGCTGATGGAGTTGTTAGAAGTGATATCACTGCCAACGCTAACTGTTGGGAGCGTGGTCATGCGCACGATCGATGGCGATTTTCCATAGGTTATGTTGCCAGCGGCGTCTCTCAATCGAACGCATACTGCATAAGTGTCATCGACCGCAGTCATCGTGTTGATGATTGGGATGGATGTGCCTAAGTACGCCTTTGACACGTCACAGGTAATACTCGGTGTGTTGTCGAGAATAGCCGTGTATTCAGCGATGGTGTAATTCGATGCCGAGAGCGTGACGACTGCTGAGGCACTACTAATCTCACTGGCGTTGATATAACCGTTGCTCGCTTGGTTCGCACCAAGAAGTGAAGTGAATGTAGGTGGCGTGACGTCACGTGTGATGACGGATGATTTGCCATAAGTCACGTTTCCCGCCGCGTCAGATAACTTCACGCACACCGCATAGTCGTCATCCGCTGCCGGTATGGTGTTGATAGCTGGAACGCTTGTGCCCACATATGTTTTTGCGGCGTTACAGGTAATGGATGGCGTATTGTCGAGAATGGCTGAATATTCCGCTATTGTATAATCTGAGGCGGAAAGACTAACGACTGCATTGGTTGAAGATGCTTCGCTTGCATTGATGGCGTGGTCATTGGCTTCGTTCACACCCACAAGCGCGCCGAACGCTGGAGCCATCGTGTCCTTGATGTAAGTTAATTCATCAAATGCACTGTTGCCGGCTGCGTCTGCGACTGTGAGGCGAAGAACATAAGTCCCGTCCATGTCGGCGCTAGCGCCGGAGTCTTCGGAGTTTGAGTTGCCGAATGTGACAGTTCCTGGTCCTGATCGTTGTGTCCATGTGAAGGTGGCCGCATCGACTGTTGTGGCGTTAATGGATATAGCGCCGCTGGTATTGAAGTCACCGCCTACATTGACACTTGGGGCGAGGGTGTCGCGCACAATGGATTGTGATTTTCCATAGGTGATATTGCCCGCCACATCAACGAGCTGAACGCAGACCGCATAAGTGTCATCGACGGCCGGCATGGTGTTAATGGCCGGGATGCTTGGGTTTGAATATGTTTTATTCACATCGCAGGTGATGCTGGGGGTGTTGTCGAGTATCGCGGTATAGCTTGCTGTCGCGTAGCTCGATGCGCTGAGGCTAACAATCGGATCGGTGCTCGATGCCTCGGATGCATTGATGTAGCCGTTGCTGGCTTCATTGGCGCCAACAAGAGATGTGAATACGGGTGCCTGAGTGTCGAGAGTGAAGTCCAGTTCGTCAAAAGCGCTGTTGCCAGCCGCATCGAATACCGTGAGCCGCAATACGTAGGTGCCGTCCGTACTTGCGGAAACCGAAGTATCTTCTGCATTGGATGAGCCGAATGTAATGGTTCCTGGACCACTTTGCATGGTCCAAGAAAAAGTTGCGCCATCCGTGGAGGAAGCATCAATGCTGTAGATACCGTTCTTCACCACATCAAGGCCGACATTGACGGTAGGTGGTGCGGTGTCACGAACGATAACCTGTGATTTCGCGAAAACAATGTTGCTTGCGGCATCGCTAAGGCGAACGCAGATAACATAGGGCTTATCCGCTGCGGGAAGCGCATCGATTAACGGAATGGGTATGCTGGAATAGGATTGAGATCCATCACATGTTTGTGGTGATGAATCGTCGAGAATGGGGGAATACTGTACCCCTGTATAATTCGACGCCGTGAGAACAAAAAGCGGGCTGTTTGAAGCGATTTCAGAACTATTGATGTATCCATCAGCAGCTTGGTTCGCGCCAGCTAGAGATGTGAACGCCGGACCTGTCGTATTCCACGTCATTGTGAGTTCATCGTAGGCGCTGTTTCCCGCTAGATCCGTGACAGTCAAGCGCAGAACATAGCTGCCATCCGTACTTGCCGATGCCGTTGTATCTTCAACATTCGCATCGCCAAATGTGATTGTCCCTGGACCTGAAATTGTGCTCCAGGAGAAGCTTGAAGCACCCGTTGATGTAGCGTTTATCGCATAAGCGCTATTAACGGCGACGTCACTGCCCACATTGACGGTGGGGGGCGTGACGTCGCGCGTGACAACGACAGACTTTCCGTAAGTGATGTTACCCGCGATGTCCTCAAGCTTGACGCACACGACATAAGGTTTATCGGATGCGGGCAGCGCATTGATTGCTGGAATAACGCTTTGTCCATAAGCCTTCGAGACATCACAAGTAATGGCAATCGAGTTATCGAGAGGCAAGCTATAGTGAGCCGTCGTATAGTCGCTTGCGCTCAATTGAAACATCGCGCTTGATGAGGATGCCTCGCTGGCATTCACGAAGCCGTCGCTGGCTTCGTTGATGGCAACAAGCGACGTAAAGATCGGCGCCGTCGTGTCCCATTCGAAATTGAGTTCGTCAAAGGCAGTGTTTCCTGCCACATCGGTTACGGTTAAGCGAAGAACGTAGCTGCCATCAGCGCTGGCGACAACTGATGTGTCTTCAAGGGTTGGGTCACCGAAAGTGATGGTGCCTGGTCCTGAAGTTTGGCTCCAAGCAAACGTCGCGGCGCCCGTTGAACTTGCATTGATATTGACACTGGATCGAGCAATCACATCAAGGCCGACATTGACTGTTGGCACGGCGGTATCACGAACGATGGTGGATGATTTGCCGTATGTGATGTTGCCAGCGGTATCCGTGAGTTTCACACAGACCGCATAGGAATCATCTATCGCTGGAATGGTGTCTATGCCTGGGATCGCGTTGTTTGGATAATCCTGTGCGCCGTCACAGGTGATGGACGGCGTATCATCAAGGATAGCGCTAAAATCCGCGGTTATGTGGCCTGATGCCACGAGAGCCGCGATGGCCGACGTGCTTCCTGCTTCACTTGCATTGATAAAGCCATCAAGGGCTTGGTTTGCTCCCAAAAAGGAACTCATGGTTGGAGCAACGGTATCACGCACGACGTTCGTGGATTTTCCGTAGACCACGTTGCCCGCGGCATCCGCTAGACGTACGCAAATCACATAGTCGCCGTCTGTCGCCGGTATCGTATTGATGGCGGGGATGCTCGATAGAGCGTAGGATTCTCCCGCGTCACAGGTGATTGCCGGATTGTTATCCAAAATGGATGTGAATTCGACCACGGTGTAGTCGGAGGCGACGAGTGTGGCAAAGTCGCCGATGGATGAAGTTTCCGCGGCATTGATATAGCCGTCGGCTGCTTGGTTGGCAGCCGCGAGTGAACTGAAGACCGGTCCTGTTGTGTTCCAAACCATTGTCAGTTCATCGAATGCGCTGTTACCTGCGGCATCGGTCACTGTCAGGCGAAGCACGTAGGTGCCGTCTGTGTCAGCACTGGCTGTCGTATCTTCGGCATTGGCCGCACCAAATGTGATGCTTCCCGGACCGGATGTTTTAGTCCATGCGTAAGTCGCGCCTTCGGTGGTTGTTGCATTGATGGAGTAAACGGAATTGACGGCGACGTCACTGCCCACATTGACGGTGGGGAGCGTGACGTCGCGCGTGACAACGGCAGACTTTCCGTAAGTGATGTTACCCGCGATGTCCTCAAGCTTGACGCACACGACATAAGGTTTATCGGATGCGGGCAGCGCATTGATTGCTGGAATAACGCTTTGTCCATAAGCCTTCGAGACATCACAAGTAATGGCAATCGAGTTATCGAGAGGCAAGCTATAGTGAGCCGTCGTATAGTCGCTTGCGCTCAATTGAAACATCGCGCTTGATGAGGATGCCTCGCTGGCATTCACGAAGCCGTCGCTGGCTTCGTTGATGGCAACAAGCGACGTAAAGATCGGCGCCGTCGTGTCCCATTCGAAATTGAGTTCGTCAAAGGCAGTGTTTCCTGCCACATCGGTTACGGTTAAGCGAAGAACGTAGCTGCCATCCGCGTCGGCTGAAACGGATGTGTCTTCAGCCGAGCCGTCACTGAATGTGATGATGCCGGGTCCTGAAATTTTGCTCCATAAGAATATGGTTCCGTCGGTGGACGACGCATCAAGGTTATAAGATGATCGAGCGATGACGTCTAAGCCAACGTTAATGGTCGGGGCCATGGTGTCGCGAACGATAACCTGCGACTTTCCATAGGTCGTATTGCCAGCGGTATCGACGAGTCTAACGCATATCACATAAGATGCATCACTCGCCGGCATCGTGTTGATGGTTGGAATCGTCGGTTGGTCGTAGGTTTGCCCAGTGGCGCAGGACACACTGGGGTTATTGTTTTGAATCGCAGTATAGGATGCTCCGGCGTATCCACTCGCATTGAGAAAGAACATCGCTTGATTCGAGGATACTTCGCTTGCGTTGATGTAACCGTTTGATGCCTCGTGAGCGCCGGTAAGGCTTGTGAAAGACGGTGGCGTGCTGTCTTTCACAAAAGTTCGTGTCGCCTGAGTTGCGTTGTTGCCATCCGCATCGCTGTGATCGGCAGTGATGGCAATATTTCCGTTCGGCAAACTTGAAAAATTGACGTTCGCGCTATAAACGCCGCCAACGCAAAGTACCGTCGCCGCCACATCGCCGCCAATCACGACGTTTTGCCCTGTCACGCTACAAGTTCCCGTGACCGGGCCATTGGCTTCGTTAGCCATATTAATGATCATGGGATCGATCGTTACGACTGGTAGACCAGTCGATTTGATAAGAATTCTTGAGGCCAATGAACTTGTGTTCCCGGCATCGTCCGATTGGATGGCATGCACTGCGATATTGCCGTCATCGAAAGCTGTGAAATCAAAATTGATATTCCACACGCCGCTATTACAGTCTGCTGTTGTATTTAAGCCACCGCTCAACGAAACGGATCGTCCATTTTCGCTGCACGTTCCACTGAGGGGAAAGTTCGCTTGATTCCCAGAGTTGATGGTAGAAGACATATTGATGGTGACTGTGGGAGCTGTCACATCTTTTGTGGTCGATGCGCTCGCTGGTGTCGATGAATTCCCTGCTTTATCCGAGATCATTGCGGTGATCGTTGCCGTTGCACCATCGCTGACACTGGATGTGTTTGCATTAATGGTGAAAGCGCCGCCAGAGCATGGAACCTGTGCATTGACAAAACCCGTGAGGGTGACCTTCTCATCGTTTTCCGAGCAAAGGCCTGAGACTGTGTAGTTGTTAGCATTAGCGATGTTGATAACGGGGAGGCTGTTGAACGATGCCGTTGGAGCGACGGTATCCTTCAAAATATTGCGGATTGAGGCAACCGCGGGCCATCCCGTTGCATTTTTATGATGAGCGATAAAAGTCAGAGTGCCGTCGGCTTGTTCCGAGAGGTCGATAATTTTTCGCCACTGGCCGTTTTCACAAGCGAGACTGAAAGAGATGGCGCCAGAAATTTCTACGTTTTGTCCCCAGGCACTGCACGTTCCTGAAAGAGTAAACGCGGATGCGTTAGTTAGCAGAGCCACCGATTCATCAATCGTCACCGTGGGGCGGAGGACTTTAAGATCCAAGTCGACCGCGAGTGACGCGCCAACCCCTTCACCATGTTTGTTAATGATGTCGGCGACCAAGCCGTCGTCGTGTGTTTCAAAATCCGCGATGGGGATGTCAACGTTCCAGCGGCCATCCTGACAAGGAGTTTCCTGGATGTATGTGTTTTCTTTGCTCCAGCGCACGCCAATGATATCGCCGTCCGTACACTGTCCACCGATGGGAACGAACGAACTGTTTTTCGGAGCGGCTGACGTGGCCTTATCATAAGTTAATATAGAACTCTTGAGCCCGCTGGGACTTACCGAACCAGAGGTGCTCACTTTCAAATTGGAATCACATGCGGCCAAAGCCACAGATAAAACCAATAGTTGAAAGAAGTAGCCCATATTGAACTTATTCCATTGAGTTCTACTTAATTAAAGCTATCGGTGGGGTAATCTTTGATCTTAAGAAAAATGGGCTCAATGAATGGAATGTCTATAAAATCAATTAGTTAAAAAGATCTTTTTGCGCAGCAATTGTACCTTAACGGGGTCCCGAGGCTTTTTTGGGTAAAAAATACGACCTTACGTAAAAATTACTTCCTCGCGGTGTGAGATCGCAGCAAAGCCCTTTATGAGCTGAAAAACGCTTTCATCATCCTGAGAAGAACGAAAATATTCTGTTCTTCTCAGGATAACAATCGGTTGTGCATTTACATCGGTTCGTCCTGGGAACACGATAGAAGGTCGCAGGTGTAATCGTTACCTAGATCAGAAAGGATCAGGTACTTTGTACAAACTTCGAGGACGTTCTCTTCCGCGAGATCACGCGCATAATCGTAAGATGGACCTGAACGAGTCTTTTCATAGAATTCTTCGATTTCTCCAGTGACTTTGTTTCGTAGCTGCGCGGAACAAGTTACAACGTAGAACGGGTCCGCCGCTTGAGCGCTGCCAGCGAAAAGAAGAGAAGTAAGAACGATAAAATTCAGCATAATTTCCTCCTAGAAAATGCGATGGCCTCCATTCAATTTGGATGCCGTTTTCCAAAAGGCGCTGAAATAAATCGATTCATCGTTACCATTCTACTGGCAGTGGTTGCCGCTCGGTAAAACGCATTTGATGCCAATAAGGATAAGTAGGCGTTCGACGACTGGCGGCGTCAAGACGCGCAACCTGTTCGATGCTTAAATTCCAACCGACGGCACCAAGGTTTTGTTTCAGTTGTTCTTCTGTTCGCGCGCCAATGACAACGTTGCAGACGGTTGGACGTTGTAAAAGCCAGTTCAAGGCCACCTGGGAAATTGTCTTTCCTGTCTCTTTCGCCACGTCATCCAGAACGTCCACGATGGCGTGGAGAAATTCGTTATCAACGGGCGGTCCTCCTTCAGCGCCACCGGACTTAATCCGTCCTTCGGGAAGAGGCTGCCCGCGACGAATTTTTCCCGTGAGTCGTCCCCATCCGAGAGGACTCCACACCATAAGGCCAATTTTTTGATCAAGAGCCAGAGGCATCAATTCCCATTCATACTCGCGCCCGATCAGAGAGTAGTATCCCTGATAGACGACATACCGATTGAGGCCGTATTTTTCCGATGTGGCGAGAGCTTTCATCAGTTGCCAGCCGGAAAAATTCGAGCAGCCGATATAGCGAACCTTGCCACTTTCAATGAGGTTGTTCAGTGTGCCGAGATTTTCCTCCAGGGGCGTGAGAGCATCAAAACCATGCATAAAATAAACGTCGATATAATCCGTGCCCAAACGCCTGAGGCTATCCTCGCAGGAGCGGATCAAATGATAACGGGAAGATCCCGTGTCATTTGGACCATCGCCTTTTCGATAGGTTGCTTTGGTTGAGATTAAAGTTCGGTCGCGTTTACCATTCAATGCTTTGCCGAGGATTTCTTCCGACGCACCGTCTGAATAAACATCCGCTGTATCAAAGAAATTGAGCCCAGCTTCCAAACAAATATCAATCATGCGTGTGGCGTCTTTGACATCCGTCGCGCCCCAGCGTCGAAAAAATTCGTTTGATCCGCCGAAGGTACCGGTACCAAAACTCAGCGTGGGAACTTTTAGTCCCGAGTGTCCGAATAGGCGATGTTCCATAACAATCTCCCCGATCACGATTCTCCGGGAGATACCATAGTCAGCTAGTCGATTCTTTGAAAGGCATTTTTGTAGGCGTCTGGAAGGCGGTCCGTCACATGCTTTTTTTGAACCAAGTCAGTGCCAATCTGCTTGCGCATATCTGCCATGATACTCGGAATATTTGTGAGGAGGTTTCTAACATTGTCGTGATTGATTTTGGTGAGGAACGGTAGCTTCAGGTACCATGCTGTTTCCGCCACGAGAGCATTCACATCACTATCCGAAGGATTTCCCATCGTCTGGCTGAGTGTGCGCTCATCAGTGCTCGGAAACGGCACGATTTTCGTGGCGGGAAAAATTCCTTGCCGACCGATCCCTGTTTTTCGCGCCATGAGAATGTCGAGAATGGAGAGTTTTACCGCCTCAGTGATAAGGGCCGCGGCTACATTTTTTTCACCGTTGTGCAGAAATAATTCTTTGTCAGATTTTGTGATCCAGCGATCGCCGCGAGCATTCGTCACCTTAAGCCCGGAAAGCTGTGGTGTCTCTTTTCGGCCGTCATTGTCGTGAAGAAGCTTTGACAAGGAACCGATAAGATTTTCGTTGTACCCCTGGTTCTTGCCCCAAACTCTTATCTGCGTGCGTGGGACGCGGATGTGCCCTGCGGCGAACCCATCCGTGAGAAAATGGTCCGCGAATGCGTTCATAAAAACCACTTGGTGCCAAAAACGCTCCGCTTCTTGAGGAAGTTTATCAGCTATTTGAAAAGATGAGATGGCAAGCCTGATGGCTCGGTCGTGATAGTTCGCGTACGCGAGCATGTTGTTCCAACCGAAGTGGTCGTCGTTCAGAAGGGCGCCTGATACGTATGCTGGAAACAGGACGACGTAACGCAAATTGAAATCGGGATATTTCGTGTACTCGCCGTTTTCCACGGCCGAAACTTCTTTGGAAAAATATTCTTTGAGGCGGTCGAGTGAGTCTTTGCCGATAGTCGCAAATTTTCTCGTCTCTTCGTAAATGGCTTCCGGCGTCGCATAGAAATCACCTGATAGAGCGACGAGCTCTCCGTAAGTGAATGTTTCTTTTCTATCTTTGCGCCAGAATGTTTTTGTACCGCATAATTCTTCGTAATCGCGACAAGCTTCTTCAAGTCCATGGTCTCCTAGCCACGAATGTTCTCCACCTTCGTACTTGGGTTCGGAGGATTGCGGCTTGGGAAGGCATGCCCCCAGCACTATTCCAAACACGGCGAATTTTAAGAGGTTGCGCAAGGCGGTTCTCGCATAGAAGTCATTCCGACTGGCTAAAGCAATAGGAATGCCGTTTGTAGGGACTTGATTTTCCTACGAATTATTCTCTTTGCGTGTTCATCCATTGGTCGGTGTGCGTTCAGTATGCGCCGTGACGGCTCCTTGTTTGCCTTTTATATTGAGGGCGTGGAAGCGCAATGCTATTTGATCGCTTCTATGGCACCGGATCGTCACATCCTTTATATGGCCCCCATGCTGGGGATCACCGAGTCAGCGTATCGAGCGGCCTTTGCGGAAGGTTTCGGTGGGTTTGATTGCGCTATCACACCGTTTATCAAAACGTTACAGGGTGGGCGTTGCAAAGATGCGAAGTTCAGCGATCTCCATCCGAGTCGTAATAAAAGCCTTAAAATATTTCCTCAGATTCTTTCAAACGATAGCAGTGATTTCATCGCCATCGCCCAGGAACTATTTGATCTTGGTTACGACAAAATAAATATCAATTTTGGCTGTCCCGTGCCCATGGCGGCAGGAAGAGGGCGCGGTGCGGGGCTTCTTCCTCACCCGGATTTTGTCGATCGTTTTTTGGATGAAGTTTTTACGGCGATTCCCAATCAAATATCCATAAAGACGCGTGTTGGTTTTGATTGTTCTAAGCAGCTTCTGGCGATGACGAAAGTTTTCAATCGTTATCCCATTTTCGAAATAGCCATCCACCCACGGACGGCAAAACAGGGCTACGGCGGTGAGATCAATCACGATGCCTTCGTTGAGGCGATAGGGCATCTCACCACTAGTATTATTTATAGCGGCGACATTAATTCCTTAGCTGATTTTGTCGCGCTGAAGGAGCGCTACCCACACATTCGGAAATGGATGCTGGGGAGGGGGGCTCTCGCGAACCCATTTCTGCCGGCGCAGATTCGCAAGTATTTGGACGATGGAATCTTTCAAGGCGAAAGGCGTTTTGAGTTTAGCGATCTCATTGGATTCTATCACAACCTTAACTACCAATTCGAAACCCGCAACAGCGAGCCAAACGTCGCCCTTTCGCGGCTAAAAACGCTTTTTTACTACCAGGCGGACTATTTGCAGAGCGAGAAACAACTCATCCGTGGTGTTCGAAAAGCAAAAAATTTTGATGAATTCTTGTGGCAGCTAAATTAGCCGTTACTCGGGCTACCACTATCGCAATAACGATGCAGTTCCAGAATGAAGCACGTGTGCTCGGTTTTTTCGTTCATGTAGAGTCTTCCGCCGTGTTCTTCGGCAATCCCCTTGGATATGCTGAGCCCCAATCCTGTGCCTTCGCCAATTTTTTTTGTCGTGAAAAATGGTTCCATAATGCGATGACGTATGGCTTCGGGAACTCCTGGTCCGCTGTCAATTGTCTTGAGGCGTAGAAGGTCGTGACTCGTTTCGACCTCAATGCGGATCCAGCGCTGATTGTCTGGACTTTTTAAGACAGCGGACAATGCATTATTGAGGAGATTCAATAGAATTTGCGAGATTTGTACCGGCCGACATTCAATCTCCAAGTCGCTAGCATAAGGGCCTATAGAGAGTTCAATTCCACACTGTGCCAGGCGCTCACGACAGAGAGCGAGTGTGTCCTTGATGATTGTTTCTAGTTTCGTTTTCTCGAAAGGATCTTGGTCTCCCGATCTGGCAAAAAAACGCAGGCCGCGAATGATTGAAGCGATGCGACCTATTGTTACATCCACGACGCCGAGCAGTTGGATGACTCGGGGAATTTCCTCAAGGCCACCTTTTTCCAGGAGGTTTTTAATTTGATGCGTCCTCATGGAAATAATTGTGAGGGGATTGTTTATTTCGTGAGCGATCCCCCCCGCCATTTCTCCTAAGGAAGCCATCTTTCCGGCATACATGGCACCCATGCGCTCTTCCTTGCGCACGGTGATGTCTTGACATAGCCCGATAACTCGTTGAACGCATCCGTTCTTGACTTCCGGGCGCCCAATAAGACGAATCCAGCGTTTCTCGCCAGTACTCTCGCGGGTAATTTCTACTTCGAAATCGAAAGGAATGGCTTGGTCTTTAGCCCTTTCGAAAGCCCTCATAACTTCGCCGCGGTGAGGTTCGTTATAGAAGGGGAAGGTCGATTCCGGGGTATATTTTTTGTTCGGATCTATTCCGAAAATCCTGGAGATTTCCGGACTGTGAATGAGTTTTTTTGTGGCTACCACGTAATTCCAGCCGCCTGTCTCAGCTAAAGCGCTGGTCTCTTGGAGCAATATTTCTTGTTCTTTCATTTCGGTGATGTCACGAGCGACACAGTAAACGTGATCTTTGTGGAGTGAGAAGGACGACAGCAACCAACGATAGCCGCCATTTTTACCGCGATAGCGATTAACGAAATTTTTCGCCGTTTTTTTCTCGTGAATCACCCGTGCCATCTCTTGAAGTGTTGCTTCCAAATCGTCTGGAAAAACGAAGTTTGAGTACAGGCACCCGCACATTTCTTCATTTGTCCAACCTAGAGCTTCCTCCCAGGCGGAGTTCACATAACGAAAATAACCTTGCCGATCGATAATGACGAAAATGTCGGATGAGAGTTCAAAAAATTTTTTGGTATTACTCTCGCCGAAGGACGCGAGGTTTTGTTCGTTGTTCATGCCAAGCTTTTGCATCATGTTTTTGCGCGCCGCTCTGCAATCAATAAGTTGGACCATGCACAATCCTTGTTAGAGAAGGCCGGGCTGGACAATTTCAATCCAGTAGTTATCCGGATCCCTAAGGAAGGCAATATGTTTCATGCCACCTTCGCCAAGTTTTTTCTGGAATGGCACGCCAAGTTGTTCGAAACGAGCGCAGGCTTCTCTAATATTGGGAACGGAGATGCATATGTGCCCGAAGCCGCGCGGATCGGTATTGCCGTTGTGGTAAGGTGTTGCCGAGGTTTCTTCTGTTCCCCAGTTGTGGGTGAGTTCAAGAACGGCTTCGCGGCCGAAAGTGTATTTCGCATTGCTTTGATCATCGGTGGGAATTTTGGTGTTATCTGGTACGTAGGCAAGAAAATACAGTGAAAATTTCCATTCCGGAAAATCAAGCTTACGAATCAACTTCATGCCGAGCGCGCGGGTATAGAAATCCAAGGATTCTTTTGGATCGCGGATACGCAGCATGGTGTGATTGAAGGTAAAACCTTTTGTGGCGGGGTCAATAGTTTTAGCTACGCCTGGAATATCTTGCATCGTCGCCTTCTCCGGAAATAAAACAGCCCGCGGCATCATGCCAAGAAGCTGCTTTTCGTGCATCTCTTTTATGCCCCTATCGCCAATGTGTTAATACTTTTCCTGAAGAGTGAGGCGAATGTGCCCTGGTGACGTGCTCATCACCCAGGGACTCGGCGGTGGGGGTGGTATTTCAGCGCCAGGCGCTAAGCGAAATTCGATGTGTCGCAAGATAAACCTTTTTCCCGCGCCGATAAAGCGCACGCGTAAACGCATGTCCTCTTCGTCGCGATCCGGAATCATAAAAACGGTTTCGCCATTGCCCTTTTCAATGCGTGTGGGCGTCCACTGCAACACGTGCGACATCTCTTCCCGCATATCCTCGCCCGCTTCGACCGCCATTTCAGAAATGGCAGCAATGCTTGTTGGCTTGCGCCGCGTTTTCCAATCACGATGGTTGTGATGGTAGTGCATCAGCCACACGTTACAAGGGGGAGATGGATCAAGATTTTGATAGTCGCAGAGACTGACCCAATCAAACCATGGTTCTCCCTTGTCTGTCACCCGTGTCCCTTTCTTCCAGGGAAGGTCAGGGAATTCATCGGTAATCTTTCTTCCATCCAAATAGGCTGGCGCTACGGCTGAGAATGCCACACCGATAGTATTTGGCCTTCTTTCCCGCAAAAGTTCGACATAGGCATCGGTTCGTGTCTTGATGTAGATGCCTTCCCAATGGTCGTCGCCCGAGTGCACGACGCTATGATTAGCCCCGCTGACGTTTTTGATCCATTCCACCAGCGGTAAAAAGATCTCGTCTGATACGCCGACATAGATGTGATCCAAGCACAAACCGTTGCGAACTGGCATTGACATCTCCCTAGTTCAAAGACCGTTGAGCGATCTGCCAAGAGCAACGTTTGTGCCAACGCGGCGCAGCTTTATTTTTAAGGGGTTAGAACGGTACGGGCACTGAAAGTGCCCGATCTTAGGACAGCGCTGGTCGAATTTCTGGAACTACAATGATTTCCGTTTTAGTGGAAAGCCCACGATTGCATCAAGCCCGCATGCGATCTTCGAAGGCCGTCAAGGCGACTTTAGCTCCATCCCCCATGGCGATGATGATCTGTTTAAAGGGAATTGTCGTTACATCACCCGCGGCGTAAATTCCCGGCACCGAGGTGCGTCCTTTCGGATCAACAACGATTTCGCCGAACTTGTTAACTTCGACCACATCCTTTACCACAGCACTGTTGGGTGAAAGACCGATTTGCACAAAGACACCATCTAGATCAATCTTGTGTTCCTCATTCGATGCGCGGTCTTGATAGGTCATGCCGACGACTTTCTCGCCATTGCCAACGACTGCTTGAGTTTTGGCGTTGGTGATGACGGAAACGTTTGGCAGTGTTTTTAACTTCTGCACCAGCACATCGTCTGCTTTGAGTTTGTCCGCATATTCCAGCAGTACGACCTCACTGGTGATGCCGGCCAAGTCAATGGCGGCTTCAACGCCTGAGTTACCACCGCCCACAACGGCCACTTTTTTACCTTTATAGTACGGGCCGTCGCAGTGAGGGCAGAAAGCCACGCCGCGGCCGATGTATTCTTTTTCTCCCGGGATGCCAAGCTCCCGCCATTTAGCCCCGGTAGCAACCACAAGCGCGTCACATGTAAACCACTCACCGCTATCCAGGTGGATTTCTTTAACGGTGTTGGGCCTCACTGTTTTTACGCGACGGTGCTCGAGGATCGTCACTGGATATGAGCGTAGATGTTCATCCAAGTTGGAAGACAACTGCGGTCCTTCCGTGTAGGTCACGGAAATGTAGTTTTCGATACCTTTTGTTTGTTGTACTTGGCCGCCGATCTGCTCCGCGATCAATACTGTCTTCAAACCTTTACGAACACTGTAGATGGCTGATGAAACGCCCGCGGGTCCCCCACCAATCACCGCCACATCAAAATGTCCGAGGCTTTCAATAGCGCCTTCCTGAGGAGCCTGAGCGGCATATTTTTGTTCCAATTTGCCGATAAGTTCCGCGAGTGTTGAGCGGCCCGAGTGAAGAAGCTCGTCGCCGACAAAGACGGCGGGAACTCCTTGCACACCGAGACGTGTCAGTTCATCTTGTACAAGACCACCGTCAATGGTGGTGTGTGTGATGCCTTCATGCGTGAGGGCAATCTGGTTAAGCGCCTGCACCACGTCGGGGCAATTTTCGCATGTGAGGGACATGAATGTCCGTACGGCGATGGGGCCTTGGATACGCTTAATGCGTCGCGCCAAACCCTCATCTGGCAGCTTGCCCTTTCCATCGCTGTTAAGCACGGCGAGGATTAACGAAGTAAATTCGTGTCCGCCTGGCACGCCATGAAAGTTGATGCCTGTTTTCTTGTCATTCGCAAGGATCTCAAAGCGTGGATGCGGAGCTTTCACTCCGGTCATGGTTACCGAAATTTTAGTGTTGGTTGATGCAATGGCGTTTAGCATTTCCAGCAATTCCGCCTGTTGCCTGTGATCGCTTTCATCCACCACGAAGGTGATGCGCTGATTCAAACTTTCAAAAACGGTCTTTAATTGTTCAATGAGTCCTGCGTCTAACATGTGCTCTCCTTACGGTCGCTGAAAAGCGTCTCTTCATCTTCATCGCTTCAGGTGTTTCGGGGACGGAGTGTTCTCCGTCCCCGCTAGCTTTAGATCTTGCCGACGAGGTTGAGGCCTGGTTTCAAGGTCTCATCACCTGGTTGCCATTTCGCTGGGCAGACTTCGCCTTTGTGGGTTGCTATAAACTGCGCGGCCTGAATCTTACGAACCAACTCATCGGAGTTGCGGCCAATGCCGTTGTCATGGATTTCGGCAATCTTGATCAAACCGTCTGGGTTAATGAGGAAAGTACCGCGATAGGCGAGACCTTCTTCTTCAATGTGAACGCCGAAGGCGCGAGACAAGAAGCCTGTTGGATCAGCAAGCATGGGGAACTTGATTTTCTTAATGGTCTCGGAAGCGTCATGCCATGCTTTATGAACAAAGTGGGTGTCCGTGCTGACTGAGTAAACTTCAACGCCTAACTTCTTCAGCGTGTCATACTTGTCCGCCATATCGCCCAACTCTGTTGGACATACGAATGTAAAGTCGGCTGGGTAGAAGAAAAAGACGGACCATTTTCCTTTGAGGTCGTCTTGTGTCACCGTCTTAAATTCGTTGTTATGGTAGGCTTGGACTTTGAAATCAGGAACTTTGGAATTAATAATCGTTGGCATTGTATTCTCCTTTACGTTTGCCTTTAGGTAGTTGCGTCAAGCCACTTTATGAATGACCCTCAGCCGCCTTACACATGATTATTCGGCAAAAACGTCAATAGTTGAAATCGATTGTTTCTATGATACGATAGATTACGTCTATTAAGATGAGGCGCTAGATAAGAGCTTATTATGATTAACATTTCCCAGCTAGAATACGTGTTGGCGGTAGAGACTCACCGTAACTTTGGCAAAGCCGCGCGGGCCTGTCACGTCACTCAGCCCACTTTAAGCATGCAGGTGCAGAAGCTTGAGGAAGAATTGGGTGTGATGATTTTTGATCGCTCCAAGAAACCCATTATTCCCACTGAGGCTGGGCGGTTGTTACTGCAGCAGGCGCGTATCATTCTATCGGAGTACAAGAAACTCCATGTGATGGCGAAGCAGAAAGAGGGGGTTGTCGCGGGCGAGTTTCATCTCGCTATTATTCCAACGCTCTCCACTTATCTCATTCCTCTTTGTCTTGAAACATTCGCGACAGCTTATCCGCAGGTGAAGCTACGCGTCCGAGAGATGCAGACAAATCATTTGTTGGAAGCTTTGGAGCGCGAAGAAGTCGACGCGGGAATTTTGGCGACACCCACGGAAAGCCCTGGCGTGAAGGAAGACGTGCTTTTTTATGAACCCTTCTATTTGTACGTGCACAAAGAACACCCTCTCGCGAAGTTGAAGCAGGTGAGGGAAGATGACATCGATGGCAAGGAAATGTGGCTCTTGGAAGAGGGGCACTGCTTTCGCAATCAGGTGGTGCGACTATGCGGTATGCGCGGAAAAAAAACGGTTTTGCCGAATGTGAGTTTTGAAAGCGGCAGCCTGGAAACCCTCAAGCGTCTTGTTGAAAGGCACATGGGATACACGCTTGTTCCTTACTTGGCGGTGATGACGGAAACTCCGGAAGAGGAGGATGTGCGTATTGTCCCTTTTGCGAAGCCTGTGCCATCGCGAGAAGTGAGTTTGGTGTATCGACGCACGCAACTTAAATTGCCAATTCTCAACGCTCTTAAAGAGACTATTATTCAAACCCTTCCGGCACAGCTTAAGGCGATTGATAAGAAGGAGGTGGACGTTCTCGATATTTAGAGCAAAAGAATTCTTACCAGAAAGTTTCACAATTCGAACAAGCAGAATTTTTATATGCGATTCGCGGGCGCTCAACTCGTGAAATTTTCTGGATTTTACAGGAAGCCCTAAACAGTTCTCGGATTTTGGCGATAGGTTTCTTTGTACACGCCATGCGTGTCCATAGACTTTTAGAGGAGGCCAACTATGCGTCAACATGCGTTGTCTCTTGCAGCCCTATTGGTTGGCTGCGGTTCGCAACCCCCTTCCTTCGTCGAAAAGCAGCAGGTCTCTCTGAACTTTAGCGTTCAGAGTGATGATGTCGTGGTGGAGAATGCGCCACAATCGCCGTTGCCAAATAGCTCGGAAATTGATGCGGTCCTTGCTGATCTGGATGCGGAAGCTTCCATAAGCGACGGTGCAGCCTCCGGTGATGCAACCGCATCAAAACCGGATAATCCATCATCCACACCAGATGAGCCAACATCTTCAAATAAAGGTGGTACATCGCAAGGTGGGAATACTGGGGCCGGTGATCGTGACGACATGGTTTCCCCAGATTTTTCTCGACCATCCGCCGTGGAACAAAAAGCATGCGCCCGTCTCGCGGGCGTGGACGAAAAGCGTCTTGTGGTTGCAGGCAGTAAACAAGATGTACTCCTCAATCCCACGAACGTTATTGTCGCCAAAATTGTCGGTAATCAGAATCGCCTGGTTCTAAATCTAAAAGGTGATGGTGAAACAAGCCTAGCAGGTATCTGTTTGTTCTTGGCTGGCAATCAGGCTTCCGTAGAGGTTCAAACAACAATGCCGGTGTCGCGTTTGTTGTACACCGCCCGAGGGAATCAATCGAACGGAATGATCACCGCCTCTGAGGGGGGAGACGTTCGCGATATGGTCGTGGACATGAGTGGGCATGGCGGCGTTGCCACAGTTTCGGGGGTGAAAAGTTGCCCTCAACCTAAGCTTAAGGGCAGCGGTGCGGTTTTCAACTGCACAGTGCGTTAAGCAAAGGGGGCTATGCCCCCTTTTTTTGTCCTAGATATCAAAGCCTATTCCCGCCTGAAGGGGGAAATGATCCGCAAAAATGGTAGAGAGATACGCGTAAAATCCTGGACTACCGAAAAAGAGCCCGCCGCCAATAAATGGCCCACCAATGCCCGCACCCGCGTCGATTTTTTTACCAACTTCCGCGGCGATACCGGTGCCAAAACCTCCTTGGAGGAAGGGGCGAACGGAACCGCTGGAGAAAAAGTATTTTAAATCCAGTTCGCCGGCAATCGCGGCGTGAGCGGTATCATCGCCCTTCGTGTCGGGGTCTTTCTTGTCCTTGTCTGTATCGATGGTGTCGAGATCAATCCAACCAATGCCGACCTCGAAGCCCCAGTTCCCTGACAAACGCATGAAGTTGATGCCGACCTGCGCATTAAGAGGGTTGTGATACCCAAGGTTCAGAGTCCAGTTCGCGAGGGTGCGGTCGGATAGTAGAAGGATGAACGATAAAAAAATCCAGGTTGGCGAACGCATCCTTTGTCCTCGTTGGTTTTGGATGGGCGATGAAGCATTTTAACCTTGTAGAACACTCTTCAACAATCCCAGTAAAACCGCAGTTTCGTCTTCCATGAGACCGATTTGGCAAAAAAACAAAACTTTTTTACATGCAACCTGCGCCAAGGCCGGTACAATATAGTCATTAAAATCTAAAACTCAGACAGAAGAACTGAGCGGCTTCGCTCATGAGTCCAAAAAGGAACGGACAATGATATTGCGCCCACTTCTTTCTTTGATTTTGCTCGCCTTGAGCTCCAGCGCATGGGCAGCGGATTTGCCGCAGATTTCTTCCCATTCGAAAAGCGATGGGATTGAGATTTTTGTTGGTGACACCCTTGTGCTTGAGACGAAAGTCGAGGGCAAGGACGCGAAGTTTTCGTGGGTTTCGCAGGAAAAGATCCTTTGTAAGGATACAAAATGCACGATACCCACGGAAGGTTGGAGTCTTGGTTACCGCAATGTTATTTTCGTGGCGCAGAATAAAGCGGGATCACGATCGTTAACCTATAAAATTCGTGTGAAGCGTCGTCCGGAAGGGAGTAGCCCCGAGACGGTGACGCCAGAGGTGGTTTCTCCCGAATCCGCGGCCAGTGGCGAAGCCATGGTGAACAATGATTTTTTTATTCGCGCTCGTTTGGGACTCGGCTTTGCCCATAACAGAGAAAACGAGGCGCGCATCGTCAATGCGCAGCCCACATCACTCAACTGGGATATGCGTTTTAAATCCTCGGGCGGCGTGCTGCAATTCGGTAAAGTGGGTGAGGAAGACCATGTTCTCATGCCGGGTACATTCGCTTATCTGGATACTTTCGAAAACCGCCGCTTGATCGTTCTTGAAGACGGTATGCTTCGCTCACGTCAGTTGAAAGCGGATGTGCCGCAGTGGTCCGTTGTGAGCGGCGATTGGTTGCAGGTGGATGGTAGCAGGGACGCTGACGTTATCGTGAATGTGGCCAAACACTCGGCGGATGCGAAGACCCCTATCGCGCGCATCGTGGTTCTTCGTGGCCAAGCTCGAGTCCTTATCCGTAAGCCAGGCGCTAAAACGATCGTTCCCAAAACCGATCTGCAAAAGATTGCGGATGAAGAAACGGGAGATGATGCTTCCGGTGGCGCGGATGATGAAGATGAAAAATCAGCCGCAACGGAACCCGAAAAAAATACTGCCGCTAGTCCTGTGACAGAAACGGGTGAGCAGGAATTCATCGTTCCAGCGGGTTCTACATTCCTTGTTAATCTTCTCGATAAGAACGATATGGTGCTGCGCTTGGCGCCAACGGCATTAGTGCAGCGTATCCTTGAAAACTCAAGTCCGAAGTACCTTGACTATCAAGGCTGGGGAGCTCTAGCGAACAAGGCCAACGAAGTCGGTGCGGATCGGTACCGTGATGTGCGGGTTCTTGATTCCGAGCAGATGCCAAAAACCATAGAGGATGGGGTAGCCCGCGCGCAAAAACTGTATCCTGCTCGCGACTATATTCAGATGCTGGAGCTTCTGCTTCCTTTTGCGGGAAAAAATAAGGATCGTGTTGATGTAAACCTTCTTTTGGGGCAAGCCTACCGCGGTCTTCGTCTTTATGAGCCGGCTTATTACTTCTTCCAGCAAGCGCAGGCCTTACAGCCAAAAGATCCTGAACTGCTGTTCCAGTTAGGCATGCTCGCGGTTGAATTCCAACGTTGGGAAGAAGCGCAGAACTACCTGGCGCGGGCTGAAGAGGCGGGGCACCCGCAAAAGCAGATGATTCTCTACTATCGCGGTTACACCGCGCTGCGTCGTGGCCGTGATTACAAGGCGCGCGAGTACCTGTATAAATCCTTGTGGGAAGAGCAGAACAAGGAGCTGGGGGACGCGACGCGAGACTCGCTGCGTAAGTGGGATCGTGACCGCCTTTGGGTCGCAAAAGGTCGTTTCTCCACACTCTACGATACGAACGTCTTCCGCAAACCCAACAGTGATCCCGCGCCTAAAAACATCGGCCAATCGACTGGCGCGGCATTGACGTTCGATATGGAGATCGCCGCGCGGGCGTTCCAAAGCGACTACGGCAATTTCACATTCGGTTTTGACTTCTCGTATCTCAGCTGGTTCAACCACAAGTTGAAGACCGTCGACACGGGGTATCAGAAAGTTTACAGCGCCTTTAATTTTTTTGGTGGTGACATCAATGACCCGTGGATGTTGGTGGACGCGCAGATATACATGACTTCCACCGTCGTGGGCGGCCAGCGTGCAACGGACGGGCTTGGCTTGTTGGCTGGCGTTACTTTCCCTTCCGTGACGCTTGAACCAGAGATCTTTATCGACACGTCTTACCACGTTGATCCGCTTCCGAACCGCAACGATGGCATTGATCCCTTCTTGTGGGAGGTGGTCGGTGCTTCTGATCGTTCGGCTCGTCTGCGTAAGATCGGGTTTGGGGCCACACTCGCGCAGGATGAAAGCTCGCAGTGGCGGGCGCGGTTCACCAATACAGCCAATGCGCACAGTGCCAGCATTGTCACCATTGATGACTACAGTGAAAACCGTCTCGACGTGCTCTACGATCTCCAATATATGCACCGCCTTGAATACGGCGCCCAGTTTAACCTCGGAACTCGTTCTTTTGCCAGCGCGCCCGACAACCGCAAAGACTCCTTCTTTGGTGCCAAGGGAAGCGCGCGTTGGTACCAGACGCCGTTTTTGAGTTACGACGGATGGCTCTCGACGCAGTTTCAGTCATCCAACCGCTCCTCGAACAAGTACACGAAATTTATTTTGGGCGCGGGCGCGCAGATGGAGCTGTAAAGTCTATTTGGTAAAAGTTTAATTTTTATAAAATAACCAAAGGGTGTTTTTCTCTTGAACCAAAGATGTTCGGGAAAAACACCCAAAATATAAGAAGTTTAATTTACTCGGCAAATGGCGAAATCCTTCAGAAACAACAGACAGGCGCCTTGACCCTTCGCAAAAAATCGTTTCTAATTGAGGAAGCACTTCACGCACAATTTTAGGGTCGTAAACGAATGGCTATGTAAGCTTGGTTTACTGACGACGTAATGGAGTTTCAGAGGGAGCAGCCATGAAGAAGGTGGAAGCGAATCGTTACCCACATTCGGCAACTTTGTTTAAGTTCTGCAAGGAAGCTTTGGAAATTCGTTACGAAGGTAACGTGAAGGTGATCGATCAAGATGTTGGGGCCATCTTAGGATATGACCCCGCTGATTGCAGTCACTGGAAGAAGGGCAAGAAGAATATTCGCGCTCTCTCCACGCTGCGTAGCATCGCCGACCACCTGAACATCGATGAGCGTTTGTTGATTGACATCGCTTCGGGAAAGATTGGCCTCGACGAAGCCGTCTTTGAGTACAAGGGATACGGGGCTTTCTCCCTCCAAGGCCGTAACTTAGAGAACCTCAAAAAGGAATTCTTTAAGAACCCTGGCCGTTGGCAGATGGAAGGGGGCGTGCGCTCCTTCGAAGAGCTTTTCGACATCAACCGCCCAGCGGTTGCGAAGGTTGCCGAGGCCGTCCTCGAATTGGGCAAGTTTGAAGAAGCCCCCATTTATATTCCTGAAGTCTTCCAGCTTTTCTCCAACCTGAAATTGGTTGCGGATGAATCCATCGAGCCGGCGTTGCTTGTCTCGACGGAAGGTGAAGGCTCTTCGCTCGTTACGACGATCCGCTACAAAGGCGCCGAGATGCGCCCGTTCTTGCGCTTCCTGATGACGAAAGAACTCTTCAAGCACCTTGTTCGCAGTGAATTCACGGCGGCGGCTCGCTTCAAGAGCGCACCGGAAGAAGTATTGGATATTCAGGCGAACATCTTCGCGGGCCTTCTTTTGATCCCGGGTAAGTTGTTGCGAAAAGAAGTGGAAAAAATCGACAGCTCCATGGATATTGTTATGCAGCTTGCCGACACTTTCTGGACATCCAAGGCGTTGATGAATCAGCGTCTGCGTGATTACATGGAAAACTTCACCTAACGGTGATATCGAATCCAAGAAGGCGAGCTTTCACGAGCTCGCCTTTTTTTATTGTGGAGGTGTTATGAAGGCAAGGCTTCTACTCGGCTTATCGTTGTCCGCGAGTTGTATCCTCACTTTTGGTTGTGGATCCTCTGACAGTGGTGAGACCTATGTTCCCAGCCTGCTCTTCAGCCCCGACGTGTTTAATGTCGACGCAACGCAGATAAAGTCTCTCGATAAATCGGCCCTCGAGATGTTCCTCGAAAACACGGTTCGATCTCCTCGGGGAGGATGCAAGTTTTTTGATTATTTCGCGGACAGTGCTTGTTCTGAAACCGTGAAAGAAGTGGTGGTGAAGGAGCCTCATCTCATAGTGCTGCGAGGTGTTTCCACAAGCGGTACCGATGCCATGACTGGTCCCGTCAAAGCGTGGACAAAAGTGGAATACATGGAGTTCACTTGTGCCAATGCCACATTCGATAAGATCGAGAACAAAGAGTTGGAGGGCGTGCAGAATTTGTTCAAGTTTTGCCCGAATGGCGCGGGAACGATCATGTACTTGTTGAAGACCGACCTCTCCTACGGCGAGGGAGTCCCTAAGAAACATGCTTACACGGGACTCAGCGCCGCCACGGGAGCGCCATGTCATTTCGCGAAAGAAGGGGAGCGGCTCGATCTATCACCTGGATGTCTCTTTCAGGAGCTTTCGTGGGACAACGAGAGCGATAAGGTTCTCGTCTGGAAAGAGGAGAGTGGTGCGTACTATGAGTCTCTCACTGATGTGGAATCCCTCGAGCGAGGAAAAACGAAACTCTATGTGAACGAATGGCAGGGTGAAGGAGCATACCATGAGTCAAACGCGGTTTCTTTCCAACTGAGTAAGAATGATGAAACCGTTACCAAAGAGTTTTCTGCTTCCTTCTAAATTAGGCATTTGGACTTTTACTATCGCTGCGGAACCTGAAAGAATTCTCTTTCAGGTTTTTGTTTTTCTTACTTTCTTACGCTGATTTTACCGAAAGCACCAAAATAATATCCCCGGTTTATCTAAACTTATCCCACCTTTTCACCGACAAAGGTAACGCGATTCATTTGAATTTTTTTAGATATAGGTAAAACCATGGGTAAGGCGTTTAATCTAAAAAACGGCACCATTCTTCTGGTTACAGAGGCGCCCGGCGGTTTATACAACGCGGCGCAGCTAAAAAAGATCGCCACCATCTGCGACAACAATATGGCCATTGTAAAGGCCACTGAGGATCAACGCCTCGCTCTCTTCGTTAAAGAAGGGGATGCGGCAAAGATCGCTGGTGAGCTCAAAGCGATAGGTCTGGGAATCCGCCATTACCAAGATGGATTGCATCAACCCACCGCCTGCATCGGTGAGTTATGCCCCGATCACGACCAAGACGCGCTTGGCTCAGCGATGGCGCTCACCAAAGAGCTTGCTGACATTCAACTTAAGTCACCTCTTAAAATTGGTATCAACGGCTGCGCAAGTTGCTGTGTCCCTTGTCACACCCTTGATATTTCCGTCGTGGGAGATGCTGGCGGTTACCGCATCGCCATGGGTGGAAAAAATTCCGCATTGCCCGAAATGGCTTCCTTTATGGCGGATAACGTTCCCGCGGAAGCCTTGGCTCCCTTGTTGAAAAAAGTTGTTGCTCTGTATCAAGCGCAGGCGTCGGATGGCGAAACTCTGCAAGAGCTTATGGATCGCACAGGCGCCGGTGCTTTTATTGGTGCCTTGGCACCATATAGTCAGGACGCCTCCGCGACGAGTGAAGATCCTTTTGCCGGGACAGAACTTGAAAATGGAACCACGCCCGCTCAAACGGACGACTTGGACCTTTCTTTGGATACGGAGGGTCTAGAAGATATCGGTGGAACTTCAGCGGCGGAAGAAGGTGAATTGGACCTTGGCGCTGACCTCAATATCGGCGAGGAGCCGATGGATCTTTCCGATACGATCCATTTAGAAGAAGACCTTGGCGGCGGTAACCTCGATATCGATGTTACGGGCGAAATGGGTTCTGACGCTGGACTTACCGCTGATATCGGTAAGCTTGAGAAGAATTGGGAAGAAAACGATCAAGAGTTGCTTCTTGAAGACGATCTTTTGGGCGCGGAGCCGGAAGAGTTTTCCGTGGAGTTGGACGAAGAGTTTGTGCCTCAAGAAGAAGGAAAGCCGAGCGCCAAAGGCGCGCCAGGTTTCACAGCTGAAGACTCCCTCATGGAAGATTCGGACTTTTCCTTGGGTGAGACGGAAATCCCGCTTGAATTTGGCGATGAGCTGGCTGTTGCGGCGACTCCCGCAATGGAGGTGCCGACTGAGTTGGCCGAGCTTGAGACAGCAGTGCCTGAGATTGGTGATGATGAGTTAGGCGAATCCTTTGAAGCCCAGCTGGAAGAGTCGATCGCCGAGGAAGAAACTTTCCGCGCGGTGGAAGCGGCGGACGAAAACTCTCGTGACCGTGACGAAACCCTCACGTTGCTTGAGGGGGGGCTTGATGACATCGAGCTACTCGGCAATGACCCGGATGAAGATTTATTGCGACAGGCGGCAATGACGGCTCGGGAGCCTGCTCCCGCACGCCCCAAAGCGTCAAAAGAGGCAGCCGCTGGCTCCCTGGCTCTGAGTGGCATGCATGTGTCTCCGGATAATAATTTGGTCCTTGAGTTCTCCAATGGTGCCCTTATGACTATCGCTGCGGACAAGATCCTTGGTGGTCAAAAGACGCTTAAGTTTGGTTCGCAGGTTATTCAGATCGATGTTCTTGCGGAAGGTTACCAGGTCGAGGCGGATGGCATTAGCATGTTCTATCCGTTTGGTCAGATGAATGCGGCCTAGGACCCTGGTACGGGTGCCTTATCCTGGTTTTTAACGATGGCTAAGGATGAGGCGCGGCGCAGGGTTATAATAAATTCCGTTCCGCGAAAATCGTCACTTTCCTCAAACGAAGTGCTTACAACTTCAATCTCCCCGTTGAAATCCTGAATAAAAGAATAGGCGATCGGTAGGCCAAAACCCGCACCGAGTTCGCCCGATGTACCGCGACGGGAAGTTTCTGTGGACTGCCTGTCGAAAATTTTCGGTAAGAGGGATTTAGGAATGCCAATGCCATTGTCTTTCACGGAGATGCGTACCTTTTCTCCCAGGGCGAATGCCTTGATCTCCACGGAAGACCCCGAGAAAGAGAATTTGATGGCGTTACTGATAATGTTACTAAGGATCTCGTTCGTCAGAATGGTTTCGTTTGCAAAAACCTTTAAGTCATCAGGGTGCACAACGAAATTAAGGTGGATATTTTTGTCGATAGCACTGCGGTGAAAGAGAAATGAGAGCTCGTCGAACACGGAGCGAATGGAGACGGGGGCGAGCTCTGAAGTTCTTTTTCGATCCAATTCCGTCTTTTGCACCACGTCCGTGATTTCTTCGATCACGGTTGCCGAACGAAGAATTTTGTGGAGATTGGCTTCATCCGGCATCCGCTGCGACAGCATGTTTCCGTAGCCTTTGATAATGGCGAGTGGATTACGGATATCGTGACTGATGACGCGAAGTAAGCGCGATTTTGTTTCCGCGGCGACAACGGCACGAAACTTTTCTTCTTCAAGAAGCTTAATTTCCGCCGCTAGGGCGAGGCTCATAAGTAGCATCTCAAGCGCTTGTCCCCAGACATGGGCCGTGTAGATAAAGGCGTTAGGATCTTTCACGAAGTAGGGGAATGTGATGCAGATCACAATACCACCAAGAAACGCGGTTAGCCCGAGTGTGTAGTACTTAGCGGGAGTAAATCCCTTCCGGTATGCATGAATGCCCGCATAGAGAAGAATAAAAATGCCCAGAAGAAAATATGGGTCGAGAACAGCATTTGATTCAATGCCGCGTCCTGAGATAGAGAAAAACGCAACGATAAGAAATAGACCAATAACATACGTGATCAACAAACGATGAATGGCTTTGTGCTTGGCTTTTGTTTGTAGAAACACGCTAGCGAAAGCAAAAGTCGTCAGGGGCCCTAAGCAGCGTAGGAGGGGCGTCCAATAAATATTTGTATGGATGACCTTCCAGAAGCCAAGGGGGAAGTTTACAGAGAACAACGCGATGAGCGCATTGGTGATCGCGAAAATAATGTAGAACAAATGAAATTTCTGGCGCAATGAAAGGAATAGGAATGCATTGTAAATGATCACCGCTAGCATAATGCCTGCGGCGACTCCGAGTAGTGTCGTTTCGTTGAGGTCTTTTTTGACCACTTCTGTCATCGGAGCGATGGAGAGATCCATAAAAAGATTCTCAAAGCTTCGATACGTGGCAATGAAGTCGGCTGTTTCTTTGGGATCCACATCGAGCCAGCTCGTCGCAAGTCGGTTCGTGATGGCTTTTTGTTCCACGAATTGCAAGTTTTCGCCGTCGCGGACGATTTTATAAACGCGGAGGTCGAGGATCCCTGCATTCTGCGCCGCAAGACACCAGTCGTTGTGGTGTCCATCGTTACGCACTTGGAAAGAAAACCAAAGAGGGTGGTTGGAGTATTCGGCGCTGAATTCTCCCTTAACTTTTAATCCACTCAAGCCCTTTTTTTGAAGGAGACTGTAAGCTTCGGATGCGGACATTTTCCAAGTGGGGTCTTCAAGCATTCTGCTTGGTGTAACGAAGATCTTGCTGCCTTCCGCCAAGGTGAAAAAATGGTCATCGCTGAATCCCGTGGTGGTCCACAAGGCAGCGCAAGTCATCAGGATGATTTTGGCGATTCGGGTCCGCAATCGTATTTCCTGAGTTATTCCCTTGTTCACTGGTTAAGCATTCTCACCGCTGCAATTTTTGAGCCGAGTTCGACTAAAAGTCTCTAGTGGATTTAAGCGGGTTTTAGAGGATGAATCCGCCCAGCATTGTCTATCTTTTAGTCAACGCTGGCCGGCTCATTTACATCTTAAGCGATCGGATGGATGACTCGTTCGTCCTCAAGCTCGCCGAAATCCTTTTCTTTATAATGACCAAAAATCAGTGGTAATGCATCCGAGGACACAGCTCTTGCCAAAAAAAGATTGTCACTCGTGTACGAACTTAAATCAGCTAATTGTACGGTGAGCGTGTCCGTCTTTTTCTTCTTGGCATCAAAGAACTGGCCGTTAAGCCATTTCTTCAACAAGAGGATTTTCGCGGGCTGCAAAAAATACTCTTGATGGAACATGGCGTTTGGCGCGAAGTCAGGCGACTGCGTGGGAATTTCTTCGCCCCAAAGAAAGCTGAGGCGTTGAATAGCTTCTGATTCCGCTTTCAAAAGCGCTTGTTGTTCATTAAGGGCTCCCCCAAATCCGAAGACCATCGGCGCATTCGCGTTTTTTGGGAAGAGGAACACACCACAAGAGTGTATTGACTCGTCAAAATGCGATGTACTTACAGCGCCAAAACTGACGCACCAGATATCGTAAATAGAATCTAGTTTGTTCGCATCTTTGAGGGTTTTTGTAGGTAAGCGTTGTGGTTTTCTGCGTCCGAGCCAGCTTTCAAGAATCAGATGACGCTCCGCAAGTTCCCAGACTGCTTTTGAGCAGGCTTTCTCCCAGCTCTGTTCAATAGCGACGCCATTTGACTTCGCTGGTTGCCATTCTTTTTCTTTTCCTGCAGGTGGTGTTGGAAAGACGTGCTGATAGGGAGCCATGCCGATCGTCTTGAAGTTTTTGTCACGGAGCATGAACTGCTGAGGTCTAGCATTGATGGCTTCGACAATGGCAATGCGTTCACGCAATTCATACCAGGCTCGATCCCATGGATCACCGTGAGTTTCGGTGGCGCTGCCAACCACGGGGCCAAAGGCCTCGTTCATGGCTTGAATGCCACAAAAAGAGACTTCAAGTCCTTCGATCACGATCTTGTTTTGCACCGCTTCCTCGATTTTCCAGTTGGTGATCGAGGGAAGCGCTTCTATCTTTTTCTTAAGCTGCGGCATTGAATGTCTCCAAGTCTGCACAGAACTGTTCATAGAGACGGAATGATTTCTCTAAGCTGCTTTGAAACGCCGCACCGTATTTTCCCGTGGAGATGAGCTGGTCCATAACGGTTTCCCACTCATCGACATGATCGACGTCAAGTTCAACATGGTTGTTAACAACGGAAACCATGGTTGGCTTGATGCCTACTTTTTTTAGCGAATCCATAAACTCTGGGCCTTCGATCACGGTGAAATATTCCGCGAAAAAGATGTGTACCAGATAAAGGTAGGGATCTTTCTTAATAGTCTCTTCATTTCGCTTCAGTGTTGCCAGCACGGCCGGCGCAACAGAACGAGTTGATGCTGTTTTTGGTGACAAAATAGCTAGTTTTTCTAAGTCGGCTTTGGCCCATTCATCATGGCCCGCTTCTTCTTTTAGTTTGACTCGGAAGTATTCAGCGAGTTCTGTGTAACCGCGCTTTTCCGCTTCCTGCACCGCCAACGCAAGATGGATCGGAGTATGATAGACAAGATGACGAACGCTCTCTAGAAAGTATGCCGCGGTTTCATGGCGGATCGATCCAGCAAAGATAGTTCTGTAAAAGGGGCTCGTCTTCTTGAGGTGTGTGTAGAAATTCTGGACTGAGGACTTCATGGATTCAGAAAGTTTCATAGGGTGTTTCCTTTTTTGGGGGTGGAAAAATGAAAGCCCCTTCGAAGAAGGGGCTCGCTCCTCTAATTAGAAGCAGAACGGTGCATACTTCTTCATAGTTTCCTCCAGAGGTGAGTAATATTTCTGATGACAAGGGATTTGTCGGCGGGTCGAAGGAAGGGTTTAGTTAAGAAATTTTTACAAAAAAAACGCGGGCATAGCCCGCGCTTGATTATAAAAAACTGCGTAGAAAAAACGTCAATTTTCGCTTTTTAAATCTTACTAATCTTGTTTTGGTTTTTTCTTAACGACAATACCGCTAGACGTAACTGGCAGCATATTCGAGATATTTTCATCGAAGAAGCCGCGCAGATTTGGGTAACGACTACGAGTTTGGAACGCCCAGAACAGCTGACGACGAGGATGTCGATGGCGTGAGAGTATTTCTAAAACGGTGACTTCTTCATCTTGTAAGCTCAGCTCTTCCTGGCGGCGCAAAAAAATCTCCGCCGACTCACGGAGACGATTGTCCGCATCAATGTGCTTTTGGCGAGCGCTCATCATATCTACATTGTGAGTCTCTTCTTCGAACACTTCTTGGTAATGCTGCCAACTACTCGCAAGAAGGCTTAGAGTTGGAATGCGTTGGTCAAAGTGTCGCAGCATCAGTAGCACCTGATCCACGGGATGCGTTTCCACCAAAATCTCCGCATCACGCGCCGCTTTATCGAGCTCCGCTTCATTCAAGTCACGGCCGCGCGTAAACGATTCAAGCACGCGTTGCCACGTGGGAAGATTTTTCTGGCGGTTATTGGCTTCCGATTGACCGTTGCCGTTAATGCCAACGAGGTGCATGCCCTCGCCGCGACGGAATGGAAACACAACGGCGTCGTGAGATGTGACATCTTTATCAAACGTCAGATGCCAGCGACTTATGTCGAAGTGCAAGCCGATGCGAACAGATGCTTGATAGTCGCTGCCAAAATTGTTGCTGTCGCTGAAGCGAACACGGATGAGGTTGCGTTCCGCGAGATTCACAATGCTTTCGTGCACGGTGCGGTCTTCGTACCCAATAAGCGAGGCAAGCTCTCGCTCCGTGGTGATGAGTTCGTCGAGGCCAGAGGCCGCGCAGTTCAACAAATAAAGCATGACGCTGTATTCGCATTGATTGAGGCGCGCCATTGCTAAGACTTTTAAACCGGATTCGCCAATGAACGTGCGAAAAGATGACATTTACATGCCTCGACGCCTGTGCGGTCACTCCTGCCAGGTAATCAGAAGATCATCCGCGTTGACCTGTGCCCCGTCCGCAATCTTTACCTGATCGACGACACCCGCTTTGGGGGCTTGAACCTCAAACTCCATTTTCATCGATTCCAGGACAATGACAGTTTGGTTTTTTGAAACACTGTCACCCGGCCCAACGAGAATGCGTTTAACCTTTCCGGGTACCGGAGCGGTGACATCACCCTTTGTGGCGCCCGCGCGTCCATGAGTTAGATTGGCGTGGTATTCCTGAGTCGATGTGACTGCGGCTCCCGCGAAGCTAATCCATGTGCGGCGATACTCTGGATGCCGTGCATCCGCCCAGATAAAGGGTGCAAATTCGCCGTCCGATCGCATTGCAAGACCACGGCCAACACGGGTTAGCAAATGTTCCTGCTCTCGATGCCGAATCATGGACTCTTGCGTGATGATTATATCACATTCTGGCCGCGTCGGAGCGCTCTGCATAAAAATGGCGCGGGTGCGAGCTGGGATTTGATTCACATGATTTTGCGAAGCGCCCAAACCTTGGCGCGGCATGCCTTTCAGCCATTTGTTTAAGGTTTCTTCATGAGCATCTTGGGTTTTAGTGAGTCGATCCAGCAAAACCTGCAGACGATCACCGATGTAGTGGGTTGTCACAATTTGGTCGCGAAAAACGGGGTCGCGACAAATGGCACTTACCAACTGCATGTTGGTTTCGGGGCCGACGAAGATGGTTTCGTCCAGACAGGCCGCCATGCGATCAAGAGCATCCATGCGATTTTCGCCATGGACCACGAGCTTTGACACCATGGGGTCAAAATCAGCGGTGATCTGGTCAACGGCATCGAGACCAATTTCCCAGCGAATGCCTAGCCCCTGAGCGGGAACAAAGGCGTGTACGATCCCGGGTGACGGGAAGAATTGATTGCGCACATCTTCGGCATAAAGGCGCGCTTCAACGCTGTGACCGCGCGGAGTCAATGTCGCAAAGGATTCCGGCATGGCCTCTCCCATGGCAATGCGTAACTGCCATGCGACCAAATCGATACCGAACACCTCTTCCGTAACGGGATGCTCCACCTGAAGGCGTGTATTCATCTCCAGGAAGTAAAAATTTTGCCGGCCCTTTTGTTTGGCCGTTGCTTCCGACCAGTCGAGCAAAAACTCCACGGTGCCCGCGGAGAAATAACCGACGGCCTTCGCCAAGGAGGCCGCGGCCTGATGCATCGCCGCGCGTGTCTCCGGATTCAATCCAGGCGCGGGGGCTTCCTCAATAATCTTTTGATGGCGGCGTTGCACGGAGCAGTCGCGGTCGCCAATAGCGTAGACGTGTCCTTGTTGGTCACCGAGGACCTGCACTTCCACGTGGCGCGGGGCGCCTAGATATTTTTCGATCAAAATGCTGCCGTCACCGAACGAGCTTAGGGCCTCGCTGCTCGCGAGCTTCGCGGCGTTGAGAAGGTCGGCTTCCTTTTCAACCAAGCGCATGCCCTTGCCACCGCCGCCGAGCGCCGCCTTGATGATAAGCGGGAAGCCAATTTTGCGCGCCGCTGTGAGAACTTCTTCAAGTTCTTTCGCATTAGCATTTGGGTTCATTCTTGGAACGGCTGGCACGCAGGGAAGGCCTGCTTTTTCCGCGATGTGACGGGCGTTTTCTTTACTTGCCATTTGTTCAATGGCCTTGGGTGAAGGACCAACCCAAATCATACCCGCATCAATGACTTTTTTTGCAAAGGCCGCATTTTCGGAAAGAAAGCCAAAGCCTGGATGCACGGCGTCGCAGCCTGCGGCCTGAGCGGTTCGCACCATAAAGTCCGCATTGAGGAATGTCGCGGATGTTTCATCAGGCACTTGAATAAAATGATCCACCACACCAACCAAGAATGCGGGTGGCTTGCGATGTTTTGTAATCATCGCCGTTTCAATGCCTAACAAACGCGCGGAACCCGCAATACGGCGAGCGATCTCGCCGCGGTTTGCAATAAAAAGACGTTTGATCTTACGCGCAGTCATCTTAGCCTTTCTTCATCGCTAGCACTTCCGCCAGCACGTCTTCTGGAATCGGCGCTTTCTGCGCTAAAAGACCTTGGGCAAAGGTTTTGCCTTGTGCGTCGGCGCGTAGAGTTTTTGTTCCGCCACCACCAAGAGCTGCTTCCAACAAGAAGTTGTAACCTTGCAGATTATCCAATTTGTAGCGTTTCACTTCGCCGTGGCAGAGCTCCTGGAAATAATCCTTCACGCGCTCAGCAGTCAGGTATTTGTCGAGGAAGGCGAAAGCCTTCGGGCTGCGAGCCATGATGCCGATGTTCGACATATCACCTTTGTCACCGCTACGTCCTAAAGCGATTGCGCTGAGGGGAACACCCGTGGAGACTTCCTTAAGCACTTCCTTAACGCTGCGCTTCGCTTTGTGAGCGATTTGCGTCTCGTCCTCTTTCGGTTCGTAATGACCGCTTGGCGTTGTCTTCACTTCCTTTTCTTCAGTGAGACTGCCGCTGTCGCTCAAGAGCGCGATGCGTGGATACACTTTTTCCTTGGGCATCAGCGCCGGCCAGTAGCTAACCACTTCTTGTGCTTTTGGCACACCGCCTGTCACCGCGACACCTGGAGGGCCCGCAAGAATCAAAGACGGCACCAACTTACCGAACAATTGTAACTTGTCCTTGTCGGGGCTGCGCACACCGAGGCGAAGAAGGATTTCGTTACCATCGTTCTGTCCCACGAGAGAGCGGTGGCATGCGTTCCAACCAAAGTATTCTGTTTCGCGATCGTTGGCGTCAAAGAGATGGCCGCAGCGCTGCCAGAAAATCGAAGCAAATTTCTCCGCCTTCGCGCGTGCATTGGGTCCTGAGATAATGATGGAACCCTGCGCTTTAAGGCCGTCTTGGTAAGCCATCGATACTTTGTAAAGAGGTGTGGCCTCAAAACCTTTAACACCGCTTACGAGCACGCGGTTCTGGCCATCCGCTTTCAGATTGATCGTGGTAAAGTCGGCGACAACGTCGGGAGTGATGTAAGATTTAGGATTGCCCATTTCGTAGAACAATTGTTCGCGTACTGTATCGACGCTGACAAGGCCGCCCGTGTTGGCGTGTTTTGTCACAACGAATGTCGCATCCTCACGAACTTCCACGATGGGGAAGCCCACATTTTCAAATGATGGCACCAATTCCCAATCGGTAAAGTTACCTCCCGTGGACTGCGTGCCGCATTCAAGGATGTGACCCGCAACGATACCCGCCGCGAGCTTGTTCCAATCGTTAAGGCTCCAGCCGAATTCGTAAACCATGGGCGCCAGTGTGATGCCCGTATCGGTAACGCGACCGGTGATGACAATGTCGGGCTTCCATTTCAGTGCTTCCGAAACAGGAGCGACACCAAAATAGACGTTCGCTGATTCAAGATGATCACGAACACCCGCGAAAGTTTCGCCCGTTTCCATGTTGGTGAATTTTTCACCGCTGGCTTGCAGGCGATCAATGTCATCAAGGATGTCATCGCCGAAAACCACAGCGATTTTTGGATTTAGACCCATCCCTTTCGCCATCTGCTGAATCGCCTTCGCGCATGCGGCTGGATTGATGCCACCGGCGTTGGTGATGATGCAGGTTTTGTCTTGCAAAAGTTTTGGCAACACGCGTTCGATCATCGGCAAGAAATCGCGCGCGTAGCCCAGATTGGGATCGCGCGAGCGCTGTTTCTGCATGATCGACATGGTGATTTCCGCGAGGAAGTCCATCGAGATATAGTCGAGTCGACCGCCGTTAACCTGACGTTCGAGAGCTGTGGGATCATCTCCCCAATAACCACCGGCATTACCGATGCGAATCGTTTTCATGCGAGGCCTTTCTTACATTCTAAAGATGCCAAATCGGGTGTCCTGCCACTGTTGGTGGAGACTAGCCGCCAACGCCATCGCCAACACCTTACGGGTGTCGCGCGGATCAATCACGCCGTCATCCCACAGACGAGCTGTGGAATAATAGGCGGAACTTTCTTTCTGATACTTTGCCAAGATGGGCTTACGGATTTCATCCATCTCCGCGGGCGTGAGGTTTTTACCCTGACGCGCCAACTGACTTTGTTTCACTGTCGCCAATACGTTCGCGGCCTGTTCGCCGCCCATCACGGAAATGCGAGCGTTTGGCCACATGAATAAGAAGCGCGGATCGTAAGCGCGGCCGCACATACCGTAGTTTCCAGCGCCGTAACTTCCGCCGACCATCAACGTGATCTTGGGGACCTTGGCGTTGGCCACCGCGTGCACCATCTTCGCGCCGTCTTTAGCGATTCCACCGTGCTCATATTTTTTACCGACGATAAAGCCGGTGATATTCTGCAAGAAGAGTAGCGGAATCTTTTCCTGGCTGCACAACTCAATAAAGTGCGTGGCCTTCAACGCGCTCTCGGAGAATAACACGCCGTTGTTCGCGAGAATCCCGACGGGAATTCCTTCGATGTGGGCAAAGCCGCAGAGAAGTGTTGTGCCGTAGTTGGCTTTGAATTCGAAAAATTCGGAGCCATCGACAACGCGGGCGATGACTTCTTTCATATCGAACGCTTTGCGCGGGTCAGAGGGAACAATGCCCAACAATTCGTTGGTATCGTAAAGAGGCGGCCGCGGTTCTTTTAACTCAACGGGAGCTTCAGGGCGCTTGCCCATGTAGCGCACGATGTTGCGAAGAATCGCAATCGCATGCTCATCGTTTTCCGCGAAGTGGTCGGCAACGCCGCTGATGGCGGTGTGCACACGCGCGCCACCAAGTTCTTCCGCCGTCACATCTTCACCGGTGGCCGCTTTTACAAGGGGCGGGCCGGCGAGAAAAATGGTGCCCGTCTCTTTTACAATCACGCTTTGATCAGACATCGCCGGAATATAAGCACCACCCGCGGTGCAGAATCCGTGCACGGCGGAGATCTGAGGAATTCCCTTTGAACTCATGCGCGCCTGGTTAAAGAAAATGCGACCGAAGTCGTCCTTGTCAGGGAACACTTCATCTTGCATTGGCAAGAAAGCGCCGCCGGAATCCACGAGATAAATACAGGGAAGATTATTTTGTTCCGCGATTTCTTGAGCGCGTAAATGTTTTTTCACCGTGATGGGGAAATACGTACCACCCTTTACACTGGCGTCGTTGGCGACGATCATGCAAGGACGTCCATGCACCATGCCAACGCCGGTAACGATGCCGCCGCTGGGAACGGATTCTTCGTAGAGGCTGTCACCCGCAAGCGCGGATAACTCAAGAAAGTGGGAATCCGGGTCTACTAATTTTTGGATGCGTTCGCGCGCTGTCATCTTTCCGAGGCTGGCGAGATAGGCGTTGGCTTTTTCACCACCACCTTGGCATGCCGTTGCATAACGCTGCTCAAGTTCGCGAACTTCTTCGCTGTGAGTGGCCAAGTTTTCTTGGTAAGCGGCACTACTGGTGAGAATGCGTGATTCAATTTTCATTCGGTTCTCTTAATCCAAAACAGCAAAGGGCTGGAAGTCTTCCCAGGTTTGTAAATGTTGGCCTTCCGCACGAAGGAACGACTGCAGAACAGAACTTGTTACCTTGCAGTCACCCACGGAACGGTGGCGTGCTTCAAACACAAGGCCATAGTGCGCCGCCAACGAATCCAAGTTTCGGGATTCCAACTGTGGTAACAACACGCGCGCCATTTTTAATGTACAAAAACAAGGCCATTCAATCCGATAGCCCATGCGTCGACAGGCATTGCGTAAAAACGCCATATCGAATTCCGCGTTATGAGCAACGAGGATGCAGCCTTCAATAAACTTCAAAAAAGACGGCAGAATTTCTTCAATGGCTGGTTGTCCTTCCAGCATATCCGCCGTGATGCCTGTCACTTTTGATGCCGTGGATGGCAACGGGATGTCAGGTTTGATTAAATAGGAAAATTCTTGAACCGCCTTACCGGCTTCAATGCGCAAGCCACCAATCTCGATGATGCGATCGCTGTTGGGATCAAGTCCCGTGGTCTCAAAGTCAAAGATGACCAAGGGGAGGTTGTGAATGATGCCTTTAAGGCTTGGGAGGTAGCGAATCAATCGCTCCAGCATGAGTTCGTGGCCTGCGGCCGAACCATTGCGTTCTTCCTCCGGAAAAAGCACGGCGTGGAACATGGAGTGCTGAAGTTCTTGTTGTCCCATTCAACCTTTTCTCATCGGGCCTCTGAAAAGCGGGCTCTCGCTGGATTTTCGCATCAAAAAGTGAACAGTTTTTATAGCTTAAGAAGGTCTTAGGATCAACATTCAAGGCCTTCCGCGCACAAAGCCGTTGCCGACCTTCCCAGCGTTGCGTAAGCTGGTTTTTTTCCAGACTTTCCTAGGGCTTGCCTCAAATGCGGAAGATAAACTATCTGATCGTCCTTCTTCTGACAATGGCGTCGATGCCGGTATTAGCGGCGACTCTCGATCAAGTGCGAAAGCGGGGAGAGCTCGTTTGTGGCGTGAGCCAAGGGCTTCCTGGTTTTTCCAGTCCTGACTCTGAGGGGCGATGGGTGGGGATTGACGCGGACTATTGCCGTGCCGTCGCGGTCGCGGTTCTCGGTAGCACAGAAAAAGTCCGTTTTGTGCCACTTTCCGCAAAAGAGCGTTTTACCGCGCTGCAATCGGGTGAAATCGATCTTCTTTCTCGTAATACGACGTGGTCTCTTGTGCGTGATACCGCATTGGGTCTCGATTTTGTTGGCGTCCTTTTCTACGACGGCCAAGGTTTTATGGTGCGGAAGAAATCCAAAGTCCAAAGCGTGCGCGATTTAAGTGGAGCGACGGTCTGCACGAACCTCGGGACCACGACGGAATTGAATGTGGCCGACTATTTCCGCTCCCATGGAATGAAATACAAGTTAGTGGCTTATGAAAAGCATGACGAGGTGGTGGCGGCTTATGAAGCAGGCCGCTGCGATGCCTTCACCACGGACGTTTCCGGTCTTTACGCGAGTCGTATCAAATTGAAGGAACCGGAGGCTCATCTCATTCTTCCGGAAATGATTTCAAAAGAACCCCTGTCTCCCGTGGTGCGTCAGGGGGATTCTCAGTGGGCGGATATCACCCGTTGGACTTTGTACGCATTGTTGGAGGCGGAAGAGCTCGGCATAACGTCCGCGAATGTTGAGCAAATGCGCAACGAATCACCAAGCCCAGGCGTGCGGCGCTTTCTCGGTAAAGAAGGTGATCTCGGTAAGGACCTCGGGCTCAGCGGGGACTGGGCCTATAAGCTTATTAAGACGATGGGGAATTACGGTGAGCTGTTCGAGAAGAACCTCGGCAGTGGCTCGCCACTGAAAATCGCGCGTGGCCGCAATGCTTTGTGGAACCAAGGCGGTCTCCACTATCCGATGCCTTTCCGTTAGGCGGGTGCGAGCATGACAAAATCCACTTCACAAATTCCTTTTTGGCGACGCGCCCAGGTGCGGCGTGCCGCGGCTCAAACCGTTGTGTTAATACTTGTGATCTGGGGCGTGAGTTTTTTCGCGCGCAACACCATGGAAAACCTTGAACGCCAGAACATCGCTTCCGGTTTGGGATTTCTAAAGAAGACTTCTGGATTCAACGTGATCCAGTCTTTGATTCCTTACAGCGAGTCGTCAACCTATGGGCGCGCCTTTCTCGTTGGTCTGACAAACACACTGCTGGTGAGCTCCATCGGTATCGTTGTGGCGACGGTTCTTGGGTTTCTGATCGGTATCGCACGATTGTCGTCCAACTGGTTGCTGGCGCGTCTTGCCAGTTGGTATGTGGAGCTCGTACGCAACATTCCTTTGCTGCTGCAAATTTTCGTTTGGTATTTTGCCGTGCTGCGCAGTCTGCCGATGCCAACGGAAAGCTGGCACATCGGTCCTTTCTACATCAATATCCGCGGCATTTATCTGCCGGCCATTCGTTTTGATCAGGCGTTTTATCTGGAGTGGCCGCAGCCGGGGCGTTTTAATATCGAAGGTGGCTGGGAGATCCTCCCGGAATTTATTGCACTTGTACTAGCGCTCGCGATTTATACGGCGGCGTTTATCGCCGAGATCGTGCGGGCCGGTATTCTTTCCGTGGCCAAAGGGCAAACGGAAGCCGCGGCCGCCTTGGGTCTCTCTCGCCGACAGACTTTGAAGCTTGTGGTGATTCCGCAGGCCATGCGTGTGATTATTCCGCCGCTCACGAGTCAATTCTTGAACTTAACAAAGAACTCATCTCTAGCCGCGGCGATTGGTTATCCCGATCTTGTTTTGATTTTTGCGGGTACCGTGTTGATGCAAACGGGGCAAGCCGTCGAGGTGATTGGCATCACCATGGCTGTTTATCTCACCATCAGTTTATCCATTGCATGGGCCATGAACAGTTACAACAAGCGTAAGCTTGTTGGGGAGCGACGCACATGACTCTTTGGAGCACGATGCGTCAAAGGCTTTTTGCCACGAAGCGTGACACCGCAATCACACTGATTCTTGTGTTGATTGCGACGCTGGCGTTACCACCTTTGTTGCGTTGGGCGGTTATCGACGCGCAATGGATCGCTGATCCTGAAGGGGGATGCAATCGTGTGGGCGCCTGCTGGTATTTTGTGCGCGTGAAGATGCAGCAGTTTATGTATGGGTTTTTTCCTGCCGCGGAACAGTGGCGTGTGAATATTGTTTTCTTGATCGGCGTTCTAGGGCTCGGCGCGTTGATGATTCCTTGGAAGAAGGGGAGTAAGAAAACGCTCGTTCTGTCGATGCTCACCATTTTCCCCATTTTTTCTTTTTTCCTTCTCTACGGTGGTGTGTTTGGACTCGCGAAAGTCGACACCGCAAAGTGGGGCGGATTGATGCTAACGCTGGTGATTTCTTCCGTTGGCATTGTGTGTTCCTTGCCGTTAGGTGTTCTTCTTGCTCTGGGACGACAATCCAATTTGCCGGTGATTCGCACCTTGTCCGTGGGCTTTATTGAACTTTGGCGCGGTGTTCCTCTGATCACCGTTCTTTTCATGGCATCGGTGATGCTGCCGCTCTTTATGCCTAAGGGCGTCGATATTGATAAACTTCTGCGCTGCTTGGTGGGGGTCACACTGTTTTCTTCCGCTTACATGGCGGAAGTTGTTCGTGGTGGATTGCAGGCCATTCCTCCGGGGCAGCGTGAGGCCGCTATTGCGCTAGGACTTCCGTATTGGAAGATGATGCGTCTTATCATTCTTCCTCAGGCTCTGAAGAAAGTGATTCCTGGCATTGTGAACACCTGCATTGGCTTGTTTAAAGACACAACACTCGTGCTGATTGTGGGTATGTTTGATTTATTGGGCATTGTGCAGGCGGCCGCGACCGATCCGAAGTGGTTGGGTTATGCCGCTGAAGGGTACGTGTTCGCGGGTTTGATTTACTGGGTTTTTTGTTTTGGTATGTCGAAGTACAGCCAATCCATTGAAAAACGTTTACAAACGGACAACCGTTAGAGGGATGCGATGCCGGTCATTACATTTGACGACGTGCATAAAAATTACGGCGACTTTCACGTTCTCAAGGGAATTAGTTTTCATGTGGACGCTGGGGAGCGCATTGTTATCTGCGGACCTTCTGGTTCTGGTAAATCAACATTGATTCGTTGTCTCAATCGTCTTGAACGTCACGATCAAGGGCGTATCACCGTGAACGATATCGAACTCGATGACGACGTGCGTCATGTGGAAGCGATTCGTCGCGATATCGGCATGGTTTTTCAACAATTCAATTTATTCCCGCATCTCACTGTGCTGGAAAATTTGGTGTTAGCTCCCATGCATGTAAAAGGTATTTCTCGCCGCGAAGCGGAAACGCTCGGCATGCAGTATCTCGAGCGCGTGCGCATTCCGGACCAAGCACAGAAATTCCCTGGCCAACTTTCCGGTGGACAGCAGCAGCGTGTCGCCATCGCTCGTGCCCTATGCATGAATCCCAAAATTATGTTGTTTGATGAGCCAACTTCAGCACTAGATCCCGAGATGATTAAGGAAGTTCTGGACGTGATGGTGGAGCTAGCTCAGCAAGGCATGACCATGCTGTGTGTTACTCACGAAATGGGATTCGCGCGCACGGTCGCGAGTCGCGTGATGTTTATGGATGGTGGGCGGATGATTGAAGATTTGCCGCCGAGTGAGTTTTTTACCAACCCGCGTTCTGAGCGTACCCGAGAGTTCCTGCAGCAGATTCTGAAACATTAGGATTCTTCGCTTTGCTCAGAATGACGGCGTTTTTGTCATCCTGAGCGAGCGACCGTCATCCTGAGCTAATGTCGTCATCCTGAGCGAGCGACCGTCATCCTGAGCTAATGCCGTCATCCTGAGCGAATGTCGTCATCCTGAGCGAATGTCGTCATCCTGAGCGAAG
>CAYOJQ010000009.1:88239-94156 GCA_964404325.1 uncultured Oligoflexales bacterium
CGTCATCCTGAGCGAATGTCGTCATCCTGAGCGAATGTCGTCATCCTGAGCGAAGCGAAGGATCCTTCGTTTCACTCAGGGTGACGTATTGGTTGACTGCTACTAGGCAATAAAACATCGCCACATCCCCTTAGCGTCAGTTCGCCCTTTGGTACAATGGAAGTACTCGAGCAACGCTCTGTATTCCACACTGAGGGGAAAAATTTATATGAAAATGCGTCACTCTTTATTGGCACTGGTCGCTGTTGGTCTCTTAAACTTTGGCTGCAGTAGCAGCAGCGATGATGACAGCGAAGGCACAAAAACTCCTGCTGAAGTTCCCGCTGGCGGAGCAACTCCACCGGCAGGTGCAGCTGGTACTTCTGACGAAACATGGTCAAAGGACTTTGCTGGTAACACCGGTAAAGGCTTTATTGACGGCATGATGGGTGGCCTTAGTGGCAAAACAGTGGCCACAGATATGAAAGACAAGGGGAATGCTGGTGGAGACGCTACGGGTTTGACGCTTCGTACTGAAGAAGAGTGTAAGCCCACTACCGTTTCAGGCTCTGAAGCTGACGCTGATGCTGACGGTATCCCCGACGATCTAGTTCAGACCTATGATTGCAATACCACTAAAGAGGGTGCCACAACTAAAGTTACGGGTGGTCTGGGATCTAAAGACAAAAATCCCGCGAGTAAGGCAGGTGGCTATACGTACGAGATCACCAACTTCGCGTATTCCGTCGAAGCGGATATGGAAGGAATCAAGTTTACGACCAAAGGTACTATTGCCTCTAAATTTGATGTAACTGTAGAAGGCAGTACTTTTACTGCAAAAGAAAAATCAACGATTACATCTGAAAGCACCGGTATTTTAGGTTCTGGTGCTATAAAAACTTCTAGCAATACAGACACAACTGTCGTTTACGTTGCCGACGAAGATGGTAACGACGATCCTTTTGACAAAGGTACCATTAAGAGTGTCGATGGAACGATTAACACCAAGTCTGAAGGCACAGCCGCATTCGACATCACTGTAGGGATCAAAGCGGAAAATCTCGTTAAGGGAACATGCGAATCTGGCTTCACCAGCGGCACCATTTCTTTTATCGACGGTTCTGGCAACGCTACCACAGCAACTTTCAAAGATTGCGCAGCGACATGGACGCGCAACGGCGCGGCTATCACGCCAACCGCTTCCATAGCTGGTTAATCTTAGTAAAAATGTTGAAGCCCCTGTCCTTGGACGGGGGCTTTTTCTATTAAGTTCGCGGTGCCCTTGGCGCTGTATTTTGATGTCCCGAAATTTGGGCAATAAATCTTGTAAAGCTGGTTAGATGTTTCGCCGATTCTTGTTTCAGCTTTGTTTGGAGGAAACTATGAAGCTGTTCGACGATCATATGGAGTTTGCGCGTGCGGTGAAGCAGATTTCGGATTATGTACGACTTTGTGAAATGGGTTTCACGACGCATAGTCTAACGGGCAGTTTTTTTCACGCCGATGTGCCAGAACTCTTGGAGTTCTGTCGAGAAAACCCTGAGTTCCATATCACCAGCATGGTGGATGATGGCATTATCGTGAACCGCTATGATCCTAATGGCGGTGTTTTCAAGCTTGCCGAAGGAGAGAAAGACCCTGACTACGCTTTTGATGTGACACCCATTACCCAGATGGTTCTTTCTGCTTTCTTTAAAAATAGGCGATGATTTTTTACAGATTTCTTCTAAAGTTCGGGTGCAGAAGGGACTGTCCAAATTTGAATCGGGTGAATGCGGAATCAATAGTCATGGATTCCAATAGTCTTTCAATTTCTCTTGTTCCTAGTTTCTTCTCTATATGAAACCCCACCATCTCCAGAGACTTTATCCAAGATTCATCATGGTGCTTTCTTCTAAGTTCCTGAAAGTGGAGCGCTTGGGTTGCTAATAGGGCTTCCAGAAGTTCTAGATTGCTAAATCCCGCATACGCATCCTCGAGATTCGTTTCCTTCCATCCCAAAGTATCCACGAAAATTTTCTTTCCAGAAGTTGTGTGAGCAATGGAACAATACATAAATCCCTCCGTTTTCTGTGGAGGGGCTTGGATTTAGGCTGAGGCTAAATATTTATCGAACGACATCTTCACACGTTGCGAGGAATCGGACTACGACGTGAGTGCGTCCCGAATTTTGGGCAATAAATCTTGTAAAGCTGGTTAGATGTTCAGCCGATATGATTGTCTACAGGTTTTTTCTAATTAAGTCCGGCCTTCGGCCGCTACTTCAGGAAGAATCTGCTGACTTACTTTTGGATTAAGAATCGAAGAGATTAAGAACGCCATCTCAAGGCTTTGACTGTAGTTGAGACGCGGATCGCAGAATGTTTCGTAGAGATTCGCGAGGTCTTTTTCGCCAATACCTTCCGCGCCACCCACGCATTCGGTGACTTCTTCGCCGGTCATCTCAAAGTGCACGCCACCCAAATGGCTTTCGTATTTCTTATGAATTTCGAAACACTGACGCAGCTCACTCAAGATCGCATCGAAGTTACGGGTTTTAACGCCGTCGGGGGTTTTAACCATGTTGCCATGCATGGGGTCGGACGTCCAAAGAACGTTCAAGCCTGCTTTGCGGATCGCTTTAATCGCGATGGGAAGGTGCTTCGCGACCTCTTTTTCGCCAAAGCGCGTGATAAGCGTGATGCGTCCCCATTCATTCGTCGGGTTTAGGCGCGCCACAAGATCCACCATGTCGTTCACATCGGCGGACGGCCCCCACTTGATACCAATCGGGTTCGCGATACCGCGGAAGTATTCGACGTGTGCTTCATCGATATGACGCGTGCGATCACCAACCCACAGCATATGCGCGCCAAGATTGTAGTGACGTTGGCGCACGGTCACAAAGCGTGTCATGGCTTCTTCAAAGCCCAGCAACAAGCCTTCATGGGAAGTAAAGAAATCGATGGTGCCGAGGCTTTCCACCTTCACGCCACCAAAAGAGCCCATAAATGCAACGGCGTCTTCGATGTTGGCGCGCACCAATTCGTAACGACGTTTATGCGGGCTGCGATCAAAGAAAGAAAGATTCCAATTTTCAGGATGCTGCAAGTCGGCAAAACCACCGGCGATCATCGCGCGCACATAGTTGAGCGTGAGTGATGCGGTGTGATAGCCGCGCAGCATGCGCGTGGGATCGGCCTTGCGGGCCGCTACCGTGGCTTCGAATGAATTGATGTTATCGCCGCGGAAAACAGGAATATCTTTGCCGTCTACTTTTTCAAAATCCGCGGAACGAGGCTTCGCATATTGACCAGCGATGCGACCGATGCGCACGACGGGGCAGCGGGCGCTGTAACTTAAGATCACCGACATCTGAAGGATGATCTTTAATTTGCTGGTGATGGCTTTGGGATTACAGTCTTGAAAGCGCTCCGCGCAATCACCGCCCTGCAAAACAAAACGACGACCCTTGGCTGCTTCGGCAAGTTGTTGCTTCAGATTATCCACCTCACCGTGGAATACCAGCGGTGGGTAGGTGCGAATGGTTTCCAAGATGGAGCTCACCTGAGTCGCGTCATCATACCGCGGCTGCTGTCGAATCGGGCGTTGGCGCCACGATTCAGGAGTCCAATCTTTGAAATGTTCGCTTGTCATAGGGCCTTGTCTTAACCAGAAAAAACCGAATCAGAACAGACCTTTTAGATTAAAGGAAGGGCGAAGTGAAGTCTTTAAGAATATGCCGCCAAATCCTTGAAGTCTGACCCGAGAAGAGTCCTGCCGATTTCTTTCTGTTCGGCAAGAATTTCTCGCAAAATATCTTCTGTTGTCAGTGGGTTAGCTAAGACCGTGCGAAACACGGTGATACGCTGGCGATCGTAGCGCGGCACCCGGAGCGCGGTACGAGAAACAAAGGAGCGACCACTGTCCCGCTGTTCTTTTTGAATGGCCACCGTCAGGCCATTGAGGCGCTCGTTGAGACGGACTCGCTCATCCGCCGAGAGAGTGCTTAAGCGCTTTTTGAGGCCCGCGGGCACGTAACGATAAGTCAGGAGGTTCAATTCCGGCTCCGTCACCAACTCGAAGTCCGTGTCCGCCGCGATAAGCTGTGCAAACAATTTGGCCTTGGCGATCCCCTGATCAATCAACAGCTCAAAACCTCGTCGCCCCATGATGCGGAGCGCGGAGTGCACCAACATGGCCATGCCGGGGCGAGAGCCCTCAAGCGTCATTTTCCCTAAGTCACGCGAACCGCGGCGGATGATGTATTCCGCATGGTGTGCGATCAGGTTCATCATACTTTCGTCACGGAAGATCGCGACTCCCGCGCCAATCGGTACATAAAGCTGCTTGTGGGCATCGAAGGTTACCGAGTCAGCGCGTTCAACGCCTTTTAGGATGTGCTTATGATGCGTGGAGAAGAGAGTTGGTCCTCCCCAGGCCGCATCCACATGGAAGTGAATTTTCTCACGCTCACAGATATCCGCGAGAGCATCAAGCGGATCGACATTGCCTGTTTCCGTCGTGCCGGCGATGCCGACGATCGCGACGATGCCGACGCTTGCTGATTTAAGGCGGGCGATTTCTTTTTCGAGTTCCGGCAAAAGGATTCTGTTGTGCTCATCCGTTGGAATCGCGATCAAATTCTTCCGACCAATGCCGAGAATGTTGGCCGCCTTGCGCAGCGAGTAATGACCGCGTTCCGATACGAGAATCGCGAGCCCATTTTTTTTGTAGTGCTGAAGCGCCGCGAACAAACCCTCATCGCCGATGCCTTTAAAGTCTTTCTGCGGGGCGAAAAGACGATTCAAGGCGACCCAAAGGGCTGTGATATTCGCGATCGTGCCATCGGAAGTAAACGCTCCGAGAGCGTGGACGGCACTCTGCGTGAACTTATTGTAGAAGCCGTCATTTCGTTCAAAGATCAATCGGTGCAGCATACCGATCACTTGACGTTCCAAAGGCGTGAAGGCCTTCGACGTTTCAATCTTCACCAGGTTTTGGTTCAATGCGATCATGATTTTCGCGAGCGGCAGCATGAAGTAGGGCAGCGCCGAAGTCATGTGGCCAATAAAACTCGGTGAGGATACGTGGACCGACTGTTTCACCACTTTCTGGAGAAGAAATTCGGCTTGTTCCGAAACATAGATGGGATCTTCGTTGATGGAGGTATCAAGAAAGGAGCGCTCGAGATCCGCTGGTTGTGTTTTGGGCGCGACGATGTGTTCTTTGAGAAAGCCCAAAAGGTTGCGAGAAATATCGCGCTCGATGCGTCCGAGTGTGGTGTTCTCGTCTTCTGGAACGGTAAAAATGCGTTCCAACGCTTCAAGGGTCACTTCGGGTTTTTTGTTGATGCCAGTCATAGGCATCCTTCTCCTTTTGGGGCGTTAGAAGCCGTCGTTTCGTTTTGAAATCTCTTCCAACAACAGATCAACGTCCTCATCCGTATCGAGGAAATGGAATTGAAGGCGGAGTCCACCCGCAGCCCGTTCACTATCGATCAAGCGCGCCTGCACGACCGGAAAGGTGATGGGCGCATGCTGATACTCCAACTGAATGGTGTAATCGCGACCTTCCCGTAAAAAGGTATCGAGATCTTCCTTGGTAAAGTCCTCATCAACATTGCGACGGGCTAGTTCAGCGAGACAGCCGTTGCTTCCGATGGAAACACCCTTGAGATGCCACACATAACGCCATGGCGCGAACTCAATAAAGAGGCGCACGGTACCGTCGTAATCGAGGTACTGACTGGGATCATTCAGAGATTGCTGGCTGCTGTACATGGGTCTCCCGGCGCGAATGGGTGCCCAATGTAAACAAAGTGACAAGTTGACGCAAGAAAATGGGTAAGTGGCTAATTTTATTTTGAATAAGAGAGATCCTTCGCTTTGCTCAGGATGACGTTCTGCTCGTTAGGATGACGTTCTGCTCGTTAGGATGATGTTCTGCTCGTTAGGAT